>JAIPFU010000078.1 GCA_021736505.1 Spirochaetia bacterium | reverse complement strand
TGTAAAAAAGGGCTATTCAAGAGTAAGAAGAAAACCTTTAACGGAAAACAGCTGTGAAGAAACAGAAATAGTGCCGTACTGGTGGTGTTTTTTGGCCTGGATTGAGGAATTTCTGGACTTTTCGTTCAGACACTAACTATATCAGCAATCCGTATCGCATCGGAAAGGACTCTGCCTATATAGTCCAAAACATGCTCGAAGGCGGTTCGCTTGCAGATATCGACGAACTTCCCGAATACGGTGCTCCTATTGTGGAAGGCAATGTCATTACATTCCACGCTCCAGCTGAAGTAACTGCTGAAAATGCGGATTCCTTCGGTTTCTAACACAGATTTGACGATCTATCAGCACTTCTACGGCCTTTGCTGCAGAAGTGCTGATAGAAGCCGTTTAGTGTACAGCTTGAGACAGTAGCAGAAAAAGAAAAACCGGATGAAACTTTTTATGTTTTAAACGGACTAAACAAAATAGTGAATAAATGCTTCCGGCACGAAGATTTTTGATGTCATGATGATGCCTGAGACCTTGCTTTGCGTAGTTCTTGGGCTATCCTCAGGATTGCTTCGAAGCAGTCCTGAGGATAGCTCAAGGTTTCTGTGATGGACTGTCGGTTATGCAGACAAGCGATTTCAAGACGCTCAGGCATCAGCAGAAATGTATAAACAAGCTTCGTGCCAGTAAGAAAGTTCAACCGAGATTCGGGGTAAATATGAGCAATCTAATTGAATTTGAGAAGATAACAAAACTGTATCCAGGAGTGAAAGCACTCGATGCAGTTGATTTCTCCCTCAAAAAAGGAGAAATCCATTGCCTGGTTGGTGAAAACGGATCAGGCAAATCAACCATGATAAAAATAATATCTGGAGTGGAAAAACCGGAAATTGGGGCACGCATGATGCTTGAAGGACAGGACATCAGCGGAACTACTGCAAAACAAGTAATTGATCTGGGGATACGGGTCATATATCAGGACCTGGCTTTGTTTCCAAACCTTACAGTCAAAGAAAACATTGCATTTGGAATATACGGGGAAAACTCCAGACCCTTTGTAGACTGGAAAAAGGTTGAAGAGAGGGCTTTAGAGGCCATGAGTCACATAGGATTGGAAATTGACCTGGAAAGAAAAGTGAAAACCCTCTCAATTGCTGAACAGCAGCAAACGGAAATTGCCCGATCCCTGATCGGAAATTTGAAACTTCTAATACTTGATGAACCCACAGCATCCCTGACGAGAACAGAAGTTGATAGACTATTCAAAACAATAAAAACCCTGCAGGGAAAAGGCATCGCTACGCTCTTTGTAAGCCATAAACTGAATGAAATATTTGAAATAGCCGAAAGCGTAACCGTATTTAGAGACGGGAACAAAATCGGAGTATATGAACCTAAAGTTCTGGATCATCAAAAACTGATATATCTGATGACGGGACAAAAGTTTGATGTCGATCCTCCGAAGCCCCTGCCAGAAGACGCCCCATGCCTAATGAAAGTTGAAAATCTTTCTCGAGAAGGAAACTACAAAAACATTAGTTTCACACTGAAGAAAGGAGAAATTCTCGGAATCATAGGCAGACTCGGATCAGGAAGAACTGAAATGGCCCTCAGCCTATTTGGAATGAATCCGTCGGAACAGGGGAATATCTATCTGGAAGATAAAGAAATAACAATACGCAGTCATAATGATGCCACGAAGGTCGGGATTGCCTACGTGCCGGAAGACCGGCTCTCTCAGGGACTGGTTATGCCTCAGGCGATTCTGTCAAATCTGACTGTCACCATTCTCAACACGCTGCTAAATAAATTTGGGCTTCTTGACAGAAAAAAAGAGAAGACGATCGCTGAAAAATGGGTGAAAGAGCTGTCAATCAAAATACCGAATCTGGAAGCAGCCGTTCAGACACTTTCAGGAGGCAACCAGCAAAAAGTAGTTCTGTCGAAATGGCTTGCAACAGATCCCAAGGTACTGATACTGGATGAGCCGACGATAGGCATTGATGTCTATGCGAAAAACAGTGTTCATCGATATTTAAAGCAGCTTGCAGAAAAAGGAATCGGGATAATTCTTATTTCTGATGAGGTGCACGAAGTTTTGTCGAACTGTCACAGAGTTCTTGTTATGGACCGGGGACGCATCTGCGATGAGATAACTCCAGGTCCTAATGCCGAGCATGAACTGCTCGAAAGATTTAATCTTGAGTAGAGGTATTATGCATAAAAAAAGTCTAACTGCACAGATGTTTTCTAAAAACGAGACATATCTCTTGATTATCCTCGTGGTTCTCGTTCTTTCAGTATCATTAATTAACCCGCGTTTCTTCACCGGACGGAATGCATTTCAGATCCTAAGAAGCGCTGTATTCACAGGAGTGCTGTCCATTGGATTTCTCTTTGTACTGATCCAGGGCGGACTGGACATCTCATTTACGGCAACTGCAACGGTGGCGCAATATTTTATGGCACTGGTTCTGACCTATAGACCGGATACGCCGATCATTGCAGTCGTTCTGATTCCCATAGTGATAGGTCTCATCCTCGGAGCAATCAACGCGCTACTGATTCATTACCTGAATGCACCCTCCATCATCATTGCTATTGCAAATCTTAATGTATACTACGGAATACTACAGATATATTCCGGCGGAACATGGTTGTATGATTTTCCCCCATGGTTCAGGTCGTTCGGTAAGGGGTTTATCTTTAATTTCAAAGATCAGTATGGTGCTTCCTATGGTCTCGCATACATTACGATTATATGGTTAGCTATGGCCGTAGCAGGTGCTGTCATTCTTCGACGCATGAAACAGGGAAGGAAGCTTTATGCACTTGGCGGTAATCTTGAGGCTGCACGAAGAGCCGGACTGAGTATTTTCGGTCTTCGCCTGTTTGCATACTCGTTTCTCGGTTTTTCCGCAGGCGTTGCAGGAATGCTACAGGCTCTGAATACGCAGACGGTAGCTCCGAATGCTCTCATCGGGCGAGAGTTTGATGTTGTTGCCGCAGTTGTTCTCGGAGGAGCTGATATTTTCGGCGGTGCAGGTACGATAGGAGGCACTCTGCTGGGCGTGCTTCTTATTACGGTTATTACAAATGCGCTTACAATTCTGAAAGTTCCCGCCTACTGGCATCAGGTGTTTATCGGTGCGGTAGTTCTTGGGAGTATTAGCGTTACGTCACTTCAGACGCTGATTGCAAAAAAAAAGGAGAGGACGATTCATGTCGAATAATCTATATAGAGGCTATATACGTTGGCGGGATAGGAACCAGGACATTTCAGCACTCCCCTGGCTTTTCATTGGTATTGTTGTTCTGATGATGATTGCTACGCGTGGACGTTTTATGGGAAGCTCCAATGTGTCAAATGTGTTGGCCCAGGTCCCTGAGCTAGGCCTGCTGTCACTTGCTATGATGGCAGCTATGATTACAGCGGGCATCAATCTGTCAATAATCAGCACGGCGAATTTGAGTGCTGTTATAATGGCGCTGTTTCTGACTACCCCTGCTGCCCAGGGAGCTTCAGGTGTTTCTGCTGTTTTAGTTGTTCTCGGCGCAATTCTTATCGGTATCGTTGTTTCTGCGTTGCTGGGCGCTGTTAATGGTTATCTGATCGGCTATATTGAGGTGCCGGCTGTGCTGACGACGCTTGGAACGATGATTGTTTTTGAGGGCGTTACGCTTGCTATTACCCAGGGGTATGTTATTTCAGGGATGCCCAATGCTTTTCTTGTTCTTGGCAATGCCCGGATCCTCGGAATTCCCTTCCAGATGTTTGTCTTTGCTGCAGCAGCGGCGATATTTGCTTTAATTGTAAAGAGACGTCCCTATGGAGTGCATCTCTATTTTATCGGTTCGAATCCGACGGCTACAGACTATTCTGGAATTGATATCCGCAAGGTGCTGCTTCGGACCTATATTCTTTCAGGGATTCTTTCAGGGATTGCCGCTGTGGTGATGCTTTCACGTTTCAATTCTGCCAATGCTCGTCAGGGATCTTCTATGCTGTTGTCAACGGTTCTTATCTGTATGCTCGGTGGAACTGATCCGTTCGGTGGTTTTGGCAAGGTTTCAGGTCTCGTGATTGCACTGTTCCTTCTGCAGATGGTAACAAGCGGTCTTAATCTGCTCGGCGTCAGTTCTTTTGCAACGGTCGCGATTTGGGGGATCATGCTGATCGGCGTGATGGCTTATCGGTATTTCCAGAAGGGTAGTTTTGAGAAGAAACGCAAAAAGGAGCAGTTGGGAAGCGCCAGCTAGTATTTTATTTATTACTGGTACGAATCTTGTTGTTACTTTTCTGCTGATGCCTGAGCGTCTAGAAAGCACTCGTCTGTTCATCGGCCGGATCCCTTCGGGGTATCTGACACGCCGCCTAGTACTGCATCGAAGCGGTTTGAGGGCAGTCATAAGAAAAGTTGAAGACAGGCGATCAGTCACCAGCATGCTGTCAACAAGCTTCGTACCAGTACACAAGGAGAACACATGAAATTTGGAGCACACGCATTTGTATGGGAACCGGAATGGAACTTGGAAACAGGAAAGAGGGTAATAGCAGAGGCAGCAAAGACCGGACTGGATCTTGTGGAAATCCCACTGCTGCATCCGGAAGAATTTGACAGTAGAGAAACGGCAGAGCAGTTGCGGATGTATGGACTTACCGCATCTTATTCAATGGGACTGCCTTCAGACCGCAGCCTCCCGGAATATCCGGAACAGGCTGAATCATTCCTGAAGCAGTCGATTGATGTTATTGCGGCTGCGGGAGGGAATGTGCTTACCGGTGTGCTTTACGGGACATTGGGTGAGCTTCCCGGACGACCACCGGAAGAAAGAGATTATGAGATTCTTGCAGAAGTGCTGAAATCAGCATCGAGTTATGGAGACGAGAAAGGCATACGGCTCGGCATAGAACCGGTGAATCGATATGAGACATTTCTCATCAACACCGCTGATCAGGCAGTCCGTCTGCTCGACCGTATCGGCAGTGATACCATGTTTGTGCATCTTGATACCTATCATCTCAATATCGAAGAAGAATCATTCGGTGATGCGATACGCTATGCAGGAGACCGTCTCGGATACATCCATCTCTCCGAGAGTCACAGAGGAACACCCGGCAAGGGAACAGTAGACTGGGATGACGTCTTTCAGGGTCTGCAGGATGTCCAGTTCTCCGGATCACTTGTTATGGAATCGTTTGTGAAACTTAATCCTGATATTGCACGAGCTACTTGCATGTGGAGGCAGATCGTCACAGACCCCGATGCAATGATTCGTGACGGTGCTGCATTCCTGAAAAATAAAGCTCGTGAGTACCATTTACTTTAACTGCTCTGTATGTGCTGTCGGCTGGGAGGCTGGCTCGTTAAAGTGCCTGCCGTCGCCAGCGCGCTTCCTGCTGTGTGAAAGGTTAATACATCCGTTTATAGTGGCACGAAGATTGTTGATGGTCTGAAATGGAGACGATCCGCTGATTAACGTATGCTGCTGAGATCGAGAGGATCTACTGCTTTAACTTGTTTTCATGCTGGTGAAAGCTTATTAACAAGTTTTGTACCAGTAATTAACTCAATTCAAAAATTAATTATATCTTATCTGTATAATGATTAATTTTACTAACTATTTGAAGGTATGAAGCTTTGTGATGAGCTAAACTTTTGAGTAATTCCTAAGTAATTTTTACTGTCTCCTTTATCACACTACTTTGTGCTACCTTCTACTAAATAAAATAAAAGAAACTAAGGAAGAAAAAGAATGCAGGTTTTCCGGCAGTCCTACATATTTTTCAGTGAAAAAGTTTCGGAAATCACCTGTTATGCTTCAGCCTGAAGGTAATTATAGAAATAAAAACTGCAGGATTGTCTAGTTGTAATCATTTTGATATGATACATTAAAACAATATGAATCGATATTTAAGGTCATTCTTGCAGAACACAAAAATTTACAGGAAACGCAGATTGAAATGAATCAGCATTGCAGCACTATTGTAATCTGATTTCAGAGATGCCCGCAATGTATCGGAGGTGCACAAAATTTTGTTTGTGCCGACAGTAACAATAGCAATAACGCTAATGACTAGACAATGTCGATGCAGCGCCAGCAGCTAAGCGTACATATGATCTTGTATAAAGTAACTTTCTTAAGCGCTTTATATCAGGACATTGGCAAAGATGGGGGAATCGATTTTGGAACGGAAGTAATTGATGAGTACAAATAATAAGCAGACAGATAAAAAATATCAGACTATCAGCAATGAGATTCGAAACGATATACGTAGCGGTAAACTCCACCCCGGTGAAAAACTGGGTACGGAAAGAGAACTCTCTGAATCTTACAATGTTTCACGACCTACGGTAACACGTGCCCTGAATGATCTTGCTCATGAAGGGCTGATTGAAAGGAGAGCCGGATCGGGAAGTTTTGTTTCTCCTCCACAAAATGATGGCAAAAAGCTGACATTTTGTCTTTTTGTTCCCGGTTACGGACATGGAACTATTTTTGACTCTGTCTGTTCTTGTATAGCAGACCAAACTGATAAATCAGGTTTTGCTTTAATCTGGGGAGGTATGAATGTTCGGGGGAAAACTAAGGAAAATCTTGTAAGAGCAGTACGTAGATGTGTCAGTTATGGTGTTGACGGGGTTTTCCTTCAGCCGGCAGAACTGCTGCATGAAAAAGATAAAATTAACAGAGAAACCATACTCATGCTTGAAGAAAACGGTATTCCTGTCATACTTCTTGATGCAGATTATGTACCATTCCCGGAACGAAGCGGCCTTGATATTGTAGGTATAGATAACACACGCGCGGCATGGATTGCTGCCCGCCATCTCATTCGTCAAGGTTCTGAAAGAATAGATTTTGTTGGAAAACCGTATACCGCTTCTACTCTTGAACGAAGAATGTACGGCTGCAGATTAGCACTTCTTGAAGCTTCTATCTGCCCAAAGCGTGAATGGGAGCATTTTCTGTTTCCTGATTCGAAAGAAGATGTGCAGAAACTCTACGATTCCGGCGCCCGTGACATAATCTGCGTGAATGATGAAACCGCGGCTGAATTAATTATTACATTAGAGGAATTAGGAATTTCCGTTCCTGAAGATGTTCGAATCATTGGTTTTGATGATGTCAAATTTGCTCGGCTTGCTCGTGTTCCGCTGACGACAATCAGCCAGCCGTGCGAAGAGATCGGGGTTGCTGCTGTCAATGCAATGATGAATCGTTTGAACGAACCAGGCCAAGCTCCTTGTGAGTATCTGCTCGAAGCAAAACTTATGATCAGAAAATCATCAATCAGGCCGACTGAATAATTTAGAGTGATTTCTATAGCTCTTCTGTACTTTAATTAACTCCCTTGAATATTCAATTTTAGGAATTACCGTGACGGCGGATTTTACACCGGACCGCCCAAAACCGAATATGGCCGCTTACGTGTTGGATGCTGATGAAGATCATTCATACTGGCTTACTGGTTCTGTGAATGTAGGAGGTCGTAGGGCTTCTCTTCAGGATGGATGGACGCAGCAGTTTTTCCAGATGGAGCGGATGAGGGTTTCTATAGTCCCTGGGGCGGGTTTATGCCTGATACGTTTCCAGCATACACCGGCGCTCTACCAGAAATTAATCTTAAGCTCCCGATTGCTCGAAGTGCTCGATTTGCTTACTAATCAAATGGACTGTGCGCCGAAATACGAGTATCCCAAAATCGAACACTGAAACATCATCATAAAATTGCTGAATAGACGTTTGTGAATATGTTTTGATGAATAGACTTTGGTGAATGCGTGTTGCTGAAAAGACTTTGGTGAAAGTCCAGCTTGATCTTTCAAGTTGGTATGTTAAAATAGTTGAAAGGATAAAAGAAAGTTTCAGCCTGCATAAATCCCTTGAAATTGACATAGATTATATCGATTTACCAATACAGAAGATGTAAAATGCTTTTTACGTAATAAAAAAGAGCATTTAATAGTGCATTTCATGGTGCTTCAAGCTGTATAACCTGTACTGTCAATAGTTGACAGTGACGTTTGCATTCTCAAGCCGCTTTGGATGTATAAAGGTAAAAGGGGGAGCTGCTATGAAAAAGATTGTGTTCTGCTTATTTCTTATGTTCTCAATAACTTTAGCAATATATGCTGCCGGTAATCAGGAAGGGGAGAGGGGAGCTGAAAAACAG
>JAIPFU010000077.1 GCA_021736505.1 Spirochaetia bacterium | reverse complement strand
GTGAGTATCGAAAAAATTCATAATATTACCGCTTATTAACTAGGATTTGACGTCTGATTGAGACTTAGATTAAAGATAGCATTTTCTTTATGTATCGTCAATTATGTTTGACAATTTTTTTAGGGTATGGTAATTTTTGAATGGTTCTTTTTTTGCTGAAAATATAATTTGCCCTATCTCCGGCTGCAGTAACGAATAAGATACTGCTGAGAATCAATGCCGCCAGATTGAAAATCAGAGGAAAGAGCTTTTTAGACTATTTGTAGACTATATTTGTGAATGAGAATGTGTAAAAGATAATAAGGGAAAAATACTTTTATGATATATGAATGCAACAATTCCAGTTTTTCCGGGGAATTACCGGAAAATGGATCAGGTTTGAAGGTTCCCCGGGCTCCTCACGTTGGATGCTGTGTCGGATGCGGGGTTCACGCTGAAAATGAAGAGAGTGCTTCTCAGTCTGCTGGATATTCAGCGGGAACTGGATTTTCAGCGGGAAACGGGGGTTTGGAAGGTGAAGATCTTTCAATCTATGATTTTGGAGCATCCGAAGCAGCTGCCTCAGCGTATGTCTCCCTCGACGGGAATACTCATCTCGTTTTAGGTTCTTCCGAGAATCAGGAGAACGAAGGAGAAACTGAACCATCGCTTCCTTCAGAAAGCAATGAAGAAAACATTGATACTGTCGTGGATGATGATACCGTCGTGGATGATGATTTCCCCCAACGTTTACCTCAAGATGCTCCTCATGGCGGGATCAGTAGCCCTGAAGAATCCCAGGAATCAGGAATATCAGAAGCAGTCAATGAAGCTGCAGAAGTAGAAAACCCTGATAATCCTGAAGCTGACGATGGTACCCGTAAGGAAGAACCGGAAAAAGAGATTATCTACCTGGTGAAGAATCTGCATTCCAGTGAAACCTATGTTTGTTCCTATAAAGGCATTCTGGAATCCGGAATTCGTGTTGTCACACCGACACGGTACGGAATGGACATGGGGGTGCTGCTTGGGAAAATGGCAGCTGAAGCATCGGAAATCAACGGAGATGTATATGAAATTGAAAGAATTGCAGATGAAGGGGATATAAAAAAGTTTGAACTGAATCGTGAAAAAGAGCTGGAGGCCTATAAAATATGCCGGGAAAAAATTGAAAAACACCAGCTTGAAATGAAGCTTGTAACGGCTCACTACCTTCTGGATGAACCCAAAGTTCTCTTCTTCTTTACTGCAGATTCACGTGTTGATTTCAGGGATCTTGTAAAGGATCTAGTCTCCGTTTTTCGTATGCGTATAGAGTTGAGGCAGATAGGAGTACGGGATGAGTCAAGAGTAGTCGGCGGTATTGCAGTCTGCGGAAGACAGTTCTGCTGTCACAGCATTACAGATAAATTGAACCCAGTTTCAATAAAGATGGCTAAGGAGCAGAATTTATCCCTCAATTCAATGAAAATATCCGGTCCCTGCGGACGGCTGCTATGCTGCCTTTCCTATGAATTTGATTATTACCATGAAGAAAAAAAGAAGTGGCCGAATGAAGGGAATAGACTGAAAGTTAATGGAGAACTCTGCAAAATACATGAAGTAAATATCATATCAAAAAAGATTTATGTTCATGCCGGAGATGGTAGAATGTTCCCTATCCCCTTTGAATACCTGTATCAGGATGAGAAAACAAGGTATTGGCAGGTGGATGAGAAGTATTTGGAAGACCAGGAAGATTGAAAGGGCAGCAGAAAGGAAAAAATGTGCGGAGTAAAGAAAATATATTGAGACGGAAAGTGAGACTTGCCGTTTTGAAATATCGATATTAAAACACTGCAGTTAAAAAAGTTAATAAATTAAGAATCATATATGGGCTGACAAGTTTCAGCTTGACAAGTTTCTTCTTGTCTGATAGTTTTTCTTTTCGTCGAGGTTACAGAATACAGCAATGAATATATATTTTTTCATAATGTAAAGAGATAAAAAAAAATGGAAAAAGCAAATCCTGCCCCTGCGGCAGATGGAGGTAATTATAGTGGAAATTAATATCAATAGATCTGCAGAGAAACGAGCAAGGCAGAGCGAAGCCCGCAGAATTAGAAACCGTTCAGCAAAAAGTAAAATTAAAGGTGCTTCACGAAAGTTCCATGCAGCTGTAGATGAAAAGAATTCTGAGGCAGCTCAGGAACAGCTGAAGGAAGTTATCAGCCTTCTGGACAAATACGCAGTAAAAGGTATTCTTCATAAAAATACCGCGGCACGGAGAAAATCCAGGCTGTATGCGCAATTCAATTCAATGCAGTAAAAAAGAACTGTTATAAGTGATTGCATCCATTTTGTAATCTTTCACGTAGTTGTGTGTTTATTAAAAAAAAGGTTTACACACTGCCTGCAGGCAGCTGCGTTTTGATGGAAAGTATAGGATGTTTGTAATTAAGAATGAGAAAAGGAGGGATTATGGCATCCCGGAAGCTGACAAAAGCAGAAATAATTGAGCGGATAAACGAAGAAACTGAGCTTAGCAGGACCGATATACACGGAGTTATCGATCAGTTATTCAATATTCTGAAGGAAGGTCTCAGCAGTGACCAGGTTATTGAATTACGAGGATTTGGTACTTTTGAAATTCGTACCCGAAAGGGTCGTGAACGGGCACGAAATCCAAAAACAGGCGAAATTGTACCTGTAGATACTCATGGTGTTGCTGTGTTTCGGCCTGGAAAGGAATTAAAGCAGATTGCCTGGCCATTACGGCAGTAGATTGCTTTAGGTCTTTTTCTCAGGTTTTCAGATTTATTAAACATACTAAATTACATTACTGGATTAGGTGATAATGAAGCGAAAACTTCTTAAGCATACTTCGGGAGAAAAGAAAACTCTTTATGGAAGCCTTGGTACCATTGGTACTGAGGTTGTTTTATTAGCGGCGGGCATTCTCCTTTTTGCAGCTGCATTTCCAGGGGTCTTTTCAGATGACGGCATAGCTTTTCTGGGCTTCTTTGCTCTGGTTCCTATGTTTGCCCTCATTAAAACTGCATCCTGGAAAAGCGTAACCTTCTTGGGCTTTCTGTACGGCTTTCTCAGTTACATCTTATTCAATTACTGGCTGGCTACGTTCCACCCCCTGGCTATCTACATAGCCCCCATTATTTGTTCCGGCTTAACGCTTATCATGTTTACCGCCTTGAAATTTATCGACAAGGCCTTCCCAAACTACGGATTTATACTGCAGGGCCTGGCTTTTGTAGGCTATGAATATACCAAAACTATGGGTTTTGCAGCATATACATACGGGATCATCGGATATACCCAGAACAGGTTCCTTCCATTCATACAAATTTCAGAATTCACCGGAGTCTGGGGAGTCAGTCTGTTGATAGCACTGCCCTCAGCTTACATGGGCAAACTGCTCTTTGATTGGATCATCGGCGGGAAACCACTGCTGAAGTACTCCTTTAAAAAGCATATTCCAAGTCTTGCGGTGTATGCGGTGCTGTTTGCTGCAGTGCTTACATTTGGGTTTATTCGAATGAACCAAGTGGATAACTGGGAAGTGAGAAAGGACTGGAAAGTTGCCCTGATACAGCATAATGCTGACACCTGGCTCGGCGGTTTTAATCAGTACCAGAGAAATTTCCGCAGTATGAGACGATTGAGTCAAGAAGCACTGAAAGAGGATCCTGATATTATTTTCTGGTCTGAAACGGCTTTTGTTCCCGGAATATACTGGCATGCAAATTACCGGACCGATCTGCAGATGTACGGCCTGGTCAAGGAGTTCACTGAGTTCGCCAAGGATTTGGAAGTTCCGCTGGTAACCGGAAATGATGACGGCCGGCTGGAAGATCCCAGTCTGCCCCCTGTACTGCCGAATGGACAGTACAACCGTATCGACTATAATGCAGTGATACACTATGAAGATGGTGAACTGAAAGATACGTATCGAAAAATGCATTTAGTTCCGTTTACGGAAAATTTTCCCTTTGAGGAAGAGCTGCCCCGTTTCTATCAGCTCCTGGTGGATAATGATTTTCACTTCTGGGAAAGGGGAACAGAACCCACGGTTTTTGAAACCGGAGACGGTGTGAAGTTTTCAACTCCCATCTGTTTTGAGGATGTTTTCGGCTATATTTCCCGTATGTTCATAAATAACGGAGCTGAAGTCATAGTTAATTTGACCAATGACTCATGGTCCCGTGCGGTTTCTGCTGAAATGCAGCATTACAATATGTCAATTTTCAGGGCTGTAGAGAACCGGAGGGGAATGGTCCGAAGCACTAACTCAGGTATTACAGCCACTGTTGATGCCGTAGGCCGCCCTATAGATACCCTCGATCCATTTATTGAATCATATTTAGTAAGCACCGTCCCGGTATATCAAAACCCGCCGAAGACGTTCTACACAAAATATGGTGACTGGATGGGAGCTGGATTGTTCTATCTTCAAATCATAGCTGTCGCTATCGGAATCATTATTCTTTTTGTACGATGGCGGGCTCAAGCAGCACAGGGGCAGATTGCATCAAAATCAGGGAAATCTCGGCGGAAAAATAAGAAACCGAATAAATAAAAAATCAAAGAAGAAAAAATCGAAAAAGCAAAAATCGAAAAAGCAAGTACCCGTAAATGAAATTCGGCAGTATTTCATACGACTTCATCGACAGCACTGAAGGGTGTAATCCCGGTTCAATTGACCGTGGTTTTACGAGGTTTCTGTTTCTTCCATCCAGAGAGAAGGCGAATACATGAAATTAAAGAAGTACGCGCTATGTATTATTGGTACGGAACTTACCAAGGGAATAATACAGGACAGTCATGCGAAATTACTAAGCTCATCCTTGGATATATTAGGTATTTCCATTTCAAGGATAGTCATCATACCCGATGACGGCAGTATCTCCACGGTACTTCGGGAACTCCTAGGACAAGCGGATGGAATTCTCTGTACTGGCGGCCTTGGTCCCACATCGGATGATATAACCCGGGATAGCATTGCCGAATTAGCGGGAGTTAAGCTGCAAGTTAATGAGGAAGCGAAGAAGGGGCTTGAACAGCTTATTCAAAGGCCAGTAGGGCAAACTGATGCAAATTATCGGCAAATTCTTATCCCTGAAGGTTTTTCTGTCCTTCCGAACCCCTTAGGGACTGCGCCGGGATTTTTCGGTGAAATACAGAGAGTAAGCCTGTTTTGTCTTCCGGGACCACCTCGCGAAATGGAGCGAATGCTCAGTATGGAGGTAATACCGCGTATTAAAGAAAAAATTCGAGCGACTGCTGCTGATCATTCAGCATTTCTAGAACAGCTTGAAACCCTGGAAGCCTCTTCATTTATGATACCTGAATCAAAACTAGAGGAGTTATGCAGTACCTGCAGTGTCCCCGGAGTAGTCTGGGGAACAAGAATCCAAGAGATGTCAATCAGCCTTTATCTGCGGGGCGGCAGTCGGCATGACCGAGAAAAAATGCTGGAAAACCTGCAGCGGCATACAGGAAAAGAGCTGGTGCGTACTGGTTCGGAGGGAGTTGCAGAACGTTTAGTAGCTCTTTGTCAGGAAAAGCACATCCAATTGACATTTGCTGAATCCTGCACCGGTGGTTTCCTTGGTAAGCTGGTTACGGATGTTCCCGGCAGCTCTAGTGTTCTCTGGGGATCTTTTGTAAGTTATGCGAATACTGCAAAACAGAAAATGCTGCAGGTTTCTGGAGAAACGATACAGCGTTACGGTGCTGTTTCAGCAGAAACAGCTAAAGAAATGGCTGAGGGTGCACTAAGAAATGCAGAAGCTGATATTTCCTGTGCAGTTACTGGAATTGCCGGGCCGGGGGGCGGAACGCTAGAAAAACCTGTTGGAACCGTATGGTTTGCTCTGGCAGGCAGAGATCGTCAAACAATCGCTGTAAAATGGCAATTTTCTTATCCCAGAAGAGATTTAATACGGAAACGGACAGCTTCAGCAGCATTATTGATGTGCGAAGCATTCATAAATCGTGTTGAGGTGCTTGACAGAGTTAAGAAGTGGCAATATATTTAAATTACCGTTAAGAGTCCTGAATAAAAAAAACCTCTTAATTTCATTCTTTAACAATCAAAACATGAATACTGCTTGGATTTGCTGAGACCATCAGCAGTACTTTATCCAGTATACCCCATGCTGGATGCATCGGCTTTGTAAAGACCAGGACATTCCCTGTACATTGAATGCTTCTGTAAAACAGAACTGTTTACCTGTAATGATTTACAAGAATATGAAAACAACACTTTCTGATTTTGATGTAAAAATGAGCAGCTTAATGCTAATATGCAGAAACCTTGGTGATAAACATGCGTAAACATACATATCCTCAATTAAAAAATATAAATCAAACTAAACCAAAAATCCAATTGGTCACAGTAAATCTATGAGAAAATACGTAATCAAAGAATAAAAAAGGAATTTAATACTATGAACGATGATGAAATACTGAAAACATCGGTCGAAACTTCTGAAAAAAGTCCCTCCGCGTCTGCAGAAACCATGCAAGCTTCCGAAACTGGTACTGTGTATCCCGATACTGTCGATACACTTCCTGGCCAGCAGAGCGAAGAACAAAACGATCAACAAAACGAGCAGCAGAACGAACAGCAGAACAAGGCTGCTGCAGAGGTAAAAAAAGCTGCCAAAACCTCGGGCAGACCGAAAAAAAGAACTACGAAGAAAAAAACAGAGGATAAAAAAAGCTCAGAAGAAGCTGATATGAATTCTCAGGACCTGCAGGTTCCCAAAAAAACCCGTACAGCAAAAAAATCGAATAAGCCTGTAGATAAACAGCAGAGCCTTCCTTTAGATAGTAAGCAGACGGAAAATACAGAGGCAGATTCTTCTTGGGGACGTAAAAGTGATAAAGATCAAAAGCCTGAGAGTGGAGAAGCAAGTGCTGATTCCCAAGATTTTCAGAAATCAAAAGAATTCAGCCGGACTGAAGATTCTAAGAAAAAAGAGCAGGACACAGAAGCCAAGCAGAATCGGAAAGGATCGGAACCTGCTGATGCTTCCGTCCCGCAAAAAGGCCAAGCTAAGATGAATAATCAGGCTGATTCAAACAGTAAACATGACCAGAATATCCAGCCTGACCAAAGTAATCAGCCTGACCAAAGTAGTCTGCCTAATCCAAACAATCAGTCTGACCAAGATGATCAGTCTGACCAGGATGATCAGTCCAGAAAAAAAGTTGTTACCCGCCGACGCACAAAGAAAAGAAAAGTAAAAATAGACTCCCCGAAGGAAGAAAATGATAGGAAACACAGTAGTAGGGGGAAAAATACATCGAAAGTGAATAATCGACAGGGAGGAAAAAGCTCCAACAACAGTCAGCAGAACAATCAGAACAACCAGAATAATAATCAGCAGAACTCCCAGCATCAGAGTAATTCGCAGAACAGTCAGAATTTTCAATCTGGAAGTAAAAATAATAACCAGAAATTCAGGAATAAAAGAATAGAAGAGAGTATTTCAAATTTAGAGCCTATCGAAGATCAGCAGGGTGAACGGGTGAGTATTAATGAATTAATCAATATGAGTGTTCCTGAACTGCGTGAGAAAGCGATTGAGCATGGAATTCCGAAAGATAATCTCATGACCATGAAGAAACAGGAAGTGGTCTTCACCATACTGAAAGCTCATACCATTGCAGGTGGAACTATTTATGCCTACGGCTCCCTGGAAATATTGCCCGACGGTTATGGTTTCCTCAGATCACCGCAGAATAGTTATCTTTCCGGGCCGGATGATATTTACATTTCTCCATCACAGATCAGACTTTTTAATTTAAAAACTGGTGATACCGTAGCGGGACAGATCAGGCCACCCAAAGAGGGGGAGCGCTTTTTTGCCATGCTCCGTGTGGAATCGGTCAACTTTGATGATCCCATAATTGCACAGACCAGAGTTCCCTTCGACAGCCTTACACCCTTGTATCCTGATGGGCGTCTGAACTTGGAGAACGCTAAAGGGGATATATCAACCAGAATGATCAATCTTTTCTGTCCCATCGGAAAAGGACAGCGCGGACTGATTGTCTCTCCGCCGAGAACAGGAAAAACTGTCCTGCTTCAGAAAATTGCAAATTCAATTACTGAAAACCAGCCGGAAGTAACTCTGATTGTGCTGTTAATTGACGAGCGCCCGGAAGAGGTAACTGATATGCGCAGAAACGTGGATGGTGAAGTCATAGCCTCCAC
>JAIPFU010000076.1 GCA_021736505.1 Spirochaetia bacterium | reverse complement strand
CCTTCTGATGCAGTTTTTGCATTAGAGGTACAGCAGATTAATAATGATTCTGTAAGGCTTTGGTTCGGTACGTTTGATGGAATTGCCTATTGTGATGTCATACTTAATTAAATCAATTCTCTAATACTTTGTTTCTATGGTATTTTATGCTGAACCCAACGGGTTAGGTGGGTTGGGAACGGCATCCATCGTTTCGCACTCAAAGGATCGAGATACACCTGCGATTGGTTTCATTCCTGTGTTCTGAGCATAAAAAAAAGAACAGATAGCCAGAAGGATATCTGCTCTATAGTATGGGTTGGGCTTCAAAAGGATGCTGTTAAGGATGCCATTAACGAATATTAGGATCTGCTTACAAGCCGCTTCGAGTACCTGCGAAACTGGTGAAAAGCATACCGTAATTCGGTACACACAAGTAAAAAAGTAACAACCTCTCAGAGTACTATTATTGGAAATTGAAGGTGATAATGGTTTTATCTATGCCCCTGAAATTTCTGAAGATGAAGAAGGAACGTCCTATTATGACTGGGACGGGAAAATTGTGGAGGTGCAGAAATGCGGCTATTCAGTGAAATTGGATTTTTTTTTGCGGTAGAAAACTTTTCTGAGCAAGATCATGTTCTGGTGAGAAGGCGATTTGAATATGATATGCTCAATCTCAAAGATTTTTTTTTTGAAAAAGATGATTTGGACCTCCCAGCAAAATATACACTAGAAAGTGATTATAAAGAAAATAGTTATATGGAATAAATCTTTACACATTAATTGTATGTAAAAAGCTTTATATTGTTTATAATTTATTATAAGATGTATTACATATTAATAATGCTTATTCAGCAAATTGATTAAAGGGGTGATGTCTAATGCAAGCTGATGCTAGGTCTTTTGCTTTTATAACTGCCGAAAACATTGTGAAAATACCATTTTTCCAAAGAGGGTATATCTGGAATTCTTTAAATTGGGCAGATCTGCTGGAAGATTTACTAGACGAGACAAAAAAAACCTTTCTTGGATCATTAATATTGAAACAGACTCAAAAACAAACGGGAACGCCAACTAAAGTGTTAGTGATAGATGGGCAGCAGAGACTCACGACAATTAGTATTTTGCTAAGAGCAATATATGATACTTTTCCACAAACAATTAAGAATAATTGTTCTAATGTTCTAGAATCTCATCTCTTCTACAAAAAACAGGCTACAAAGAATGATCTTTATGTAAAGATAGAACATTCATATATTGATTCAACTAATTATAAAAAAGTTATTAAAAATGAACTAAGTGCTTCTGAGTTTGATTCGATTGATAAAAAGAGCAATAGGATACTTCAATGCTATAAATATTTTTATGAAAAAATTATAGATCTTGCACCTGATAAGAAAGAGAAGTTATTTAATGATCTAGTTGATCATAATAATAAGATATTGGTAATTGTTGATTTGTCAAATAATGATGATGAACAATCAATTTTTGATACAATTAATAGTGCAGGTGTAAGGTTAAGTGGAGCGGATATAATAAAAAATGCCTTGTTTCAAAAGGCTTTGAGTTTAAAAGGGGATGATTCAGAAAATACAGTAATAGAATGGTATAAGGAATATTGGGGGAATATTTTTTTAAAAGATGAAGAAACAATAGAATTTTGGGAAACGGTAAAAGTAACAGGAAGATTAAAACGAGATAATATTGAATTGTTACTTCATTCATTTGCAATAATAAAAAAGTTTTTCAATCCAGATAAGCATACTCTATCAGATTTAACGGTACTATACAAAAAGCATATTAAAGATATGGGTGAAAATTGTATTGTTGAGTTTTTGAAAGATCTGAAAAGTTATGCTGGAATTTATCGTAATAAATTTTTAGTTTTTAACAGAAGTGAAATGTTTAGTTTTGAAAATTTCGAACAGAGATTATTCCACATACTAGATATTACTGAGATATCAACATTCCATCCGTATGTTTTATTTTTGTATTATAATCACCAAAATGATATGGCTAAGCTTAAGGATGAGTTTCTAAAGCTTGAGAAATTTGTAGTAAAAAGAATGATCTGCAAGAAAGAGACAAAGAGTTATAATAAAACATGTAGGGATTTAATAGCTAATGATTTACTTATTAATGATAAGATGAATGAAATTGCTAATAACGAAATTAGGGATGCGATAGAAAATATTTCAAATAAAAATGCGAATCTCTTATTATTTTGGATTGAGCTATATAGAAGAAATAATGACTCAATGCAATCAGTAAGGGAGTTGAAATTTAATTATTCACTTGAACACATAATGCCTCAAAAATGGGAAGAGCACTGGCAAAATGTACCTGTTTATGATGATAATGGTAAGATTATTCAAGACAAGTTAAAAGCTAAAGACTTCCGAGATAAGAAAGTTTATGCTTTAGGGAATATGACTTTGCTTAATAGTCGGTTGAATACATCAATTCGTAATCATAATTTAATAAGGAAAATAAATGGTGATGGGAAAAAGCGCGGAATAAGAAAATATGCTGATCTTACTATTATAAAAGATGATATTCTTAACCCTTTTGATAAAAACATAATTACACAATGGAATGAAAACGAAATAAATCGTAGAACTGAAAATCTATTCAATGAAATTAAAACGATATGGACATAGTTAATTGCTAAATAAAAAAGAACTGCTCTTGAATGCGAAGTATTGATTTCTTATCTATTTAGCAGTTACTTTGACTTCTTCCTTATGTATTTTATTATAGAAACATAAGATATCGGTAGCGTAAACATAATTCAAAACTTATAAAACATAAATATAAATTAGAAAATGTTAATAAAAAAGTTCTTTTGTTATAATCCAAATAATCCAAACAGTAAAAAGATTAAAAGGTAGTGTTGCTTAATATAATGAGGCGAGGAAACTTATGAGGAAAGTTGTGATATTTATCTACTTTAGAGATACATGTGCATGCCTGAACGAGATAAAGCGTATATGCGGTGCTGGGGGGGGGAGGGCAATGAAGAGGGTGCAGGGGGAAGTTAAATGAATAAATATTGAAACCTAATCCCATACATAATAAATAATGTAGGGATTAGGTACTTCACTCGTTATTTTTACAGAGCCGATCAAAGCACTATTCAAAACTAGCATCATTCAATTCCCAATAAGCTTCTGTCCCTTTTAGTGATTCATTTTCTTTTGCAAAATCAATAGCTTTTTTTCCAGAAGAACTTTCTACTAAAGCTTCAGCCCCTGCTTCAAGCAATACTGTAATGACTTCTGGATTTTCATTCCATATAGCTGCAAACATCAAAGGTGTCCATCTAAAATCAGCCCTAGCATGCACATCAGCCCCAGCTTCAAGAAGATCTGAAACAACTTCAGTGCTTTCGTTGTTTTGTACTGCCTTCATTAATGGAGTCATTCCATCACTATATCTTGTATTTTCATCAGCCACTAAAGGAAACGCAGTCATCATTATTGCTAACAGCAAACATAGCTTTTTCATATGATTATCCTTTTTCAAAGCAAATTCATATAATACTAACATACTTATAGAGGGTTTGTACAAATACTTTATCGGGGGAAAAGTATTTTTCACAAGAGTCTTTTGCTTTTGTAAGGATAAACCCATTTGTAATTTCTCGGAGAGTTCTACACTGAAAAAAGAACACTTTCCTACATGCTTTATAAAAATTGCCAATAATTAAAAAATTGAGAATAGGTAAAGAAAGAACGAAAGCCACCACTGGTTTTCAAACCACAGCGTTAAGTACTTAAAATCCCACCATAGTCCTGAGGATTGCCCGCAGCATTGTACCGTTTAACACAAAAATTTTCATATCTTTTATTTAAATTATTTAAGGGAGTATGAAGAGGGTGGGGATTCTCTTACTCGATAAAAAAGAAAAGTAGCCTTTTATTATAAATAATGCCTAGTATCCATGATGCAGAGGTATATAAATTAAAAATGAAGTCAGAAAGAAAAAACAAAAAATCTCTGTAATATAGTATAAATATCTACCCATCAGTATTGTGTTCACCTGTTATGGGGTATACACTGAACTAACATAATACGATTAGGAGATCTTTATGAAAAAGAATATAGTAGCAATATTGATTAGTTGTATGGTTGTCTTACCTGCACTCAGTTTTGTAGGCTGCGATCTGTTTGGAAGTGGTGAGGGGACTCTTGTGCTTCAGTTTAATGATAGTTCTCGAGGGACTAATCTTGTGTGGGAACCCACCATTGAAATGGGCATTGCAAGCTATTTAATTGAAGGAGATGGACCGAGAGGAAATGCATTTACAGTAGAAAACTTTTCTGAGGGTACATTTGTACGAGACGATTTGGCTGCAGGTCCCTGGGTGATCACCCTGACGGGTTACAATGAAGGTGGGGATGAGATAGCAACAGCAACCCTAGATGTCACTGTCAGAAAAAGCCAGACAGCAACTGAGACTGCCTACATGCGTCCACTAGAGGGTGATGGAACTTTATCTGTTGATATGGACTGGGTAGATACTGAAGGGGTGATTGAATACCCCCAGGTGTGGGTAACCATACGAGATCGAGAAGGTGATGATATTATTGTAGATTCTACTGAGATCACAGTGGATACTGATGTTGGTAAGAGTGCTGCAGGTGATTTTACTCTTGCTGCAGGCTGGTATGAGGTAACCGTAGGACTGTATGAAGATGTTCCTGATACAGGGAAGGAACTGGTCTGGGACGGAGTATTTGTTCTGCGTATTGTAAAAGACGAGACCACAACGGGAACAATCAGCGTATCAGAAGAGCATATTCAATTTGGGGTTGGCAGTGTTGAAGTAGACATACAGGAGGATATGGAAAACCCTTTAGCCGTTTCCTTCACTGGATTGCCTGAGACGGTGAAGGTAGGGGATGAGATAACTCTTACTTCAACAGGCATACATTCTGAAGAAGTCCAGTACCGCTGGAATGTGAATGGAACACAAGTAGGAACGGGGAGCCCTTTCCCCTACACATTTACGCAAGTGGGAACATTTACGGTATCCTTGCTGGTGCTTGATGGAGGCTCCATGGGAGGATATGGAGAGAGTGTGACAGCAACTGGAGCGGAAGAAACAACTACAAATGTGGTATTCCAAAATGCAGTTCAGGCCGGTGGAACATCGGGTACAGCAGATTCTACAGGATTACTACTGACCTTTGATGTAGACCCGACAACATTGACAGCAGATGATATCAGCGTAACCGGAGCAGCAAAAGGTGCTTTAACAGGAACGGGAACAACAAGAAGCCTTGAGATTTCAGACATAACGGTTGGTGATAGTGAAGCGGTTACTGTTGAGATTACCAGCCCTGAGGGGTATGCACTTACAGGCTCACCACAGACAGCGGTGGTGTATAAAGCACCACGATTAACACGAGGCGAGTTAGAGCTAATGATTGCTAATGGGGACGATGTAACGAATGTAAATACTTCCGAAATAACGGATATGAGTGAATTATTCAAAGATAATACAATTTTTAATCAGGACATCTCAGGCTGGGATACAAGCAGTGTTACGACCATGAGAAGTATGTTCGATGGAGCAGGAACCTTCAATCAGGATATCTCAGGTTGGGATATAAGCAGTGTGACGGATATGGGTAGTATGTTCCAGTATGCAGGAGCCTTCAATCAGGACATCTCAGGTTGGGATACAAGCAGTGTGACGTATATGGGTAGTATGTTCAAAAATGCAGATGCTTTCAATCAAAATATTAATACAAGAATAATTAATGAGGGAACTGAAGATGAATATACAGCTTGGGATGTGAGCAGTGTGACGAATATGTATGCTATGTTCTCTAATGCAAATTCCTTCAATCAGGACATCTCAGATTGGGATACAAGCAGTGTGACATATATGGTTAGTATGTTCGGTTCTTCAGATGCTTTCAATCAGAATATTGATACAAGAATAATTAATGAGGGAACTGAAGATGAATATACAGCTTGGGATGTGAGCAGTGTGACGTATATGAGCAGAATGTTCCAGCATGCAGATGCCTTCAATCAAGATATCTCAGGCTGGAATGTGAGCAGTGTGACGAATATGTATGCTATGTTCTCTAATGCAAATTCCTTCAATCAGGACATCTCAAGCTGGGATGTGAGCAATGTCACGGATTATGATGATTTTTCATCTGGTTCTCCATTAAATCCTGAATACCATCCTGACTGGAATAATTAAGGGGTATCTGATTCTGTAGTTTTTTCCACAAGATAAAAAAGCTCCTGGGAGATCTCCCCAGGGGTTTTTACTGTATGGTGGGAAACAGTAGCCTTTTAAGTTTTAACTGTACCTAGTATTCATGATGTACAGAGTTTTTATGATTTTTACACTCCAGTATATCAATCATGATAACCCATAATGGCTGGGAGTCATGATTTAAGTTATTCACAATCAATAAGAACCCCCAGTATTTATTATTTGATATACTATAACCAGATGTAGAATAAATAATTACCAGAACATTCTTCTCTATTGTATTTTTCCGAACTTCTTCCTTTGAAACCTTCCATCCCCCCATACGATACTGTCTTCATACACAAGGCCGGACCTGCGGGGCTGGACTTGAGGAGGAATAATTCATGGACACAGTATTAAGACTTTTCCCCTTTTGCCTATCCCCAGATGATGGAGGTGCCGCCAGAAATGCTGATGGAGAAAAAGAAGAATCGGGCGATACTGACATAGAGGATACCAAATCTTCAGATGAGCAGGATACGACCGAAGAGAAACAGGCTGATGAGCAGATTGAAGCCTTGAAGCAGCAGCTGGAGGAGCTTAAAAAAGCAAATTCCGGTAAAGATAAATCAGTCACCAAGCTGCAGAAAGAGCTCGAAGAGCTGAAAAAAACCAGATGAGCGAAGAAGAACGCAAGGCTGCCGAGCAAAAAGAGCGAGCAGAGCAGGAAAAGAAAGACAAGGAAGCCTTTCTCCAGGATGTCAGGCTGCTCTCTGCAGAGCGGGCAGGACTGAGTGAAGAGGATGCCGTATTGATTCCCGGAAGCACCCAGGAAGAGATCCGAGACAACGGGAAACGGCTGAAAGAGCTTATGAAGAGTCAGTTTGCTGCCGGGATGGAACAGGCGAAGAAGTCAGCCATGAATGGGGGGACCCCGAAGGGTGGAGATCATCCGCCGAAGGGGAGTACGAACACCCAATTACAGAATTTATTTAAAGACAAATAACATAAGGAGCTAGAAATATATGTTTATACCCGCAGAAGGTGTTGTTACCTATGATGTACCGCAGAATGCAGTAGATGTATCAAATCTCTTTTATGAGATACAGATGCCGGCAACTCGGCTGCTGAATGCCATCGGGCTCGGCAATTCAGTAAAAGCGATTGATCCCAAATGGTTTGATGACCGGCGACTGCCGATCGGGACGGTTCTGACTGCAGACTATACCGCAGGAGTCAGCACCACAGTAAGTCTCCAGACCAGTGAAGGCTTGCGTGTCGGATCCCTCTTTTCGATAGGAGAGACGGTATTCAAGGCGACAGCTATCAACCACGATACCCATGAAGTGACTATAGCAGTGCTCTCAGGTGATGGGAATCATGTCAGCGGAGATGAGGTGATCTATATTGGCAATGCCCGGAAGCAGGGATCAGCACGTCAGGATTATGATGTGAATACCCCCATATCCCGGTACAATAGGACCCAGATCTTTGATGATGCCATTGTGCTTACCGGAACCCAGGAAGCTGTTGACCAATATGGAAGCGGCGGCTTGAATTTAACTCTTGAGAACAAGATTAAGAAAAAGCTGCAGCGGCTGTTTCTTGAGATGGGACGAGCTGTCTGGAGAAACCCCAGAGTATCCCCATCAGATAATACGAATGAATCGGTCATGGGCGGACTGAACTGGTTTATTGGAGAGAATGGACAGGCTTCAAGCGGAGCATTTTCGCATGCAAATATCTCAGCATTTGTGTATGACCTCTTTGAGATGGGACTGCTGAGTCCAGAAATCTGGATTAATCCCTATGATGCTGATGTCTATCGGCAGCTGGATTCAACCTATATCCAGGTAGATGCAAAAGTCACCTTTGCTGGTCGGCCGAGTAAATGGACTTCTGATCTGGCTTGACAAAGAACACAACTACAGTAGGCTTGTCGACTCGAAGAGAGTTACGTAAACTGGAATTTTATCAGTTACCCAAATCTTTATGAGGGCAGAATATATAATCATGGGAAATGTTACAGTTAATATTGTACACTTTCACTATAGCGTTCAAGGGGGAAAGCTGACTGAAGGCTATC
>JAIPFU010000075.1 GCA_021736505.1 Spirochaetia bacterium | reverse complement strand
TCTTCACCAAGATTATACACATCTTTATTAAGAATTACTTTCATGAAATTCTCCTTTTTTAAGTTCTATAGGATATCCATAATTCAGAAATACCTAGAATTAATACTATAAAAATAATAACAACATTAACAATGGGAATGAACTGCGAAATTGCAAACAGCAGAACTAACTTAACTCCTGATACCTGTTTTTTATATTTTTTTAATAAAATTGTCTGATAAATAGCAAGACCATTCAAAATATAGAACAATGCAAATACAAAACCGGCATTCCAGGCAATAGACGCAAAACTTCCCAAAGAAACAATAATATCTAACAGAACTAAAGTCCATGATATCAAAAACGGCCAAATTATCCAGTCAGGCACAGTTATCTGATTCATAAGAGACTTCATTGTTCTTTTATAAAATCTTTTATACAATTCCCAAGCTATGCCAAAACTTATTCCAAACTGAATAAAGAATATAAGCAGATAGCTTTTTTTAACAATTTCTATAATGTAGACAGCAAATCCATTAGTTCCAGTAAAAGTATTAACACTGCTTTCACCATACAGCATATTAATCATTTGCAGTAATGTTTCTTTTATTCTCTCTTTTGCCGTAAGAGCAAACTGCAAATCACTTTCATAAATAAGTACTGCCGTAAACCCGAGAATCTCTACAAATCCCAAAACTAATAATATTGCTGTAACAGTTTGTACTTTGTAATTTGATTTTATTTCATAAAAAAGTACAACAGAAATCAGCAAAATTAACGGTGGACTCATCCCAAGTATAACGAGAAAAACAGCCGCTCCATTGTTAAGCAAACCATTAAACTGCAGAATACTTTTAAAGCTTATCAGTAAGAAAAGAACAGCTGAAGAAGCTCCAATTTTAAACTGGGAATCATTAATCAAACTATACAGATGAAATGGAACAATAAAGAAAATAAAAAACGGGTCAAAAAGATACAGCACAAAAGAAACAAAAATGACTATACCGTTTTTCTTTAATATTTCATTCTGCATAGACATCTTACTAAAATATCTTCCTTTATTATACAATTATTTGAAAATGTGAAAAGCTTATTTTTTTTCGTAAGGAAGATAGGCTAAAACGCGGGCCTTTTTAATCTCCTTGGCTAAATCTCTTTGATGTTTTGCACAAGTTCCAGTAATTCTTCTTGGAAGAATCTTCCCTCGATCAGTAACAAATCTTCTCAATCCGTCAGGATTTTTGTAATCAGCTACAAGATTCTGGGTACAGAACCTACATACTTTTTTTCGGAACATCGGTCTTTTGCTGAATTTCCTTCTGCTGTCATATCTGTTATTCTGACGTGAATCTCCACTGTTTCTGTCATTGTCATCATAAGATCTATTATCTCTTCTATCATCCGCCATATATTTTTTTTCTCCTTAAAATCAAGTTAAAATGGGATGTCATCATCAAACTGTTCCGGTCCGATAAAATCATCATCAAGCTGATTATTATTCCCAGCATCTGCCGGCTGATTCATCCTGCCTCCTCCGGACTGATGCTGTTTTCCGGAACTGTATCTATCTTCGGAACTATTTCCATAATTACCGCTGCCGGATCCAGGATTGCCGCCTAAAAGCTGTATTGTATTTGCTGCAATTTCAACCCTGCTTCTTTTCTGACCATTCTGTTCCCATCTGTTTTGCCTCAGTTCTCCGGCAACTGATACTTGTTTGCCTTTTTCCAGGTACTTTTGTAAAGCTTCACCCTGCCTGCCCCATAAAACAATATCAAAAAAATTTGCTTCGTTTTCCCAACTGTCACCCGACCTCTTTCTCCGATTGACAGCAATAGAAAAACTGCAAATTGCAGTTCCTGAATTTGTATAGCGCAATTCAGCATCACGGGTTAATCTTCCTACAAGTACTACTACATTAACATCACTCGCTGCAGCCATGTATCTCACTCCTCTCTTCTAGTATTCTCCTGCTCAAAAAAACTAAATAAGCCTAGTCGTCTTTTTTTACAAAGAGAAACTTGAGTAACTGGGGCATGAGTCTAAATGCTTTTTCTAAATTGATTATGTTTTCAGGATTAGCAGAAATTTCTTTGTAAAGATAATGACCTTTATCCTCTTTTTTTATGGGATAAGCCATAACCTTTATTCCAAGATCCTCTTCCTTTTCTGTAGAAACATTGTACTTAGCTAATTCAGCTTCAATAAGCTCTTTGCCATTTTTAAAATCTTCATCAGAAGACTTAAAAATAATTGTCAGTTCGTAGGTTTTCATAATTCCTCCTTTCGGGCTTTAATGATCCGTAACACGGATAAAGAGGTCAGGTTAAAATACCGTATACAGCTGAACATGTCAATAAGATATAAACTTTTTTATTGATAAGACTTATACTTTTGGATATAGTGTACATATGAATAAAGAATTATTGGATGCATGCAGAAAGAAAAATATTGATGTCGATCTAACCAGAGATATTCTTGATATAGTAAATCATCAGCAAAAAGAGACTGATAAAGAAGGTAATTTTAATAAATTTCCCGAATTGGATGATAAACGAATTTTTTCCACGGAAGATGAACCACTCTTTCGAATTACCCAAAAAAAACTGGAAACATTTATTGAAGAATTTCTGCCGAATTTTTCCCCGAAAGATCTCCTTTTGTCATGGTCTGAGAATGCTTGGATTGCTGATATCTCATCCCTAAAGCGAATAGGTATACTGCTTTATCCCTATACAGCATACGGAATATTAAATGGCGGTTCTGCCACTAGTTACATAGATAAGAAAAAAAACTCGTCCTATGGGAAAGAAGTCTTTTCTTTAGTCGAAAAAACCTTTGCAGCGCTATCATCCCTAAGTAAAGATAAACCGAAGGGGATTACTCCTGCTTTTACCCAACCTGACGGCACACCTGGAAATACATTTATTGAACTTAAAATGCGCTCTCTTCTTATTGAAACAATGAGATATAATGAACTTATTAAACAGGTATACCCCGAAAAAAATCTTCCTCACCTTTCTGGAATCCCCCTTTTCCAGATGACTAGCACATTCACTGAAGAGAAACTTAGGACTGAGTATAAAGCATATAAAAATTCTGATATTCTCAAAAACCTTATTAACTATACTGGATTTGATGTAACTTCCTGTTACAGCGCTCAGCAACCTCTTATAGCAGCTTTCACCTCTACTCGGGATGGATATCCTTTATCAATTTTCAGTAATGCCTGGAATAAAAAAAACAATCCGCTTTCTCTTCCAGGGGGCCATGGACAGAATTTTCTTGTACTTAAGGATATTTATAAGGAATTATTCTCTAAAAACAAAAAATTTGCACTTTTGGGTAATGTTGACAATCTAGGAAACACTCTTGACCCAGTTCTCTTAGCTGTAAGTGCATTGAGCAGAAGTAACAGTTCCTTTGAGTTCTCTTTCAAAACGCCGGTGGATGTAAAAGGCGGTGTTCTTATAGAAACTGAATCAGGGAGTTTTGATTGTTATGATATCGGTCCTGGAATAAGTAAGCAAACTGTACTTGATGCAGAAGAATCCGGCAAACCAATATTATTCAATTGCGCTGCTGGAATTTTCAACCTTTCATATCTTGTTCCCAATTTAGATTCAATTATTAATGACCTGCCTATACGCTTAAGCAATCAGGAAAAGGATGCAGGTTCATATTCACAAGCAGAACAAATAACCTGGGAAATAATTGGACTCCTTGAAAACCCTCTTATTCTTGGTGTCAACAAATATGAAAGGTTTATTGCTGCAAAACTTCTCGTTGAAAGTATTCTTACTTCCCAGTCTCCCTATATCCTTAAAGAGTTAAAAGAATCTTCAATTTCAGAAAATACTAAAAATATCCTTGAATTCACAAATAAACTGCATTTCGGTTTAAGAAAACTTCTACTGGAAAAATATGGGTTTTATGCGGATAGTAATGGTAATTTCATAGAGAAGACTATTGAGAGCATCAAACGAGATATGGTGTTTTAGGTTTTCATATATTTTGCTCAAGTTTTTAAAATAAACACATATAAACACATTCCACAAGCATATAGAACGAGCTGCCAAGCTGAGCAAGCTAGGTATCTACATTAAGGTACTAGCAAATCATCTGCCAGTAATTAGAAAATAAGAAGAAAACTCAAATTGACAAAAAAATCTGCATATTTTCTAGTATAATAATACAGAAATATGCAGATATATGTAATTGATGAGTAATTTTTATGCTGTTAACATGTAAAAATTATTTTCGTTTTTTATGTCTATTTTTTCTCAGTTTTTTCTTTCTTTTGTGAGTTGCTATTTTATGTCTTTTTCTTTTTTTTCCACAAGGCACTGTATCGTCTCTCCTTTCGTAATGTTTTGTATATATTAATAATGTACGCAGACATTTAAACTAGTTCGCCTATTATGACAATATCTAACTATTAGGTCAATACTTAATTCCATATTGCCAATTTTTTTTTATCATACTACTATGAAATCGTGAAAGTTTTAATTTTCGGCTTAGGCCTTCATACCGGCGGTATCTCCGCAGCAAACTATTTTATATCCCAAGGGCATACAGTCCACATCACAGACTTAAAAGATGAGGAATCTCTGAAACCAGCATTGAAATATATTTATAGCAGTAATAATGTTACATATAGACTCGGCCGTCATTCTGAAAATGATTTCAATTGGGCGGATCTTGTAATAAAAAATACTGCGGTACCAATAGACAGCCCTCTTTTATCACTTTCAAAAAAGGTTGAGACTGATCTTTCTTTTTTCTTAAAAATAAACAACCGCCCATTAGCTGCAGTAACTGGAACAAAAGGGAAAACTTCCACTGCATATATTATCTATCACTTGCTGAAGCCGTTTTTCTCGGGAACAGATATTGCAGGAAACATGGGGATTTCCCTTTTTGAACTTCTTAATTCAAATTTTGCTAAAGATACACTGCACGATCCTGTTGTTATTGAGGTATCTTCCTGGCAGCTCAGGGATTTGAAATTCCTTAAAACACCACTAAAATGCAATTTATCAGTTCTTACAGCACTTTATCGGGATCACATAAATACTTACAGAGAAGGATTTAAAGAGTACCTTGAGGATAAAAGTTTTATATCCGACAACAGTTTCAAAACAATCACCCTATTAAAAAACAAAAAAATCTTAAATGAGCAAGGGATCCAGCTGAAAAACTCTGAGTTCATTGATACAGATAATATCCTATTATCTCATCTTTTTTCAAATCAGGATTCTAGAGAGATTCTCGACTTCCAAAAGAATACTTATATCCCCTTGGACAATATTATTTTGGCTGCTTCTGCTGCAGAATATTTAAATCCGAAAATATATAATAGGCTTAAGGGCTTAAAAGAATTTAAAAGTCTTCCTCATAGAATGGAGTATCTTGGAAGCTGGCGAAGTCTGCATTTTATTAATGACTCCTCCTCTACTATACCGGAAGCAGTTTTGCATGCCGTAACTTCAGTAAGCGGGAAAATTATACTCCTCTGCGGAGGAACTGATAAATCCCTCTTTACTGATGCATTTGTAGATATTTACAGAAATGTAGACTCCATATATCTGCTCCCGGGTTCTTTCAGTAATAAATTGTCACAGCTTTTTGATGCTAATGAAATACCCTATACACGTATACATCATTATAATTTCAGCCAAATTCTTTCATATATTTCAAATAATAATCTAAATAAGAGTGATGCTAATTCCAAAAAAACTATTCTTTTCTCTCCCGGGGCAGCTTCTTTTGAGCATTTTCCAAATGAAAAAGTACGGGGCGATAAGTTTACAAAAGCTGTCAAAGATTTTCTAAAAAACCGTTATTAAGAATTTCTTTTTTTCTTAAACCATAGTTTTTCTATTGAGCTGAAAATCTTATATATACAGGGATCTTGAGGAATATCGATTACTCCAATTCTTTCAACGATATTTCCTCCGAAACTTGTTTTAAACATATTTAGACTTTTAAGATGATGTTCCACTGAATCAGGTGCAGCAATACCATAAAGATCGTAGCAGGCAGTTTCAGTTTTTAAATTGGCAATGATATAATCCTGCAGAAAATACATTGCCCCCTTTTCTTTAGCTAGCCGGCTGGTCGCACCATACAGATAATAAGCACAAAAACTATTATATACTACTATAGCTCCAGCTATCATGTTTTGGTTTATTTCACTAATAAATAATCTGGATTTTGTAAGAGAATTTGATTGTGTAATTAGACTTTTTAAATACTGCCTGCTTCTCAATGAAAATCCATCCCTTTCAGCCGTTTCTCTGTATAATTGATACCACCCATCAAAAATATTGCTAGTCAGATTTGTAGAGTCATAATATTTTGCTCTTATTTCTGAAGCAGAAGCTTTTTTTATACTTCTTACAGCTCTCTTCCGATAACGATTTCTAATTTTATCAAGTGATTCTGTTAAATTAAGCTGCACGGTAGTTTTAGGCTGAATTTCCAAATCTCTGCGGATAAGTGAGTTCTTTTTTCTGAATTCCTTGAATAGATGTTCCTGTCCTGAAGGGTTTTTATAAAACTGAAGTTTGCTGCCATTTGAGGTTTGCGGTTCGAAGGAGTCTAAACGTATAAGAAAACAACGGGGCCCAATAAATGCTCTTATTGATTCAGCAAGTGATTGGATGGCGGTATTTTCATGAGTAATGCTGCAGCTGTTAATCCCGGGGATATAAACTAATATAAATATCTTAAAAAAAGATTTTTCTAAACATATAATGGGAGTTCCAAGGTCACTTTTTACAGAAAAGGATTTCCATCCATTTTTTCTTTTAATCTTCGACCAATACGAAGACTGAAAAATAGTATTCTCTCTGCATTCCCTCTTATATGTTTTCGCTTTTTTCAAAATTTTTCCATTGTAAAAACCGATGAATGAAAGGCATCAATACCCAGAAAAAGCCCTAAAGCCAGGAGTCCTCGTCTCCTAAATCGCAGCAATGGGCTGAAGAGCGGAAGAGCAGAAGATTCAACCTTACGTACTCGGTACTCTCTCGGGAGAGTAAGCTTCATCTAACTTACTCAGCTCTCACTGCGTCTGAGAATCAACCAACATCTCCGTTCTTTATCTTTTTAGTCGTTAGTGGATCACCTTTTCCCGAAAGTCGCTTATTGTCCACATAAACTTCGCCGTTCTTAACTTTTAAAGGGACTGAAAAGAAGTCGTCAATTTTAAGTTTTTTGGGAGTACTTTCGGGAAGCTGCTCCCCTTCCAAAAATATTCTTGTCCCTGGTTCCAGATTATCAGCAAATATTACTTCAATCGTTTTCTCATCATTTTCTCCAGAAGATTCAGCAGCTAGAAGCATTCCCTGACTCTTTACACCCCTGAGTTTTGCAGGTTTCAGGTTGTATACAACAATAATATGATGTCCCAACAGCTCTTCTTCAGAATAAAATGGGACTAAGCCAGATACTATTTGTCGCTCTTCTGAACTTTCTGCGGTGCTACTATTTCCATCAACAGATTCTGCAGCCGCAGATTCTGAATTTCCAAAATTTATTGTTTCAATATAGAGTTTATCGGCCTCAGGATGACGTTGTACTTCTGTAATTTTAGCTACTCGTAAATCTATTTTTTCTATAAAGGTTTTTTCCAGTTCAGTCATTTGATTTTCCTCCGGAGATTCATTCGTTTCATTCGAGGTTTCATTCGGGCTATTATTCTGCTGTTTCCCGGAATATTTTAACTGCAGCTGCTTTATTTGTTCATCTTCAAGTCTGGAAAACAGGATTTCAATATTCTTAATTTCCCCAAGTCCTTTTACATTACCTAAATCTTTCCACGAAGCATCCGCAAAATCAAAAAAAGTTAATATCCTCTTGGATGTAGCAGGTAGAAAGGGTTCTATCATAATTGCTAAATCCTTTATAAGAAAACTCAAGGATGCAAGCAGTTTTTCTGCAGCTTCAGGATCCGTTTCCCTTGTTTTCCACGGTTCTCCATTCTGAAATAATCTATTTCCATATGAACTCAAGCTGAAAATCCTTCGAAAGGCATCACGAATCTCCGCCCGTTCCAAATGTGCTGTTATTTTCTGCTCCTCATTATGAACATATTCACTAAAAGATGCATCGACTTCTGAATCAGGAATTGAAGCATTATAAAATCTGTTTATAAAAGATAAAGTCCTGTTTACGAGATTTGCCAGATTTCCTATCAATTCACCATTGACTTTCTCTTGAAAATCCTTCCAGGTAAATACTGCATCTGCCTTTTCCGGTCTATTATAATACATATAGAATCGCCAAATATCAGCTGGAATTCCTGTCTCCTGTACATCGGTACCAAAGACGCCGATTCCCTTACTTT
>JAIPFU010000005.1 GCA_021736505.1 Spirochaetia bacterium | reverse complement strand
CAAAAAAAGTTGTAGATTATGCACACCAGTTTGATGTAACTGTTGAAGGTGAACTTGGAGTACTGGCTGGTATTGAAGATGATGTGGTTGCAGAGAAATCTCATTACACAAAACCTGAAGAGGTCAAGGACTTTGTATCAAAAACTGGAGTTGATTCACTTGCTATTTCCATTGGAACAAGTCATGGAGCTAATAAATTCACTCCCGATCAATGTACGAGAAATGAAGATGGAATTCTCATTCCACCTCCCCTTCGATTTGATATCCTTGAAGAGATTGAAAAAATTCTTCCTGGATTTTCTATTGTTCTTCATGGATCATCTTCTGTTCCTGTTGAATATGTTAATACCATCAATGAGTTCGGCGGTGATTTAAAAGATTCTGTTGGAATTCCTGAAGAACAGCTGCGAAAAGCTTCAGAATCTGCAGTCTGTAAAATAAATATTGATTCAGACGGAAGACTTGCTATGACAGCAGCAATAAGAAAAACAATGGCCGAAAAACCGGATGTTTTTGATCCGAGAAAATATCTAGGTCCTGCTCGAGAATCCTTGAAAGATATGTATATGAGAAAAAATAAGGATGTTCTTGGTTCAGCAGGTAAAGCATAAGAGAAACTCATTTTTTATAATAAACTGTTTAAAAGAAACAGCAAGGGCACTTGAATTATTTGTCGAGTGCCCTTTTTTTTGTATTACTGGAAAGAAATTGGTATTACTGGAAAGATATACCAAAGAATATTATTGACATTATAATTCAATACTATTATATACATTTTAAAGTATACTGTTTATTGGTTTTGCCCTTTGACTCTCATGGAGCAACATGTTATATTTTTCGAAGACCTAAACAGTTAGGAATATTTTCCAAAGGAGGGAGATTGGCCACTAAGAATTTAAGAATTAATGATCAAATTCGTTCTCGAGAAGTACGGCTTATTGATCATAATGGAGAACAGAGAGGAATAGTAGGTTTACAGAAAGCTAAAGAGCTTTCCAGAGAAGCTGGAATGGATTTAGTTGAGGTAGCTCCGAACGCTAACCCTCCAGTCTGTAAAATCCTGGATCATGGAAAATTTATTTACGAGCAAAAGAAAAAAATAAAAGAAGCAAAGAAGAACCAGACTCAAATTAAATTGAAAGAGATCAGGATGCAGCCTAAAATTGAGAGCCATGACTTGGAGTTTAAAACAAAGCATGTAGGAGAATTTCTGGATGCTGGTAACAAAGTTAAGGTTACTATACGTTTCAGGGGGCGCGAAATGGCCCATACTGAACTGGGAAGAGATGTTCTGATGAAAGTTTTAGATAAGCTCGATGAACAGGAAGTTGGCTATTCTTTAGACAGAAGACCTCAAATGGAAGGTCGATTTATGTCCATGATTTTGAGCCATCAGAAGCGTTCTAAAAAGAGCTGATTTTACATCTGAAATTTCATCATAATCAGGTCTCTGAATTGCTGTAAACAAAAATTTTTTAAACATATACACAAAACCACCTATACAGGTGCTTAAATACTTTTGGTTGCTCAAAGGGTTACATTCTTGTTCCTTTAGAGCGCCGCTGGAGGATATATTATGCCTAAAATGAAAACAAGAAAGTCTGCTGCGAAACGGTACAAAGTTACTGGAACTGGAAAAGTTAAATATAAAAAGCAGGGGCTTCGACACATTCTCACCAAAAAAAATTCAAAACGTAAAATGCGCTTACGACATGATGACGTTTTGAGCAAGCCTGAAACAAAAAAAGCAAAAATTCTGCTTCCTTACAAATTCTAGCAGTTTAGTATTCAGGTAAACAACAAACTTTTTCATTTAGTTGTTTACGTGTTCAATGTAATTGTATAAATGAATTGTATAAGTGAATTTTTTCTGGAATGCATTTCAATGTGTCAGTCGAATGAAGATATATAACTTTTTTAGAGGAGAAAACAATGCCAAGAGCAGTAAATGGAACTTTACATAAAAATAAAAGAAAAAAAATTGTCAAAAGTGCAAAGGGGTATTTTGGGAGAAGAAGCACAAATTACCGAACTGCAAAAGATGCAGTTACCAAGGCAGGACAATATGCATATAGAGATAGAAGAAGAAAGAAAAGAGATTTTCGACGTCTTTGGGTAGCTCGTATTTCAGCAGCTGTAAGAAACGAAGGATTGAATTATTCACAGTTTATGCACGGCCTGAAAAAATCTCAAATTGATATTAACAGAAAAGTACTTTCTAATTTAGCTATAGAGGATAAAAAAGCTTTTTCTGCACTAGTAGATCAGGCAAAAAAAGCATTAGAGGCATAAACTATGAGTACATTAGAAAAAGTTCAGTTGATGGAAGAGAGAATCAAAAGAGCAGTAGTTTTAATTGAAAAACTTAAAACTGAAAATGCTTCTCTGAAAGATGAGATAGAATCTCTTAAAATGCATAATGAAGAGCTTGAAACCTTTTATAATGATTATAGTAAGAATAATCGTCTTATAGAAGAGGGAGTTACTAGTGCTCTTCATCAACTGGACTTTTTGGAAGGACTGGCAGTTAATAATCCGGATGAAGAAAACGCTGAGAATAATTCAGAAGAAAATTCAGTAAAAAATAATTTTGAGGGACAGAAAACTTCTCAGAAAAGCAGTCAAGCGGGACAGCGGAATGCCGAAACGATTAATGGTACAAATAATGGTACAAATCATGATTCTCGAAACAATAGCTCTCCGCAAAATGTCGATGCTGAAGATGAACCGCTGTATTGAATTTTAATCATACGCAATTTTTGCAGACTCCCCTTTTCTAATCCTTCTTTTTATTGTAAAACTAAAGAGAGGGAAACAGGATTTTTGATTGTCTGCATGTGAATTATTAATGCATTATTTTATTACGTAGAATTTACTTAAATTTACGTAATAAGCTTTCAATGTTCTTCAAGAATAGTGAAGCAGACTCGGTTCGGAGATTTCCGCCACATGATATCAGAACGTAATTTTTGCCTGCGGTGTACGGGATAGATACAAATCTCTTGGGTCAAACTATCTAATCGGGATTCTGTTTTTTCCGGTTGAATTGCTCCAGTCTTTCTGGAACAGGATGTCGGGAATAAGAAACCCACTTGAACTTATGGAGTTCAAGAGATTTATTCTTGATCGGCATCGCGGGTTTTTTTATGTAAAAACTTTAATGTCTAAAACCGTGTTATATCATGATGCTTAATTTTACAGTTTGTCATGATTCACGAAAAAAAAGAGTACTGGTGAAATTTATGATGCAAGATCCCCTTTCAGCAATAATATATATTCAGATTCCAAAACAACTCGAAAAGACTATCGGGAATTTTTCTATTGACAGTTCTGTTCCTATTCCTGTAGAAATACCTCCCGGTAGAAGTAGTATAGATTTAGAGGAGCTCTCTTGGGAAATGATCGTCTCTGGAATGCTGAAAATTTTGGCTTATGATCCAGGGCATCGTCATATTAAATATTTCAGAAATTTTATCAACGCAGTACAACCTAATTTAGTAGTGGAAATGACTAAAACTGGAATAATAAAAGCAGAATCTAAGGAATATGCTTTAGCTGAAGAGATTTTCTCTGCTCTGAAGACACTTGCCCCTGAAGAAGAAACAACTTTTTTGAATCTTGCTTTTGTCTATGAAGATCAGTTAAAAAAGTATGATGACAAGGATAAGAATACCCGTAATAATAAAGAATATGAACTCCTCATAAAAAAAGCCGTACAAATATACCAGGAAGTAATAGAAAAACATCCTGATTCGCCGGATGCCCATTATTTTGCAGCCTCATTTTATCTTAAACATAATAACATATCCAAAGCTAAAGAACATTTTGAACTGTTTCTTGGCCTTTCTCCTGAAGATGAACGTTCAGATTCAGTTCAGACTATTGTTCAGCGTCTGAATCAGCAGACAACGGATGATGACATCTTTGCTGAAGCTTATGATATGATTAAACTTGGGAATGAAGATAAAGCTCTGGATTTGATTGCTTCATATTTAGAACGTCATCCAACCATTTGGAATGCCTGGTTTCTAAAAGGTTGGGCTTTGCGGAGACTTGAAAGGTTCAGTGAGGGGGAACAGGCATTCCTTTCCTGCCTTGATTACGAAACTGACCAGGCAGATGTTTTTAATGAATTGGCAATTTGCCAAATGGAACAGGAAAAGTTTGAAGAAGCAAAAATTTCATTAAAAAAAGCTCTTCATATTGAACCGGAAAATATTAAAATTATTTCAAATTTTGGTATATTAGCATTAAAAGTCGGAAAAGACCAGGAAGCATACCGCTATTTCAGAGCAGCATATGAAATTAATGATAATGATCCATTAGTGAATCATTATCTTGAAAAATTAGCACAGTTTTCTGAGAAATAATTATAAACAGCTAAAAATCATGGCAGCAGTAAAAGAATATATAAGCCGTTCACCAGAAGATACGCTTCGAATTGGTTTAGAAACAGGGGCTCTCCTTACAGAAGGTTCAATTATTTCTCTTCGGGGAAGTCTTGGTACTGGAAAAACAACTTTTACAAAAGGGATTGCTCAGTATTTTACTATCCAAGAAGCAGTAACCAGCCCTTCTTATACAATTTTTCAGGAATATACTGGGGATCTTACCTTGTTTCATCTTGATTTATATAGAATAGAATCCCTTGAAGAATTTGAATTACTTGGAGTTGAAGAATACTTCTATGACAACGGGATTACTATCATTGAATGGAGTGAGCTTATAACTGAGCTGCTCCCCCCCTCTACGATTTTTATATATTTTGAAATACTTGAAAATCAATACCGAAAAATCACAATAACATTCCCCTGAAAGGAAAACTTTCATGATCAGACTGAATAGAGCATTTTTTGGAAAGTTTTCAGCAGGAAACTGTGAAAGGCAATAAAGATGAAGAATATTTTAGCTTTTGATACTTCAACTATTTTTATTCATGCAGCAGTCATGAAAGAAGGGAAATTGACCAGCTTCTCATCTAATACGGGACTCACACATAGTGAACATTTACTGAAAATCTTAGATTTCCTTTTACATCAATCAGCTTTAGTATTAAGGGACATTGATCTCATTGTCTGCAGTCGAGGACCCGGTTCTTTTACCGGTTTAAGAATAGCTTTATCGACAGCAAAAGGTCTTTCTCTGGGAGCATCAATTCCTTTGGTAACTGTACCAGTATTGGACACTCTGTTTTCAGACTTTTCTTGGTATCCGGAAACAGTAATTCCTGTGATGGATGCTAGAAAAAAAAGAGTCTATTCAGCGGTATATAAAAACAGTGAAAATATTACTGGATTTTTAGACATTTCCTTAGTAAATTTGTTTAATATGATTAAGGACTTTAATTCCTGTCTAATCTGCGGCCCAGATGCAGGGATGTTGTCCGATTTTATTATAGATGAGAAAGGGAAAACATTCTGGGATGAAAAAAAATATGTGATGACAGATTCATATATTAATACTTCATCATTAATACATTCAGGTATTGATCTATATAATCAATTCGGTGGAGAACATGAGGATTCTGGACCTCTTTATATTCGCAGAAGTGAAGCGGAAGAGAAAATGTTACAAACACTTAATGCAAAAGAACTTAATACAAATGAAAAGGACTGATAAAAAACTTCAAATAAAGCTTTTTTAGGAAAAAACCCATGAAATTAAATTAAACTTATGTAATAATTGAGCTTAATTCTGATTGGACATCATTAAACAGTACATTTTGTAAAAATATACTATATGGAGGTACTTAAACATGGAAGTACAAAAGGACATTGTGATCATTGGAGGAGGAGCAGCTGGACTATCGGCAGCTCAATACGGTGCTAGAGCAAACATGCGCACTACATTAATAGAAGAAATGTCACCAGGCGGACAAGCCCTAGTTATAGATGATCTTGAGAATTACCCAGGATTTCCGACTCCCCTTTCAGGTTTTGAACTAACTCAGCGTTTCATGGATCAGGCAAATAAATTTGGAGCTGAGTTAATGAGTGCAACAGTAAAATCTGTAAGGAAAGAGAAGAATTATTTCATTATCGACACTACTGAAGGTCAAGTTACTTCGTATACAGTTATTTATTCCACCGGGGCTCATCATAGAAAATTGAATTGCACCGGTGAAGAAGAATTCTCTGGTAAAGGGGTCTCTTATTGTGCAACTTGTGACGGCCCGTTTTTTAAAGGCAAAAAAATGCTGGTTGTCGGCGGAGGAGATGCCGCTTGCGATGAAGCTTCTTATCTTTCAAAGTTATCAGACAAAATTGTACAAATCCATCGAAGAGATCGATTTCGTGCCCAAAAGTCTTTAGGAGACCGGGTTCTAGCCAATGAAAACATTGAAGTACGATTTAATCATGAACTACAGGAGATTAAGGGTGATCTTAAAGTCGGTTCAGCAGTTCTGTTCGATAATAAAAACAATAAAACATATGAAGAAGAGTTTGATGCTGTATTTATTTTTGTTGGATCAATACCGCAGACAGATTCTGTCCCCCAGGGAGTAACATTAGACGAAGCAGGATATATAGAAACAGACCAATGTATGAAAACTTCTGTTGCCGGGATATATGCGGCAGGCGATGTTAGAGCGACTCCTTTTCGACAATTAGTTGTAGCAGCAGGAGAAGGAGCTATTGCCAGCCATTGTGCTTCCCAATATATTGATGAAATAAAAGGGCAAGCTTATAATTAAGGGGGCGGTTTCCCCTATGAGGATGGTTAAGCTCCTCAGTATTTAGAAATATTCAAGGAATAGGTATTCACCTATTCCTTTTTTACATATACCATATAAAAGAGCTTTAGTATAAATTCTTTTTTTTGACAGGAGTTATTTTGCAGTATAATTTAAATGAAAATATATCAGTTGAAGAATTGAAAGGTGGAGACCACCTTGCTCTTCTTTATCGCAGCAAGCAAGAATGGGCTGATGTAATATTAAATTTCCTGACAACAAAAATTGAACAAAATGCTCTTTGTGTTTATATTAAATCAGGTCACTCAACAGAAGAACTCAAACAAGTTTTTTTACAAGCAGGTATAGATTTTGATTCTTTGGTGCATTCAAACCAGTTAAGAATTTTTGATGCAGATAAAACATATATTAAAGATGGTAAATTCACAGCCTCAATTATGATTGAACGGCTTAAAGAGATGATAAAAGAGGTTGAAAAAAGCCAATATTCATTCCTTGCAATTACTGGAGGAACTGACTGGGTTTACCAGCATGAAAATGTGTCAGCTGAATTAGTTGAATATGAAAACCTTTTAAACAACGAAATTTTCCCTTTTTTTCCTATTGCCGCAGTCTGCCAGTATAATATTGAAAAATTACCATCTGCATTATCTCTTGAGATAATTAAAACCCATCCTTTCGTGGTTTGGAAGGGAGAAACGCACAAAAACCCTTATTACATTAACCCTAAACTGTATAAAGATATGACTTCTAAACAGGAACTTGAAACTTGGCTATACAATATTGAAAACTTAACTAGTTCTTCTGTCTACAATTTAAAGCATATGCTTGATCAGACAATATTAGCTCTAGCTAAAGCAACAGAAAAAGTAGATAGATACACTTCTGGTCATCAAGTTAAAGTTGCAAAACTCTCCAAGGAAATTTCCAGTAGAATGGGAATGTCAGAGGAGAAGCAGGAAGCAATTTGGTATGCTGCAATGCTGCATGACATTGGGAAAATAGCTGTTCCCACCGAAATTCTGAATAAAAAAGGACAATTGTTTCCCCATGAGTGGAATCTCATTAGAAGACATCCACGAATAGGGTATGATATCCTTCATACAGTATCTTCCCAATTTCCAATAGATGTTTATATTCTCCAGCATCATGAACGGATTGATGGTTCTGGCTACCCTCTTGGTTTAATTGGAGAAAAAATTCTTCCAGAATCTCAAATTATTTCTGTTGCAGATACAGTAGAAGCCATGACAAATGATCGCCCCTATAGAAAGTCACTTGGTCTTGAAAAAACAATGGAAACCATAAAGAACGATCGCGGTATAAAGTTTTTACCGGAAATAGTCGATATCTGTATAGAAATTTTTTCTGAGAATCCCAATTTCCTCATTATGAAATAAATAGAAACTCAAAATTAATTAGTTAGAAATTCATCAAATCAAGCTTGACGATTTATTTTTTACATGGTTGAATTTAAATATATGAAAATACTGATGATTACAAGTGAAGCTGTTCCGTATGCAAAATCTGGAGGCTTGGCAGATGTTGTTACCTCCTTATCTTACTCATTAACTGACCGAGGTTATGATGTTCGGATCATCATACCTAATTATGGAAATATACAACATGCACCTTCTTCAGCAACTAGTCCGAATTTGAGCGTATCATGGGGAATAGATCAAACGGAATCTTTTTCTTATATTATTGAAAAATACAAAAATATTACATGGTATTTCATCGATAATCCCTTATTTTGCGAGCGTAAAGGTATTTATGGAGAGACTTCGCATACCCCTTATCCAGATAATTTATACCGATTTTCATTTTTCTCGTATGCTGTCTTTAAATTGCTGAAACAGGAAGAGTGGATACCGGATATTATGCACTGTCATGACTGGACAACAGGCTTCATTCCTTCTCTTGCCAAGTCCAGTGATTTCCGTGACTTTAATGAGACAAAAAGTTTATTAACAATTCATAATTTAGGATATCAGGGCATTTTCCCCAGACTAGATATCGTCCTTACTGGTTTTTCAAGGAAACAGCTATTTAAGGATTCTGTACCAAAACAGAATTCGCAAATTAATATGCTTTCAACAGGAATTTTACATGCTGATTGGATAACTACAGTATCAGAGAATTATGCAGAGGAAATTAAAACACCTGAATTTGGTCATGGCTTAGAGTATCTGCTTCAATCAAGAGCTGAAAATTTAACAGGAATTCTTAACGGTGTAGATTATGAAGATTGGAGTCCTGAAAAGGATCAGTTCATTCCTCAGACATATTCTATGCAAACTATTCACGATAAGAAAGTTAATAAAATCAAGCTTCAGCAGGAATTTGGATTAAAGGAAATTGAATCTATTCCTATATTTGGAATTATCTCAAGAATCGCAGACCAAAAAGGGTTCATAGAACTGTTGCAGGGATCTCCTTGTGTTTTGGAAAGGATAGCTGATGAATTCGATATTCAACTTGTTATTGTAGGGACAGGGGATCAGGAGCTTGAAAAGAAACTTCTGCTGTTAGATAAAAAATATGATACTATATCAGTGAAAATCACTTTTAATGATTATCTTGCTCATCTTATAGAGGCTGGTGCCGATTTTTTTCTCATGCCCAGTAGGTATGAACCCTGCGGACTGAACCAAATTTATTCACTGCGTTACGGAACCCTTCCCATAGTGCATGCTACAGGAGGACTAAAGGATACTGTAGATGATATTGAAATAAGCCCTGATGATATTGGTACAGGAATTGTTTTTTCTGAGCTTTCTCCGGAATCAATTTACGAGGCTTTAGTAAGAGGGATACAGCTATATGTAAACTCACCAGATAAATATCTGCATTATGTCGCCAATGCGATGCAGAAAGACTTTTCCTGGGAACGAGCAACAAAACAATATGAGAATATCTATTCTTCAAAAGGAGTGCATTATGATGAGTAAAGTTTTAGCTATTGTACTTGGCGGAGGGAAAGGAACAAGACTATATCCTTTGACAAAAGACAGATCAAAACCGGCAGTCCCTTTTGGAGGAAAATATCGATTAGTGGATATTCCTATCTCAAACTGCATTAATAGTGATTTACGACAAATTTATATATTGACACAATTTAATACAGCTTCTCTCCATAACCATATTTCTAACACTTACATCTTTGATTCTTTTTCCAAAGGCTTTGTAGAAGTTTTGGCTGCAGAACAAACTCATCAAAGTGATGACTGGTATCAGGGCACCGCTGATGCAGTAAGAAAGAATATTAAACATTTCCACGACCAGGCTCCTGATTACTATATTATTCTTTCCGGTGACCAGCTCTACAGAATGAATTTTATGGAAATGTTTAAAAAACATATCGATTCTGGAGCAAATTTAACCGTTGCTGCTAAAGCGGTTTCAAGAGAAGAAGCTACCGGCTTGGGTATGATGGGAATTGACAAAAAAGGCTATATCAACTCATTTGTTGAAAAACCAGCCCCTGAGGATGATATTGATTATTTAAAAGCACCAGAATCGGTTATGCGGGAATCTATTGCTTCCAGTGAACTTAATAAAAAGAATTTTCTCGCTTCCATGGGTATTTATATTTTTAATGCTCCCGATATGGAAGCAATGCTTGATAATGACTTTAAAGATTTCGGAAAAGAAATCATACCTAATGCAATTGATAATAAGAAAGTTAGTGCATATATTTTTGATGATTTCTGGGAAGATATTGGAACCATACGAGCTTTCTATGAAACTAACTTAAATATTGCATCCATTGAACCTGAATTTAATTTTTATGATGAATTAATGCCTATTTATACCCATAGAAGGCATCTTCCAGCAACCAAAATGAATTTCTGTACTATTAGTCAGTCTCTTGCTTCTGAAGGAAGCATCATCACTAATGCATCAATTGTAAATTCAATCATAGGTGTTCGAACCCTCATTGAATCAGGTGCTAATTTGGATGGAGTGTACTGTATGGGATCCGGCTATTACGAGACTGAAAAAGAAAAAATGTTAAATAAAGAAAAAAACATTCCCAATATTGGGATTGGACGCGGAACTATTATAAAAAATGCCATTATTGATCAGAACGTGAGAATTGGGGACGGTTGTCGTATTGGTATAGATAATAAACTTCGCGAAGATGGTATGTACGATAATTACTGGGTAAAAGACGGTTTAATAGTAATACCTAAAAATGGAATTATTCCATCCGGCACTGTTATATAGTTGTATTAAATAATCTGAAGATGTGAAACATGCGGAAAAAGCTTGGCGGGAAGGGAAATAATCAGGGGGCTGCAGGCCCCTTGTTCTATTACTGTTGGAATAAAAAAGATTATTTAAGGAATTCTAAAGAAGACTCTTCTCTTTATTTTTTCATAAAATAGTTCTTCAAAAATTCAGCTAAAGATCTGTCAGATTCTGCTAAAGGTAAGTTAAGTATTTCATCGATACTTAACCACAATACTTTCTGATGTTCATGTAATTGAAAACAATCATCCATTATCTGTATTAGATAAGCTTGCAACTCATACTGCTTGTTGCGGTTTTTAAAATGCGTTGTAAATAATTTATCCTTAACAATTATATCTATTCCCAGTTCTTCGCTATATTCTCTTTTTAAGGTTTCACAAGGGGTTTCACCTTCCCGGTTTTTACCACCGGGGAATTCCCATGATTCACCGATTGAGCTACCTGGTTTTCTGAGGGCTACTAAAAAAGTATTATTATAAAATGCTACTCCGGCAGTAGTTATGCGCAAAGAACTTACTCCATTTACTTTTTTTTAGGATCTTTGAAACGATACTTTGAGAATTATAAACTATGAGAATTATAAGAGTACTGCGCCAGGAAAAAGGAAATGAAAGAAAGCTATTCCCAATGTGGTATATCCTATTATTTTCTTATTTGTGTAATAGAATGTTTTTACTTTTTCTATAGAATCATCGCTGGAATTGCTTTTTGCTTCCTCTTCTACATCAATTTCTATTTCGTCTTCATCTTCCTGCTGGCTTCTCTTTATTTCAAAAATGTAAAAAGCGCTCAATGCAAGTAAATTTAGAGCTGGAAAAAAATCCCCTACAACTACAGGACCCGGGTCGACAGGAGTTATCAGCTTCATAATTCCTACAATGCTGGTTAATACAATTAAAACAATTCGAGCATTTACGTTCTCAATAAATGTGCGTCTTGTAAAAATAACAAACTCAAATTTACTGCCTAAATGATCAGATAAGAGAATAGCAGCTCCTAGCAGTTCAAGAACCACTGTTAAAAAATAGAATTGAATCATTCCAAACTCCATGATATATAAAACATAACATTTTCAGCTACTGTGTATTCATTAAACATCTACCTGTTACAAAGGGTAACATAATCATATCAGTATTCCTGCCAATTTTCAATTAATAATACACATTAATTTGTGAAGTATTTTACTGCTTGAGAAATCTCTTTTACCAAATCTTCTGCTATAAACCAGCCATCCTTCTCAAAAAGTTTTCGCCCAATATACTGATGAATAAAACTTCCCATACAGGCACTTTCTGTAATTGTAAGCCCCTGAGCTATTAAACCGCCTATCATACCGGATAGGACATCTCCTGAACCGGCTGTACCCATAGCCGGATTATTTCCCTCAATAACAAAAACCTCTCCTTTAGGAGACGCAATTATGATATTATGTGTTTTATAAACAACACAGCAGTTAATATTTGTTGCTGTGAACCTTATTTTTTCAAAAATATCCTCTCTTTTATCAGATATTCCCTTTTCTTTTTTCATAGTAGATGCATTATTATGATATTTGGCATCATCTTTTAATATTTTATAAAGCGGATCGAATTCTCCAGGATGTGGAGTGATAACCCATTTCCCCAATAGGCCATCAGCCATATTGATTCTTTTTTTCTCCAGTAACTTCCTTAATGCTGCAATACCATCAGCATCAATAACTCCCATTATATTTGAGTTTAAAGCAGAAAGCAGCTGGGTGGATCTATATTCAGCCCTGCCCCAACCGGGACCGATAATATAAGAAGTAAATTTTTTCTTTTCATTACCTATCATTTCCTCCCTATTTTTCGGTACAACCATCTGCGAATCAAGTTTTGCAGCTAGAGTTGAGTATATTTCTTCATCAGCAAACACAGTGACTAGACCTGTTCTCATTCTCGAGCATGCTTGAGCACTGAGGGCAGCTGCACCAGTTGTACCAATAGCCCCGGCAAACACAGCCGCATGACCGCGTTTATTTTTATATGATTCAACTGGAATCGGTGGAAGTTTGATATCCTCAGAACGTAGAATTTGGGGGGCTTCTGGTGTTGAATTCAACAAGAATTGAGGAAATCCAGGATTTACAGTTACACGTTTCCCCATTAAGGGTGTAATATGGGGGAGAAAGGAAAATCTTTTCGGCAGCCCCATGGTTATTGTTAATTCGGCGGGTAATACAGCCATTCCCTGTGTATATGAATCAAAGAGTCCACTGGGTGAATCCACTGCAATTACCTTCGGAGAGGCCTGCGTTCTTTTTCCCCTTGCAAAACCATCTTCCTCTTTCCCTGAAAGCTTTAAAATTTCATCTACACTCTTAACAACTAGCTCTGCAGTTCCATGCAGCTCCCCTTTAATCCCATTTCCTGCAATACCATCAAATATGAATTCAGCCTCCTTAATGATTTCTTCAGATTTTTCTTTATCATCATTCCAGTAATAAACTGGAATATTTAGATTTTTGCAGATTTTTTCATGAAGCTGCATTTGCTCATTTAGTTTCCGTGTTGTTATGATAACAGAAACGTTTCTAAAGCCTTTTAGGAGCGCTGTCCTGGCCATTACAAGGGCATCACCGCCGTTATTGCCGCCCCCCGCTAGAAAAACCATTTGAGCCGTTTCTGACACTCTGGGAAAAAACTCAAGAAACTCTTGAAAAGCTTTTATACCGGCCTGCTCCATCAGCAGAATACCCGGAATACCGAGAATCTGCTGAGCTTTAGTATCTATATCAGCCATTTGTTCCGAACTCACTATTGCTTCCATGTATCCCCCCTTCAGACAAACATCTATTCATCAAACTATTCATTGAATCATCGAACTATTCATCGAAGAATCTGCAGGTAAAAGAATTGTTGTTCAGTAAGCAGTATTTCCTGCAGCTAGTATCGCTAAATTCTTCCAAATCTAAACTTATATGGCAAATTATAACTGTTTTAGTTAAGAGAGTACACAACTCCGAAGAAAACTTGTACATTGTAGAAAGAACTATTATAGTATTACTGCTGATTACAAAAAGTTGAAAATACTCTATAATCTTTTTTAAGAACTTATTTTAAAAAACTAAAGGATCGTATATATATGGCTATTGATTTTCTTAAGAATCTGTTCGGTTCAAAGCAGGAACATGATTTGAAGGCTCTTGTTCCACTTCTGCATAAGGTTAATGAAAAGGAGAACTGGGCAATTTCACTTCAGGACTCGGATTTTCCTGCAGAAACAGCTCGACTTAAAGAGAAATACAGGAATAGCAAGGATCTGGAATCCCTTTTACCGGAAGCTTTTGCACTCAGCAGAGAAGCTGCGCGCAGGGTACTTGGCGAACGCCATTATGATGTGCAAATACTCGGTGCCATTGTGCTTCATCAGGGTAAAATTATGGAGATGAAAACGGGTGAAGGAAAAACTCTTTCCTGTGTTCCTGCGGCATATTTAAATGCATTAACTGGAGAGGGTGTTCATATTATCACTGTTAATGAATATCTAGCAGAACGAGACGCGGCATGGATGGGGCCTGTATACAGTTTTCTGGGACTCTCTGTTGGTGTCATTGTATCTGAACTTGATAATGAACGCAGAAAAACAGCTTACAGCAAAGATATAACCTACGGAACAAATAATGAATTCGGATTTGATTATCTCCGTGACAATATGAAGGTTGATATAAGTCAGAAAATTCAACCAAAGCATTCATACTCGATAATAGATGAAATTGATTCGATATTAATTGATGAAGCAAGAACGCCACTTATCATATCTGGTGCTGCAGAAGATGATACCAAGAAATTTGAAGAAGTGAACCGGCTTGTAAATTCACTGAATGAAGCTCCTAAAGATCCTGAAACAGGGAAATACCCGGAATTGCCGGAAGGAGATTTTACTTTAGATGAAAAATCAAAAAAAGTTTCTTTCACCAATGAAGGAATGAATAAAATTGAGGCCTTACTTCAAAAACAGAAAATAATTGGCGGTTCCCTTTTTGACGATGAAAATTTTGAGTACATACACTATTTTACTCAGGCAGTAAAAGCCCATAAACTATTCAAAAAGGATACAGATTATGTTGTTAAAGATGGGCTTGTCCAAATCGTTGATGAATTTACTGGACGTATTCTGCATGGTAGAAGGTATTCCGATGGTCTGCATCAGGCAATTGAAGCAAAAGAGCGTATTAAAGTCGCCAAAAGAAATAGAACTTTGGCAACGATTACTTTTCAGAATTTTTTCAGGATGTATGACAAAATTTCCGGTATGACCGGTACTGCTGATACAGAAGCTACAGAGTTTTCAAAAATATACGGACTCGAAGTTATTGTTATTCCTACAAACAGACCTGTAATCCGCTTAGATGAAGATGATTTTATTTACTATAATGAAGAATTTAAATTTAAAGCTATCTGCGATGAGATTGAGCAAGTCAATAAAAAGGGGCAGCCAATATTAGTTGGAACGGTTACTATAGATAAATCAGAAATGCTCTCTTCTCACTTGAAAAACCGCGGAATACGACATGAAGTACTCAATGCTAAAAATCATGCAAGAGAAGCCCATATTATTGCTGAAGCTGGAGCTAAAGGCTCAGTAACCATCGCTACAAATATGGCAGGACGTGGAACTGATATAAAGCTTGGGGGAAATCCTGAATTTCGTGCAAGAAGTAAAGCAGGAACGGAAGCATCAGAAGAGGAATTTCAGAAAGTTTATGCTGAGGAGAGAGCAAAATGGGAGTCCCAATATAAAGAAGTTAAAGAACTCGGCGGCCTCTATATTTTAGGGACGGAACGTCATGAATCAAGGCGAATAGATAATCAGTTGAGAGGACGATCCGGAAGGCAGGGAGACCCGGGACTTTCTAAATTTTTTCTTTCCCTGGATGATACGCTTCTTCGCTTATTTGCAAAAGACAACCTTAAAGAATTTATGGGAAAACTTGGGTTGAACAGCGGAGAGCCTATTAAACATCAAATGATTTCTCGGGCTATTGAAAAATCGCAATCAAAAGTAGAAGAGAGAAACTTTGAGATACGTAAACATCTTTTGGATTTTGATGATGTCCTTAATGAACAGCGAAATTTTATTTATTCACGTCGTGATGAGATACTGCAGGATACACAGCTAAAAGATCGTGTTATGCAGACAGCTGATGAACTGGTACATTCAATTCTTGAGGAAGCATATTCAAGCAATAAGTCACCAGAACAGCTGCGAAAAGTAATTTTGGAAAATCTAACTGAGCAATTTCATCTGGATTTTTCTTCATTAAACCTCGACTGCAGTCAGAATAAAAAAGAAGAACTTAAGAAACAAATAATTTCTTATCTAAATAGCAATCTTGAAGAAAAAATCAATATGGCGGGTGAGAAAATTTTTAATTCTTTTATTCGATACCAGTATATTCGCCAAATAGATAAACGTTGGCAGGATCATTTAGAAAATATGGAAGCTCTGCGCGAAGCTGTTTATCTTCGATCATACAGCCAGAAAAATCCTTTGCTTGAATATAAGCTTGAAGGATTTGATATTTTTGATGAAATGCTTCAGGATATCAGATATTCCATAGGAAGGATTGCAATCCGTGTAAAAATATCACAGGATCACCAAAAGCGACAGCCCTACAACAGTCGAAGAGTTCAGGAGCAGCATGCCGGAATGGGTCAGTTCGGACCGGCAAGACAGGCTTCAAGGGCAGCCGGTATTCCTAATTCAACAAACAGCAGTCAGCAAGCGATTCAGATTAAACGAAATACGCCAAAGGTTGGAAGAAATGACCCATGCCCCTGTGGGAGCGGGAAAAAATATAAACACTGTTGCGGAAGATAGCGAACGATAGCGAACGATAGCGGAAGATAGCGGAAGATAAATCTGTCTATTCTTCCTGTTTATCTTCCTGTTTTACTAAAGTAAGCGGATCAAGCGAATTCCCATTTCTCTGAATTGCAAAATACAGGTGTGGTTCCAGAGACTTACCAGTATTGCCCATTTCTCCAATCAGCTGCCCCTGCTCTACCGTTTCCCCTGGTTCAACAAGAATTACATCTAGGTGTGCATAAATTGTTGTATATTCACCTTTGCTAATACGTATTAATTTACCATTATCCGTAGTTACATCCCGCGAAATTTCCTCAACAGTTCCGCCCATGGATGCAATTACAGGAGTCCCAGTAACATTGGAAATATCTATCCCATAAAAATCTTTTATTTCAGCAGTTATGGGATCACGCTTCTCTCCGAAAGTAGTCATTAAATTACCTTCAGCAGGCCAAATAAAAAGTTCACCAAGAGAAATTTCTTCATCTTCACCATTTCCTATTTCTGCATTTGTTTCTTCATCAGAAATTGTAACTTTGGGTATGAATAATTCGTCCCCCGGATAGATAATTGCACTAGGATTTAGATCATTTATTTCAGCTAAAGTCAGATATCCCATGTCATAGGAGTGTGCAATTTCGGATAGAGAATCACCGGACTGAATGATGTATACCTGACCATCTCTATCGGGTATTCGCAATTTCATTCCCCTGCGTATTTCCCCGGAGGAATCAATAATATTAACTCCCAAAATTGTTTCCGGCAACAGATTAAATGATTCAGCAATTGAAGATACAGTATCTCCTTCTTTCACTGTATAAGAGGTATAGCTTACCGAATCTTCTGAAGTTTCTTCAGCAGAAGATTCATTTCTCTCTTCTGTTCCCGGAATTATTTCTTCTTCCTCTTTTTCCAAATCATCCGTCTGGGTTTCATCATTTTTTTCTTCAGAGAGTTCCTGACTTTTGTTTATATCAGAATCTTTTTCAGCGGGAATACTGCTTTGATCCAGTTCACCATCTACACTTGGTGACTCAATATTGGATTCACTTTCCAGGGAAGTATCAGAAAGAGATTCTTCAATAATATCCTTAATTTGAGCATTTTCAGCAGATGCTATTTCGGAGGAGTTATCCTCAACAGCGGTAGATTCTAAATTATTTCCCTCTTCACTTTCTGGACTTGAACCTTCAGGGTTCACTATCATCCACCCTAAAGCAAAAACAGCTGCGAGAATTATTAATATCATCAGTGAAGAGACAATAAAACGAAGCATTTTTTGTTTCCCGTTATATTCATCATATTTATCGGATCTGGTCATATCGTCATAATTTCGTTCATTCGGATGACTATTCATAGTACTCAACTTGTATATTATTATCTATCGACAATACTCTTAATTGATATTAATATATTTTCTACATGGATACCAGAGGAAATAATAAAATTTACTATTTCTTTCTCATTCTCACATTCTCTTTCGCTTTATTTATACTAATCCTATTTGCCTACAACATGACCGCAAAAGCTGCTCCAGTGCAGGAAAATGATTATACTCTTTCGATAAATGAACGTGTTATAAGAGGAAGTATATACGATAGAAATAATACCCTTATTGCCACGGAAGTTCCATCATATTCACTTACAGCTTGGATTCCTGCAATAAACGATTTTAGTAAAACTGCTGAGTTATTAGCTGAATCACTTGAGGAACCCGCCGAAAATCTATTAAAAAGGCTGAAGAGTACACAAGGGTTTCTCTATATAAAAAGAGGATTAAGCCAGGAAGAAAAAAAGGCGATTGAGAATGAATTACAGAAAAACGAAATCTCAGGTATTTATTTTGAAAAAGCCTACGGCAGATACTATCCTTTTCATGAACTGGCCGCACAAACTATTGGTTTTGTGAATATTGACAACCAAGGCCTTACTGGTCTTGAATACTTTTTTAATGATCAACTCTATCCCCTTCCAAACCCGTCTTCTGCTGTTACATTCGGAGATGACATATCCCTTACACTGGATATGAATATTCAGAAAAATTTGCATAAAGCTCTTTTAGAACTATATTTAGATCACTCTCCTGATGGGATTTCCGGTATTGTTATGGATGCCGATAACGGTGATATACTCGCAATGAGTTCTTTTCCTGTTTTTGATCTAAACAATTATAGAAAAGCTTCTGAAGAAGCGTTGAGAAATAGAACTGTTTCATTAATGTACGAGCCCGGCTCCGTGTTTAAAGTATTTTCCCTTGCTGCTATTCTAGAAAGCGGACAGGCAGATCTGAATTCACGTTTTTTCTGTGATGGAAGTTCTCTGCTTGAACTGGATAATGGATCCCGCATAACAGTAAATTGTGTTCATCCCCATGGGAATGTAGGGCCCCGCGAAGTAATCAAGTACTCCTGCAACGGAGCTATTGCAAATTATGCATTACAAGTTTCTGACAGTTTTTTTTATAATTCACTTTTAAATTTTGGTTTTTCTGCCAGAACAGGCTTGCCTCTAACTGAAGAAACATCCGGCATTCTTCCTCATCCTGACAATTGGTCTTCCAGAAGTAAACCAACCATAGCTTTTGGACAGGAATCCGGCGTAACTGCCATACAAATTGCCACTGCAGCAACTGCTTTGACAAATAATGGAGTACTGCTGAAACCTAATCTTGTTAAAAGAATTGAATCAAATAATTCTTCTGATTTTAAAGATACTAAAGATACTACTGTTAAAGATACTACCCGTATTGAGTTAGGCTCAGCAATCTCAAAAAAGACAGCTGAACGTATTCTGGATTATATGACAGCCGCAGTAGAACAGGGCGGAACAGCCCACGGTTTGCAGAATGAAGATTTTACCATCGCTGCTAAAACAGGAACAGCCCAGTTAATGAGTACTGAAACTGGTGAATACTCTAAAGAACGTTATCTTTCTTCATGTTTAGCTATTTTTCCATATAAAAAACCACAATACATTGTCTATATTGCAGCAGACAACCCCAAATCAGGGGAGATTTATGGAAGTTCCGTTGTGGTTCCATATCTTAGAAAGCTAATAAATGAGCTGAAAGTAGATATTAATTAGGAATTTACTTTCAGCTCCATATTTAAGAATTCAAATTGATTACTATCATGCAATGTATGTATATATATTTACAAGATATATCGACTTAAATCGCGGTCTTCCACAACGCTAGCAAGTTTTTCGTTTACATATTCTTCAGTTATTGGGATAGTCTGGCCTTTTAATTCCACAGCAGTATACGAAATATCCTCAAGAAGCAACTCCATTATTGTATGAAGCCGTCTAGCACCAATATTTTCTGTTTTAGCATTTACATCTTCCGCAATTTGGCTGAGCCGCTTCAGAGCATCTTCCTTGAACTCAATTTTTACATTTTCAGTCTCCATAAGTGCACGATACTGTTTTGTGAGAGAATTCTCAGGCTCTGTCAGTATCCTGAAAAAATCTCCGCTTTGTAGATTATCAAGTTCTACCCGAAGCGGGAATCTCCCCTGCAGTTCAGGAATGAGGTCAGAAGGTTTGCTTATATGAAAAGCCCCAGCTGCAATGAAAAGAATATGAGAGGTATCAACAATTCCGTACTTTGTGTTTATTTTTGCACCCTCAACTATTGGCAGAATATCCCTCTGAACACCTTCTCTGGATACATCTACCCCACTAGAACTGTTTTTTGATGTAACTTTGTCAATTTCATCAACAAAAATGATCCCCATCTCCTCCACGCGCTCTTTTGCAATTTCCGTAGCCTGATCATCATCAATCAATTTACTCATCTCTTCTTCAAGAAGAATTTCTTTAGCCTGTTCAACAGAAACATGTTTTTTCTTCTTATTGCTTCCGAACATACTTCCAAGACTGGATATAGCTGACTGTATATCCTCCATATTACCACCGGAAAAAATCTCAATTCCTTGGTTCTTCTTCTTTGACACTTCCACATCTATCTGTCTTTCATCCAGTTTACCTTCTCTAAGCATTTTCCTGAACTTCTCACGTGTATCAGAATTTGCCTCTTCCGAAACGGAATGCGTCTGTGTTATGAGATTATTCTGTTTTTCACTACTATTTTCAGTACTTTTATCGCTCTTTCTTTTTGATACTCCAGGAAGAAGCAGATCAAGAAGTTTTTCTTCAGCAATTTTTTCTGCCTCATCCCTAACTTTTTCAGCGAGTTCATTTTTTACCATGTTCAGCGCAATTCTCATGAGATCCCTGACCATGGATTCCACATCGCGGCCTACATAACCTACTTCTGTAAATTTTGTTGCTTCAACTTTAATAAAAGGAGCACCGCATAATTTAGATAGTCTCCTGGCAATTTCAGTTTTTCCAACCCCTGTAGGCCCTATCATGATAATATTTTTTGGAGCAATCTCTTCCCTCAAATCTTGTGACAATTTCTTTCTTCTCACTCTGTTTCTTAGAGCTATTGCAACAGATTTTTTTGCTTTATCTTGTCCAATTATATATTTATTCAGCTGCTGGACTATTTCTTTAGGAGCCATTTCATCTAAATTGATTTTGTCCATTCTACAATTCCTCCAGTAATATATTATTATTCGTATAAATACATATGCTCGAAGCTATTTTTAAAGAGCGTAAAGCTATTTCGGATGCAGCCAAGTCTGATGCATCAATATAAGCTTTTGCTGAAGCAAGAGCATACGTTCCACCTGAACCAATGGCAATAGCTTGTTCTTCCGGTTCAAGGACATCGCCTGTTCCGGATATTAACAATATTTTCTCTTTATCTGCTACCAGCATCATAGCTTCAAGCTTTTGAAGAGCCTTATCCATTCTCCACTCTTTTGCAACTTCCACTGCCGCACGCGTAATATCACCGCCATGCTCCTTAACTTTTCCTTCAAATTTTTCCAGCAGGGTAAATGCATCAGCTGTTGCTCCGGCAAAACCAGCCATAATTTTCCCATCATACAGTTTACGAATTTTTTTTGCGTTACCTTTTATAATGGTATTTCCTAATGTAACTTGACCATCTCCTGCCATTGCTGTTTTCCCATCTTTTTTCACAGCAAGTATTGTTGTTCCATGAAAACTCATTTCTTTCTCCTTCCATGCGGATGTGTTTTTTCATATACCTTTTTTAGACGTTCAATACCTACATGAGAATAAATCTGAGTTGTTGAAATATTCTCATGCCCTAAAAGCTCTTGTACAACACGAATACCGGCATCATTATCAAGAATATGCGTTGCAAAGGTATGACGCAAGGTATGGGGAGTAATATGTTTGTTCAGTTGGAGCTGATCAGTATATTTCTTGAAAATGTAATGTACTCCCTGTGCTGTTATTCTTTTGCCCCGTGTATTAATTATTAAAGCTTTTTCTTCATTCATGTACACCTTATTAGTTTGCAGATATGTATGTTTAAAAGACAAATACTGCTTAAGAACAGCCTTTGCAGGTTCAGTTAAATATACAAAGCGGTCTTTATTCCCTTTCCCATGAACTAGAATAAAGCCTTTATTAATATCAAGATCATCTTCATTCATAGCAGTCAGTTCTGATAATCTGCAGCCAGTTGAGTAAAAAATCTGGAAAAGGGAGGCATCCCTTATCCCCTGGAAAGAATTATCAGGAGCATTAAGAAGAAGGTGGATCTCTTCCAAAGTCAGTACAGAAGGGAGTTTTCTGCTTCCTTTAATGCTTTTTACCCGTTCAACTGGATTATTATTAATATACTCATACCTTACAAGATAGGAAAAAAAACCCTTTAAAGCTGATATTATTCGGTTCACCGTAGAGGATGAAAGCTTTTCCTTTTGAAGCTCTCCAAAAAAAGCTCGTATGATTTGCTTATCCGTATTCTGAATATCAATTCCATTGATATGCAGGAAATTTTTAAATTTTATCAAATCCTGCTTATAAGATACAGTGGTTCTTGCAGAAAGATTGCGAACCTCTTTTAGATATTGTAAGTAGTGTTCAACTAGTTCATTAAATTCTTTCAAACCAACCTCTTCGGTATCTAATGATTTCCCCTTTAATTTCTTTCTTAATTAATTCACTTTGCTGTATTTCGGCAGGATAATGGTACGCTACTTGACGATACTTTTCTACATTCCATGCCCAGTTTTCAAAAACTTCTTTGATAGAAGATATAACCGGAGCCCCCTCTTCGGCAAGTCTTTTTGTACCATCGTAAAATCTATGAGAAGTTCCTGTTTCGTGAATAAATACATCACGCCCCTGTTCCAAAGCATAATCAGCTGTAATAAGAGAGCCTGATTTTTCCGGAGCCTGAATGACAATAGTGCTTCGAGATAAACCGCTTATTATTCTATTTCTTTTAGGGAAATTATAGCGAAGAGGCTTTTCTTTGGGTATAAATTCACTTAAAATGCATCCTCCTTTACTCACCATTTTTTCTGCAAGCTTACTATTGCATTGCGGATAAATATTATCCAAGCCGCTTCCCATGACTGCAAGTGATACTCCGTCTGCACTTACGGCGCCACGATGTGAAGCGCTATCAATCCCTGCAGCAAGGCCTGATACAACAGGTATACCCGCATAAGCGCACTCCAAGCCCATTCCAAACGCAGCGATATCTGCTTTTTCGGTGGATCGCCTAGTCCCGACTATGCTGATAGAAGGCATTGACTGTTCGCAAAGCTCCCCCCAGGCATACAAGAGGTAGGGCGGATTGTATATTTCCCTTAACTGGGGAGGATAAGAGCTATCAAGAAAGTGAATAAATTGATACCCACGTTTTTGGACAGTATTAAGGATTTCATCCGCTTCGGTTAGTATTTTTTCAGGAAAAAACCGTTTACTCTTGTAATCTCTTTGGATTAGCGTACTGATGTCTTCTATATGCAAATTGATAAAAGAACGTTCGTAATTGATGTTTCTTTCAACTTCCCATTTTTCCTTGCAAGTAAGGCCCGGCAGCAAAGAAATACATAAACGTACATATTTTTTTTCTTCCTTCATATAATATATGACATGAAGAAATGAATTTTTACTTCATGTTTTGAGGAATTTTTATAATTTTTTTATTTTCTACCTATTTTATTTTCTGGATGATACAGATGATGTTTCCCCTGTAGCTCTCCGGTATGAATATGTGTGTAAATTTGTGTCGTTTGAATATCAGAATGACCTAAGAGTTCCTGGACTACCCGTAAATCTGCACCTCCCTGCAGCATATGAGAGGCATAGGCATGCCTTAAGTTATGAACTTTTGAAGAAATTCCAATTTTTTCTGTGTATAAATGAAAACGCTTCCAGACCGCTTGTCTTGTAAGAGACTTCCCTCTTTTATTAATAAAAAGATACTCTGAATTCACATTCATCTGATTACGAATAGAATCTTTATAGGTTTTAATCCAGTAAACCGCCGCATTCCCCAAAGGAACAATTCGCTCCTTATTCCCCTTACCAGTGATTCTCAGAATTTTCTCATCCAAAAAAAGTTTTGAAAATCGAACACTGCAGGCTTCTGAAATTCGGAGTCCGCAGGAATACACAAGCTCAAAAAGAGCGCGATCACGAATTCCCAAAGCATTATCCGTAGGAATAACTTTAAATAATGCTTCAATATCTTCAGAATCAAGAATATCGGGAATCCTGAATTCTTTTCCGGGCGATTCAATCCGTGCTGCAGGATTATCCGTCCGAACCCCCTCATCTATCAAAAATCCATAGAATGAACGAAGAGCCGTAATCACCTTTGAGATGGAAGCTCTTTTCAGGTTACCAGAAGCTTTTCTTTGAACAATGAAATTGATGAGATCATCACTCTTTAAAGTGGCTAGATCTGCAGAGTCCTTTTCTTTTTCTGGTGGAGACTTATCCAAAAAATGAACCAAGGCAGATAATTCATTACAATATGCATGAACCGTACTTGATGAAAGCCTCAATTCCACTAGAAGATAATTCTCATAATTTTTTAAGAGCAGCTTATCTTTAATCATAATAATAAAGCATTAAGCGTCTTCTTCACCCCGTGCTTTCCGATACCGTAAAACAGCAGGGTAGGATATATCCTCTGGAATTCCATTCTGTTTTTTCAGTTTTCTCTGCAGATCCTGCCATCGTTCTATGGTTACGACCTCATCTTTTTCCTCTACAGGTTCACGCTTCTGTTTCCTGGAATCATGGTAATCATCCGAGGGCTGATCATTCTCTTGTTCAAGTTCATCAACTTTATCATTTTCCCGATTGAAGCCCGTTGCAATCACTGTAACTTTTAACCGGTCACCAAGATCAGGGTTGTATGATTGACCGGCAATTACGAGAGCATCATCATCTGAATTATTAGTAATTATTTCCACTACATCCTGATATTCCTTAAGTGTTAAATCATCTCCGCCGGTAACATTGACGAGAATACCCTTTGCTCCTTCAATTCGTGCATTTTCAAGAAGTGGGTTATTTATAGCAGATGTTGCAGCATCAATAGATCTATTTTCACCTTCGCCTACTCCAATTCCCATTAAGGCATCCCCTCGGCCTTTCATGACCGTTCTCACATCAGCAAAATCAATATTTATTTCTCCTGGTTCAGTAATAAGTTCACTTATTCCCTGAACACCCTGTCTTAATACATCATCAGCTAAGTGGAAAGCTTGCTTAATGGGAGTATCTTTTTCAACAATTTTTAATAGATACTGGTTGGGAATGATTATTAGCGTATCCACCTGCTTCCTGAGTTTTTCTATCCCTTCTTCGGCAAGTTTCATTTTCTTCCGGCCTTCAAATAAAAAAGGAGTAGTTACTACAGCAACCGTGAGAGCATTCATTTCCTTGGCAACCTCAGCAACTATCGGTGCAGAACCAGTTCCTGTGCCGCCTCCCATCCCAGCTGTAATAAAAGCCATATCAGTATCTTTCAGAAGAGCTTTTATATCTTCCCTTGATTCATCAGCAGCCTGTTCTCCGACTTCCGGTACTCCTCCTGCCCCTAGACCGCCGGTAAGTTCAGTACCTAAAGGGAGTTTTGTTTCGGCATGAGAACGCTGAAGAGCTTGAATATCTGTATTCATAGCTACATACTCAACTTTTTTTAATCCAGCGGCTATCATTCTGTTAACAGCGTTTCCACCGCCTCCGCCTACTCCTAATACACGTATTACTGTGGGAGTAGATTTATCTGAGTTATACATTCTCTCATCGTGTAATATTTCTAAATTCATAATTCCTCCATATCTATTCTTAAAGGATAATAGGCAGTAACATGCTAAAACAGCATATTGAAAAAATCTTTTACTTTCCTGCCGAAACCATTTTTCTTTTCTTGTGTCTTTTCTTCATCAATATCTTTATTTCTCTTAACATGTTTTTTTGATTCATAGAGAACTAAGCCGAGCGCCGTTGCATACTGAGGGGATGCAAAACTGTCTTCAAGGCCAAGTATATTTTTGGGTATTCCTAAGCGAACAGGTAAATTAAATATTTCACTTGCAAGTTCTACTGTACCAGGCATGAGTGCCCCCCCGCCAGTTAAAACGATACCGCCTCCAAATTGATTCATAATGTTGTTTTTCAGAAGCATTGTTTTTAACAAAGAAAAAATTTCTGCAACCCGGGGCTCAATTATTTTGCACAACTCTTTTCGCGGCATTCTCACTGAGGCCCATCCACTGACTGGTGGAATGGTAAAACTCTCATCTCCATCCAATAAATCCTCATAACAGCAGCCATACTCCTGCTTTATCTTCTCAATTAGATCATACGGCTTATTAAGTATGTACACCAAATCTGAAGTTACTTGATTTCCGCCAATTCCAATACCGCCTACATATACAGGAGCACCACCATGGAATCCAATCATATTTGTCATCCCACCGCCGATATCAATGAGCAAAGTACCCATATCACGTTCTTCATGAGTTAGTACAGCTTCAGAATCTGCAAGCTGCTGAAGAACCATTTTTTTCGCCTTGTACCCTGCACGATTTACACATTTCCGCAAATTCTGAGAAACAGTTACATCTCCGGTAACAATCATCACTTTAGTTTCCAAGCGATGTCCAATCATATCTATGGGATCTTTAATACCGCTTCTGCCGTCAATTGTAAAATCCTGAACTAAGGTATGTATTATTTCCTTATCCAGGGGAATATCTATTGCTCTAGCAACTTCCATGGAGCGAACAATATCATTTGAGTGTATCTCATTGTCCTTACTGCTTATTCCAACAACACCTTCAGAAATTGTACACTCAATATGCTGACCGCTGATCCCTGTTACTACATTTGAAACTTCTTTTCCTGTATCCAGCTCTATATATTCAATTACCTGCTGAATGATTTTCATGGCAGTCTCAATGTTAATAATAACGCCTGCACGTATTCCTTCTGAGGGAAGCTCACTTGTATGAACTATTTCCAGTTCACCATAATCGGTAAAACCAGCAGCAACAGCACAAATTTTTGTTGAACCAATATCTAAGCCTACAATTAGTTTTTCAGAATCCACGCTAATTTTGCCCCCTTAATTATACCATTACCCTTCAGCCCGATCTGCATAAGCTATACATTTCTGAAATCAAGTTCTTTTTAATATAAAACCAAAATACAGCTTTTCAAATAGAAAACTATGAAAAATCTATTATTAAATGTTCTTTACAATAGCATTTTTACTAGAAAAGGAAAAGTTTATCAGGTTATACCGTTAGGTTATACCGTTAAAATAATCATCTTGCCCTACTTCAAAGGTTTCATATTCTACGGGTTGGACTTTTTCAAATATGCTTCTCGCTATAAAACCACACATACTAATAGTGATGACCAAATTAGTTCCTCCCAATGAAAAGAAAGGGAGTGGAATACCCGTAGGAGGTAATACAGCAATAGCAACCCCCCAATTAAGTAAAGCTTGCCATAAAATAAAACTTACAGCACCAAAACCAAGAAGATATCTAAAACCATTGCTTTCTTTATGCTGACGTGCACCAATTATTCCGGTAATCGAAAATATCATAAAAAAAAGCCATACGATACAAACACCCAGTAAACCAAATTCTTCTGCAAAGGAAGAAAATATGAAGTCTGATTCAACTTCAGGGATTAAACCAAGCTTCATTTGTCCATTCCCAATACCGGTTCCAAAAATTCCTCCATTTTGAATTGCTTCCAGAGACATACGGACTTGATAGTTTAAGCCTGTCGGATCCAAATCGGGATATAGAAAACCAATAACTCTTCTTAATCTGTATTCCTCCTTTAACAGGAAGAATATTCCCGGTATAACAGTTATAAGTAAAAAGTAAATAAAGTACGTCCTTTTTACTCCGCCCACAGCAAGTATGGTAAAACAGATAAATAAAAACAATGCTGTTCCAGAAAAATCACGCTGTAATGCTATCATTCCTGAAAAAACGCTTACAATAATCATTGGAATAATGGCAAATGAAAATGTACTCAATTTTTCAGAATTCTTATGCAGATAATTCGCAAGGAACAGTAAAACTGAAACTTTCACGAGTTCAGAAGTCTGAAAACTTACTGGACCAATAACAATCCATCTTCTCGCTCCCATCCTTGTATCACCTAAAGATGTAAATTGAGTCAACATCATTAGTATAAAAGAGAGTACTAAAGCCATGGGTATCAGCCATTTAAAGGCCTTCTGAGGCAGCAAAAACGCTGTTAACCCGCCAAGTAAGCCTAAACCTGCAAAAATAAGCTGCCGTTTGATGAAATAATAAGATGGCAAATTCAGCTGAACAGCTTTGAAATATGACGCAGAATACAAAGAGACCAAACCTAAGCCTATCAGAAACATCATGGAAATAATAAATGGGTACAAGATTTTACTTTTATCGGTTTGTGAATCACCTCCCCTATTCTCTAATAATTCAGCATCCATAATTTTACTCATACTCTATAAAAAATAAAAATTTATAATATACATGTATTCAGCTTATACAAATACTGCAGCTGTTCCTAATCCGGTTAAAATCCCACCGACCAGCCAAAATCTGAACACAATAGCTCCTTCTTTCCATCCTTTCAGTTCATAATGATGATGAAGGGGAGCCATTAGGAAAATTCTTTTATGTTTCATTTTGAAATACCCAACTTGAAGTATCACAGAGATACTTTCAAAAATAAAGACCCCAGAAATAAGTAGCACCAGTATTTCAGCTTTTAAAAGAATTGCCGTTACCCCGAATAGACCTCCCAAGGCTTCACTCCCTGTATCTCCCATAAATACCTTGGCTGGATATCTATTGAAAAACATGAAAGCTATAAGACTTCCCAGGAGAGCAGCATAAAAAACTCCTACTTCTTCAGTCCCTTTTACTGGCCCATATCCCGATACATTTGAGGATACAGCGAAAAAAGAGATTATTATTACTGCAAAAGCAGTAAAACTGCTCAGTCCGGCAGCTAAACCATCCAAGCCATCAGTTAAATTTACTGAGTTTACGAACCCAACTAAATAAATCCAGGATATTATATAATAATAGATTCCCATTTCAACCGAAAATCCAGCTGACAAAGGTATAGACAGCTTAGTCATGCTGCTGCCCTTCAGCAAATAAACAGAATAAATAATTCCCCATGCTGCAAAACTCTGCAAACTTATTTTCTGCAGGAAGCCCAACCCGTCTCCAGTCTGCTTCTTTATTTTCAAGAAATCATCTAGGAAGCCTATTGAAGAAAAAAGAAGAAGTGAAGTCAGCAATATCAGAATTTCACCTGACAACCAGAAAGTAAATGTAAAAACAGTTATTAAAAGTGATCCGATTAAGAACAATCCGCCCATGGATGGAGTACCCTGTTTTACCATATGATTTTTAGGACCATCTTTTTTTATTATTTGCCCGAGTTGATGTTTTTTTAACCATTGTATACATTTGGGACCGCTTATGAGGGTTAAACCATATGATAATAAAAAAGAGTAGAATAATCGATAGAATACGGGCAGCTGGCTGAGCACTTATTTCCCCTCCATACAGCAATCTCCATACATAATCTCATGCACTTCTCAAACAACCGACCAGCCGTTCAAGTCCCATTGCTCGGGAACCTTTTATGAGAAAAAGATCCCCATTCTTTTTATAAGAACAAATCTTTTTTTCAAGGAGGCTGATATCATCTGTAAACATTAATTCATTTGTGAAATTCTTCTCTTTAAGCAGCCTGTAAGCTGTTTCCATCTCCTTACCATACAGGAATACAGCAGAAGGAGCTAAAAGGCTAACTGCCTTCCCCACCATACGGTGAGCCTTATCTGTATCAGAGCCAAGCTCTTTCATATCACCTAAAATAAGACCCATCCGACCTTTCCAGTGAAGTGTACTGAGATAATTTAATATAGACCGCATGGACTCCTCATTGGCATTATAACAATCTTCTATGATTGTTACTGGTCCATGTATAATTCTGCTTCGGCCGAACAGCGGTCTGACCCGTTCAAGTCCCTTTTTTATGTCATCTGCATCAGCTCCAAAATTTTCTGCTACTCTAATTGCTGCTAAGGCATTCTCCAAATTGTGAGTTCCAATTAGAGGGAACTGAATTTCCCTGCCAGCATAGTTCAACTTCCAGCCATTCAAACCGATAGGTTCTGCAGAATTCATGCTATTTTCATAAAATCGGGACAAGCCAAAACTCTCTAACTGTTTTGACCGAAGCCTTTCAATATATGATTTCCATATATTATTCTCATGAGTATATCCTTGAATTGTCTCTTTCGAAAAAATACGGCTTTTTTCTCTGGCAATATTCTGTTGAGTTCCGAAATACTCTAAATGAGCATTGCCGATATTTGTCAGAACACCGTAAGCCGGCGGAAATATATTCGTAAGCTGTTCCATTTCACCTTTATGGTCAATTCCCATTTCAAAGACGGCATACTCATCATTGGGTCTCATTGTAAATACTGATAATGGAAGCCCGATGGTTGAATTTAGGTTTCCATGATTTTTAACTGTTGGCCCCATCAAAGAAAGGATAGAATAAATGAGCTCTTTAGTAGTTGTTTTACCGGTGCTTCCAGTAACAGCTATAGTATTTTTAATATTGCACTGCTTTACCCAATAAGCAGCGAGTTCATGCAAAGCCTTTAAAGTATCTGGAACCACTAGAATTTTTTTCTTCCAATAATCCGGGATTTTCTTTTGCAACTCAGGCCATTCATTTTCTGATACTAAAGCAGCTGCTCCATCATTCAGAGCTTGGGGAACATACTTGTGACCATTAACATGCAAACCAGGTAAAGGAATAAACAATGGGCTAGCATTATTTATTCCTTTCTGGAATGTATTATCACCAGATATAATCCTGGAATCAATAGTTATTTGATTGATTTTAACTCTCTTTAAGTCGTCATAATGAAGTTCATTGCTGGGAAATCTCTTATCAGGAGTTTCAGAACCAGAAATTATGCTCTGCAGTTCAGATATGGTAAAGAGCAGCTTATTCTTTGGCTGAGGTTTATTCTCAGGTTTATACGAATGCTTATTCAAGGTCTTAATGGGAGCTAGAGATAATGGCATTTTCACCTCCCATCTGTAAGTGATTGTACTGGGGATTCACTCATTTGAAAATTAGAACGCCCCCCTTCAATTAGAGGATAAGGAATTACAGCAACTGTAGTTCCATCTTCGATTGAAGGCCTTGTTCTGCTCTCCTGATACGAGTTTGCTGAGTAATCTGAAGAAGCCAGAACTTTCTGCTCAGTGTCCTGCATTACTGCAATATATGTGTTTTCTCCATTATAAGATTGTTGTGTTTCAAGTTCTCCTAAGAGTATTTTGCACTTTTCATAATTCTCATGAATCTCTATTACCATTTCCTGCATGCCCTTTTCTTTCTCATATACAAAACTATTGTGAAAAATTGGCAGCGCGAACATAAAGGGAAATAGGAGTATCATCACAAAAAGCATGATTTTTTCAGTATGTTCATGTTTCCTTTTTAGATATGCTGGATGACGTCTCTTTCCTCGAATTCTCCCTTGTTTGTTTTCTTGTTCTTTACTTCGTTTCATAGTTCATCCTCCAGCGAAACAGGCCGAATTTTTTCTACAATACGAAGTTTGGCACTTCTTGATGCTTTATTTATCTGAATTTCTTCTCTACTTGCAGTTATTGGTTTCTTATTAATCATTTTAAGCAGAGGATAATCTTTGTAATATTCAGCATTGTGACTTCTTTTTTGATAATCCCTTCCGCTGAGAAGCTGGAAGTAGTGTTTTACAATTCTATCCTCTAGAGAATGAAATGTGATAATCCCAATCCGTCCCCCGACTTTTATCAATTTTACGGCAGCCGCCATACCCTCATGCAGTCTGTTAAGCTCTCCATTAACTTCTATCCTCAAAGCCTGAAAAGTTTTAGTAGCAGGATGGATCCGTCCGTGGCGATATCCTGACGGTACTGCTGAAAAAACGATCTCCCGCAGCTCATCTGCAGTTCTTATGGGTTTCTTGTAACGACTTTCACATATAGCCCTGGCAATACGTCGGGAATACCTTTCCTCTCCAAAATAGTAAATAATATCAGCTATACCTTTTTCAGAAAAAGTATTCAGAATATCAGCAGCAGTTAATCCAGCCACGGAGTTTAAGCGCATATCCAGGGGCTCTTTAGCAGAAAAACTGAAGCCTCTGCCTGAATCCTCATAATGAAACAGAGAAATTCCTAGATCAAAAAGGATTAAATCCGGATTCTGCAGTTCATTATCAGGATAATTTTCTAAGAAATCATCGAACCATGCATTATAGAAAAAAACTCTGCCGTCAAATGAAGACAACCTCTCTTTTGCCCTCTTTTGAATAAGAGGATCTCTGTCAATTCCGACTACAGTTATATGAGGATATAAAGATAAAAAGGCTTCACTGTGTCCGCCTTCTCCCATGGTGCAGTCCAAAAACGTTCCCTTATCGCGGACAGGTACTAAATGAGTAATAACTTCTTGTTTTAAAACAGAATAGTGAACCGCCTGCATATGATAAGTCCTTTCCTTTTTTACCATTAAAGAAGATTCCTCAAATCTTCTCCAATAGCTTCTGATGCTTCAGCAAAATCAAGCTCGCTTTCTTCAATATATTTGTCGTATTTTTCCATATTCCATAGTTCCAGCCTGTTCTGAATTCCTAGAAGCATTGCTTCACTTTTTAAAGTCAAATCCGCACTTTCTCGTAAAGAAGCAGGAATAGTCAAACGGCCAGACTTGATTCTGCATTCCTGAGCGGGAGCGATGATTCTTCTCTGAAGCAGCCTTGAGCGTTTATCAAACATCGACCAAGGATTCCCCATAATGCGATCAGATAATTCCTTCCAAGTCTCATCAACAAGCAGCCATAAACATTTCTCAACACCGCGTGTAATGATCAAGGTATCATCAGGAACAGCATCTTTCAGCCTGGCGGGTATGAGAATACGGCCTTTGTCATCGATAGAAACTTTAAAACTTCCACCTAACATCATTTTGGGAATTCCTACCTCTTTTACTCCACAAACTATAAATTTTACTCCACTTTCTTACACTTTTTATACTAACTTTTCCATTCTAGTTGTCAAGTTGAGAATTTGATAATGGTTCAGCATATTATGCGTCAAAGTTATCACAGGCTTAACATGTGTATAGTTGTCAAGCGTATTGAGGTGAATCTCTTTATTTTTTAGGAATGAGATTAAGAAATGCGATTTAAGAATTAAAAATACAATAGGCGCGATTAATTGTGGTTTTGTCCTTTTTCATCATTTTACTATCAACCACTTTAATTGGGCTATTACCAGCAGCTTGCAGGCTATTTACAAGCTGCTGATTAGATTTTTTAATTTTGTGAATTAGGACTCTTTATTTTTTGTTTTTATGGAAGTAAACATCTGGTAATCAATATCAGGGAAAATGGTATATTTCTTTTCAGTTTTTGTAAGCCACTCAGTATCAACTGTATTACGACATAGATTATCATACACAACATTAAAATTATGAATATGCTCCCGTAAGCGTCTTTCTGCATAAGTCATGGTCGTCCCGTTATTAATAATAAAAGGCCAGTCAGATGCCATGGCTAATAGAACTTCCCTAGCAGCATGATCAAGAAATCGTTTTTTCAAAGAAGTCTGATTCGGGAACCGGTTTGCAAGTTCTATCATTCTCTCTATTGATTTGTGGATATGCCGATATATCCAATCATTTGACCCGTCAAGCCAAACTGCAGCATAGCCTTTATTTCCCCAACTAGACAAAGCCGGCTGAATTTTCTGGTTAACCGGAAACTTGTGAATATACTGAGTCTGTGAAACCATGGAAAGATGTTCTGTTTCTGCTATACCCCGAATAACCTTATCAAGCCAATCAATACCTTCAAACCACCAGTGCCCAAAGAGCTCAGCATCAAAAGGGATTGTATAATATGGAGGTCGGTCAATCAGTTTTCCAGCCCGCTGATTCGTTCGTTCCAACATATACAGAAAATTACCTGCATGGGCAGAAACTCGTTCCTCAGCTTTCTCTGGATTATACACCCTTTTTTTATCTGTTTTTCCGGTAATTGCCCAGTATTTATAACCTGTAAAAACTCTTACATCAGGCTTGTGAATATATGGGCGAATATAATCCAAATCCAAATCATAACCAATATCTCTATAGAAGTCTCTATATTCATAATCAGCAGGATAACCATCCTCTTCTGACCAGACAGCCTGAGAAATTTCAAAAGAACGCCCAAAGGCATGTATGCCATTAGGACAAGTTATTGGAGCATAAACCCCTCTCTCTGCTTTTTCCGAAGCAAGAAGCACCCCATGAGATGAAGTAAAGAAATAATTGATATCATGTACTTTTAAAAATTTTTCAAGTCCCGGGAAATAACCGCATTCGGGCAGCCATATCCCCTTAGGCTTTTTCCTGAAATGGGATACATGCGTAAGAAGTGCCAATTCAATTTGAGCCTTGATTGCTTCAGGATATTCCTGATAGAGAGGTAGAAAGGCATGAGTTGCACAAGTCGTTATTATCTCTAGATGTCCGCTGGTTTCCAGGTCCCTGAATGCAGCAATGAGATCCTGTCTATAAACATTGTTATAATCGAATAATGCACGTTTATACAGTTCATAATACATCAGAGACAATTCATTGAAATCTTTATCATCAGAAGTTCTCTCTACTTCCTTCTCTCCTAGTTCTATATGCTGTTCCAAATATTGAACATACCTTTTCTTAAGCAGGGGGTCTGCCAACATAGTCACCAAAGTGGGAGATACGGATATTGTTATTGTAAATGAAATATTATCATTCTTTAAACTGTTCAACTTTCTGAGAAGGGGTAAATAAGTCTCTGTTATGGCCTCAAAAAGCCAATCTTCTTCCAGAAATCTTGGATATTCCGGATGTCTTACAAAAGGGAGATGTGCATGAAGCATTAATCCGACGTAGCCATTATTCATGTTCTATCTCCTTTCCACTCTTTCTCCAACTCATCAAGAATGACACTTACTACTGAACTGTCTACTTTATGACCTGAATTATCCGAAGCGCCGGCATGGAACAATTCAAGGGCTCTTTTATCATTATAAAGTTCATCAATATGGTGAACCCAGTAACCACCTGGACTGAAGATCCTGTTAGATAGACAGAGACGAGAACACCATCCTTCGTCGACTGCAATAACTGCAGCTGCATACCAGGTGTCAAGTTTTGATAAATTGATATACCAGCTTTTATCTGCAGCTTTTATAGGAATATCAAAATATGTTTTAACCTTATTAACAGGTGTGTTTTCATCATCAATTTCAAAAACCCGTAACTTCAATTCAAAAGAAGGATGGTTTTCTGAAATTTGATCAATATCCAGGTGATTCAAATTCCAATACGCATAAGCCCAAAAAGGATCACGAAGCATGAGATGAACAGAAGTTTCTATATATGTTTCCGGGATCTCAAACAATTCACCCGAATCATTTTCACTATAGAAATAATCTAGAATATCATACTTCTTCCCCTTAAGCTTCATTATTTCATTATTGTTTATTCTATGATCTGATTTTCTCTCTTCTACAATTTC
>JAIPFU010000074.1 GCA_021736505.1 Spirochaetia bacterium | reverse complement strand
CTTTTCTTTGGTATCAGCCTGTGAATTAATGATTGTGCTTGATGTGTTCATGACCTTGCGTAGGCCCATAATCTGCCTCCATACAATAAGAAATAAATTCCTGCGGATTTTCTGCAGTAAGAAGTCCATTGACAAATTGTTCTGAACGAATGAGCTGGTTCAGCCTCGCCATGATCCTGAGGTGAACGGTCTCTTTAGGTACCAGGAGCAGAAAGAAAAGATAGGTGGCTGTTCCATCCAGGGATTCGTAATCGGTGCCCTCCGGGCAGACGCCTACAGCAATGGGAGGAAGTTTCGAATCATTGTCCCGAACATTGCGGATATGGGGAAAGGCGGTTCTTTTTCCGATGGCTGTGGATACCATCTGCTCCCGGGCTTCAAGTTTCTGCAAGAGGGAGCTGCTGTTACTAAGCAGCCCGTGTTCCTCCAGCGGTTCAAGAAGCTGACGAAGAATGCTGGTTTTGGAGCCGGCTTGTATATCCAATCTGATAAAATCTGGATTGAGCAGCCGAGAAAGGGGTACCGAATCGGCATCAGTTTCCATCATCCCGATAATATTCTGTTCGGAGGTCTGAACCATTTTAGTGTGGAGCCACTCATCGATGCTGCTTTTTCGGAATCGCCACTGACCGCCAATCTTCATGCAGGGTATTTCATTCTTCTGTATCATACGGCTGACGGTTTTTGGAGCTATTTTCAGATACTCCGCAACTTCGTTTAATGTGAGAATGTCACTATTGTTATTCATAGTACTAATATGTCCTTAATTGTCTCTTTATGGGTAATATAGTACTGCATTTGGGAAAGGTCAAGAGCACAAGTATGATCAAGGGATAAAAATGAGAAATTCTAGCTTTGAGATGCGCTGCTTTAGGATACTAAGATTTGGGATGCAGAATAATGTGATACTGAACGATGGGATGCAGAAGGATTGGATGATGAACGATGGAATACAAAGCTTTGAGATGCGCAAAGCTTTGGGCTGCAAAGCTTTGAGATGCGCAAAGAGGAAGAGGAGTTGCCAGGTCATATGGAAAAAGGAGGGATCAGAAGATAAGTTTTGAAAGGATGGCATCGTCCTTTCGCCACTTCTTTTCGACTTTCACCCGGAGGTCCAGCTGAATCTTATAGCCGAAAATATTGCGAAGCTCTTTCTGGGACTCTTTTCTGATATCGCGGATACCGCTGCCCTTTTTACCGACAAGAATGCCTTTCTGGGTTTCCCTCTCCACATTTATGAAACTCCGAATCCACATGACTCCCTTTTCCTCATCTATTTCAAGGTCCGCCACTTCAACAAAAATGGCATGGGGGATCTCCTGGGAAACCCGATTTATTGCCTTCTCCCGGATAATTTCGGTGATGCGGAACTCCGGGGGCTGGTCGGTGTAATACTCCTTTGGATAGTAGGGCTCGCCTTCCGGAGCGCTGCCGAAGAGTGCGCTGAGGAGATCATCAGCTCCCGCGCCAGTTTCTGCGGATATGTCAAAACACTGAGCCGCAGGGATCTGCTCTTTCAGCAGGCTGCGCATGGTTTCAGCTTTGGAGGCAGGAAGGTCAATCTTATTCAGTGCGGTAATGACAGGTCCGTCGAATTTTTTCAGAGCCTCAATAATGGCGTTTTCTTCTTTTCCCGCTGCCCGTACGGTATCGATGACATAAAGGACGATGTCCGTGCCTGCAAGGGAACTGAGAGCCACCTCTTTCAGCTGCAGATTGAGTTTTCTATCAGAATCATGATAGCCCGGGGTGTCCAGGAAGAGGAGCTGCCCGCGCTGGTCATTGTAGATTCCCCGGATGGAGTTTCGCGTGGTTTGGGGGCTGGGGGAGGTGATTGAGACCTTATGGCCGCAAATACGGTTTAAAAGAGTGGATTTCCCTGCGGAGGGACGCCCGATAATTGATACTACTGCGCTTTTCATGGAGAAAGTATACGTGTTTTCGTCTGTTTGGAGAATAGGGGAGATACGAAGGAGTGAGAAAAAACAGGCTATACTTCACTTTGGAAGAAATTCTCATTATACTGTATATACTAATAAACAGGAGAGCGTAGATATGTCAGAAAAAGAAGATAAGAAAGATAAGCAGGATCAGCCTTTGACCGAGCGTATGTTGGAGACCCGATCAATTCTCATTTCAGGGGAGATAAATAAGGAGCTGGCTGAACGGGTTGTTCGTCAGCTGCTGCTGCTGGATGCTCAGGGGAAAGAGCCGATTAAAGTATTTATAGATTCCCCCGGCGGCGATGCTGATGCCGGTTTTGCCATTTATGATATGATCCGTTTTGTCGGTCCAAAGGTCTATACCATCGGAATGGGACTGGTAGCTAGTGCAGCGGCGATTGTTCTTCTGGCTTCGCCGAGTAAACAGCGGATAGCCCTGCCCAATTCTCATTATCTCATTCACCAGCCCTTAAGCGGCATAAGGGGTGTGGCTACGGAAATTGAAATTCATGCACGACAATTGGAAAAACTGCGGGTTAAGGTGAATCAGCTGATCAGCAGCGAGACCGGAACGGCTTTGGAAAAGGTTGAGAAGGATACGGACAGGGACTGCTGGCTGGATGCGCCTGAGGCAGTTGAGTATGGTCTGGTAAGTGAAATAATAACGACCATGAGCGAAATATCCTAGCAATTCAGGAAGTATAGTCTAACAGAAAGCTTTGTGCCGGCACGAATCGATGCAGCAGCGGAAACGCAGAGCGAAGCTATCAGCATTCGGCAGAATTGCCGATCTTCAAAAAAGGTCCCGAAAGGGGCCTTTTCTCTTGTCACATATGTTCCTGATTGTTATAATCGTGTCAATTGTGATGAAGGAGTAAATTATGCTGAGGCAGATAGCGTATATGTATTATATTGAGGGGCGATCACAGTCCTATATTGCTGAGGTCTTCGGAGTTTCCCGGTCGCAGATTTCCAAGATGCTGAAACGGGGCAGGGATGCTGGGATTGTGTCTATAGAAATTTCAGATACGGATGAAAGCTGCCTGAATCTGGCGCTGGAGCTGAAGAATCGATTTTCCCTGCGCGATGTTATTGTGGTTCCATCGGGAAGCAGGGATGCTGGAAAGGCGGATACGGGCAAAAAAGTTGGAGCGAAGGCTGCGGAATACCTGAAGAAACAGCTGAAGGACGGCATGTCCATCGGAGTGGAATGGGGAACTTCGTTGTATCATATGATTGAGGAGATTTCTTACGATAAATCCTATGATATAACTGCAGTGCAGATGCATGGGATTATTGAATCGAATTCAATGGATATTGAGGGCTCAGCGCTGGCGAAGCAGCTGGGCAGAAAACTTGGGGGGAAGGTGAAGCTGCTTCAAGCCCCTATGGTTGTTGAGACGAAGCAGCTGAAAGAGATGCTCATTTCTGAGCGAAAGATTGCTGAAACCCTGAAGGCTGCAAGAGAAGTGGATATTGCCTGCATCGGGATAGGAACAAATGAGCTGGGAACAAATGTTCTGACTAAGTCCGGGTATATCAGTGATGAGGAGTCCCGGCGGATACAGCATGCCGGGGGTACAGCCATGGTAAGCGGCTGGTTTCTTGATGCCAATGGCCATGTGATTGATTCTTCTGCTAATGAACGTATTATCGGCGTGCATCCGGATCTTTTCAGGGAAATTCCCCTGGTTATGGGGGTTGCCTACGGCAAACATAAACGGAACGGCATCCTCAGTGCTTTGAGGGGTGGCTTTATCGATGTGCTGGTTACCGATGAGCAGGCCGCGGCGGGTGTGCTGAACGAGGATGATATTGCCTCGCAGATCCACGAAATTCCTGAGGAGAAACTGCTTTGCATGTACTCGCGGATGTACCGGACCAGGGTCATTGATGAGCGGCTCAAGGAACTTTTTGAAGCTAAAAAAATGCACGGCACGACGCACTTGAGCATTGGCCAGGAGGCTTCCAGCGTTGTCCCCGGCTGTGCGCTGGATTCCGGCGATCTGGTATTCGGCACCCACCGCGGCCATGGGCATGCTTTGGGAAGGGGCATGACCAGTTACGCCCTCTTTGCAGAGATGTTCGGGAAGGCCTCCGGATGTGCCGGCGGGAAGGGCGGCTCCATGCATTTAGTAGATAAGGACAAGGGCATCATGGGTATGGATGCCGTGGTGGCTGGCACCCTGCCGGTGGCTGCGGGGGCGGCACTATCTGCCCAACTGCTGAAGAAGAAGCAGGTGACCGCCGCTTTTCTCGGTGACGGAGCCACCAACGAAGGGGCTTTTCATGAAGCCTTGAATCTGGCTTCAGTCTGGCGGCTGCCGATCATTTTTATTTGTGAAAATAATCTCTACGGTCTCTCCTGCCACATAAAACGAAGTATGAATGTGGATAACATAGCTGTTCGGGCATCATCCTACGGAATTCCGGGATGGACCATCGACGGCAATGATGCGGTGGAAATATATCGGACCATCCGAAAAGCCCGGGACTATGTGCTGAAAAAGGGTCCTGTGCTTATTGTTCAGGAGACCTATCGCATTTCAGGCCATTCAAAGAGCGACAAGAATGCATATAGAACTGATGAAGAGATTGCCTACTGGCGCCGTTTTGATCCCCTGGAGCGTTTTCGGAATGTCATCATGAATGAACGGATGATTAGCCATGAAGAGATGCGGGATTTAGAACGGGGGATAGATAAGGAAGTGCAGGAAGCGGAGGAAGAGGCCGTAAAAGCTCCGGAACCTGATTTGAGAGTGCTTGAGGAGGATGTGTACGCATGAATAGGAGAAAATACGGCGGAAATGAGAATGCAGCGGTGATCAGCAGAGAACGTGAAAATGGTCTCGAATGTGGAAATGGTCTCGGAGAAAAAATCCACACCCACATTGATTCCGACGGTTCCAGGGATTCGGTTGAATCGATGGGACAGTGTAGAACGTATGCCCAGGCGGTTTATGAAGCTATATACGAAGAAATGCAGCGGGATATCAGAGTTTTTGTTATGGGAGAGGATGTAGGCGCCTATGGAGGGACCTTCGGAGTTCTCGAGGGGCTAGTTGAAGAGTTCGGCGTTGAGCGAGTTCGGGATACGCCGATTTCTGAATCAGGTTTCACCGGAGCGGCGGTGGGAGCTGCCATGACAGGGACACGGCCGGTGGTGGAAATCATGTTCAGTGATTTTCTCACCGTGGCAATGGATCAGGTGGTTAACCATGCTGCGAAGATGCGTTATATGTTCGGCGGAGCATTTTCTGTACCCTTGGTCATCAGAATGCCGGGGGGGAGCGGCACTGGGGCTGGTGCACAGCATTCCCAGAGTATTGAAGCGTGGTTTACCCACACCCCGGGTCTGAAAGTTGTGGTGCCTTCGAATCCTGCTGATGCCAAAGGTTTGCTGAAAGCATCGATACGTGATGATAATCCGGTGCTCTTCTTTGAGCAGAAAACCTTGTATAAGACAGAGGGAATTGTTCCTGATGCTTCGGCTGATTATATCATTCCTCTAGGGAAGGCGGATGTGAAAAGGCCAGGAGATGATATCACTATAGTCACCTACGGCAGAATGGTTCCTCGAGCCATGGAGGCAGCGGAAATGCTCAAGGGGAAGGGTATTGAAAGTGAGGTGGTAGATTTGAGAACACTTGTGCCCTACGATGAAGAGACGGTTCTTGCTTCAGTAAAGAAGACCCGGCGAGTTCTGATTGTTCATGAGGCTGTGAAGACTGGCGGTTTCGGGGCGGAAATTGCAGCGCGGATAGCGGAACATGATGTCAGTGGAAAGCTGCTGGCCCCCACAGCCCGACTTGCGGGCAAGGACATACCCATGCCCTTTTCGAAGGTGCTTGAAGATGCTGCAGTGCCGACGACAGCGGATATCGTAGAGAAAGTGAAGGCCATGATTATGTAAAATCCTAGCCTTTCAATTCCTAATAGCACCTACCAGCGTCTATTATCGGTTTTTTTATTTTTTTTCTAGAGCTTTCTATAGACGCCCATCACCTTCTCTGCTTTTGAGGGTCTTTTCTTGACTAACGGCATCTCTCCCATTGCTTATTCCTTTAATCGATCGGAAACAGCAATCCACGGCTAAGGCCGTGGATGAATGAATGAGACTTTTGCTGGTAGATGCTTATTCCTTTACAGATCCTGCCAGAAGTCCTTTCAGAAAATATTTCCCGAGGAAAATATACACGACAAGTACAGGTAGGCCTGCCAGGATGGCTCCAGCCATGGGGAGGTTCCAGCTTACGGCCTGACCTCCAGCGAGTTGTGCCAGGGCTACCGTTATTGGATACGCATTGGGCCTTGTAAGAGTAATACCCCAGAGGAATTCATTCCAAATCTGCGTTACCTGCCAGATGCCGACTACAACAAATCCGGGAATCGAAAGCGGCAGAATCAACGATCGATACAGCTGAAAATAATGAGCACCGTCCAGCTGGGCTGATTCAATAATAGAATCCGGAATCTGGTCATAAAAATTTCTGAAAATCATGGTTACAATAGGGATACCATAGACTACATGAGCTAATATTAGCCCTGCTAGGGTGCCGTACAATCCGAGAGTCCTGAGTACTTGGAAAAGCGGTATCAGAATAATCTGGTAGGGAAGGAACATACCGAAAAGAAGGAGGGTGAAAATGATCTCACTCCCTTTAAATTTATTCTTAGAGAATACATATCCGTTCAGTGAACCAATAAAAGCCGAGATAACCGTAGCAAAAAAGGTAAGCACTACGCTGTTGAAAAAGTTAGGTTTCAGCATATTGAATGCTTCACCGAAGCTGTTCCAATTCAACTTTTTGGGGAAACTCCATGAAGTAGCTAAATTAATATTTGCGGGATCCTTTAGCGCTGTTGCCAGGGTCATGTACATGGGTACAAGAAATATGAGGACAAGTATCAGCATAAGAATATAATAAAGAATCCGCAGCGTTTTCTGTTTATTCATATCAGGCCTCCCTTCCTTTGTGGGTATGTATCATATACGGAATTATGAAGAGAGCTGCAATTATGAATAGTATAACGGCAATGGAAGCTCCGAGTGCAAAATTATTCGCACGGAATGTCGTCAGGTACATATTTATTGAGGGGTGGCCGGTATTCGCGTTATCTGCTCCCGCCATGGCAAAAATTAAATCAAACAATTTCAGGGAAATATGTGCGAGTATGATAACGGCGCTTAATGTAATCGGTTTTAGGTTGGGAATGGCAATTTTTATGTAGTACTGCAGTTCATTGCAGCCGTCCAGTCGTGCTGACTCCCTTATGCTCTCAGAAAGACCTCTCAGCCCAGCTAAATATAATGCCATGGTATATCCTGAGTACTGCCATATTGCGGCTATACAGATACCGATGGTTGCCAAATTAAAGCCATGCATCTCTTCATATGGCAGGAGGGGAGGAAAAATTCTGTAAAGAAATAGGGCAAAAAGTAGTGAAATACCGAAACTTACTGAAAGACTTATTTGTTTCTTTAGTGAAGTTTTTCTTTGGTAGAAAGATTTTATCATGGGTATCAGAAGTACAAGTGCAGCAATTGCAAAAATGTATCGCGGTAGGATCTGCCAGTTGAAATTTAGTATTGAAGCCCGGCTGCTGGTCCAGAGAAAATCACTTTTCGGTAAGCCGAAGATCGTTGGGATAAGGTTAAAGCCTCCCTTAGGGGCTAAGAGCCATCGCCAGATTGTTCCGGTAACAATAAACGATAGCGCCATGGGGTAGAGGAAAATCGTACGGAAAACACTTTCATATTTCAAGGATCTATCCAAAAGGATTGCGAAAAAGAGTCCGAAGAGTAGAGTTCCGCCTAAAAGAAAGAATGAATAATACACGGTATTTACAAGATCCTGGCGAAATCGACTATGGATAAAACTGGAAAATAATTCTCTATAATTCTTTAATCCTACAAAATTTTTACTTACATTCTCAGTTAAGCCCGCACCTTCTCCCCAGTCGGTGAATGAGAGATATATGGTATTACCGATAAAGCCATATATGAATATTCCAATGAGTATTACCGATGGGAGAACCGTAAGTACCGCAAACAAGGTATTTTTCTGTTTTTCATTAATTGAATTCATAACTATCCCAACCATTATTGGACGTCCCTTTGGAGGAACGAAAGGGCCGGCCAAGATCGGCCGGCCGTATGCAGTTTTTACTAATTATTTGTATAATCCGTTCTGAATAGCAATAGCCTGGCAGGCGTTTGCTGCTTGCTGGGGATTCCTGCTGTTCAGGAACATCTCCATAACTGTTGAGAAGTCATTCATAAAACCTTCATTTGCAACAACTCCATGAGCAAGACTACCGACGATTCTGTCTGACTGGAAGTCTTTTGCTGCTGACTGGGCATAGGTATTATATTTTGACAAATCACTGTCAGTTCTGGCGGAAATTGATCCCTTTAGAGGATTGAATGCATCTGAACCTTCCTTGGATCCGCATG
>JAIPFU010000073.1 GCA_021736505.1 Spirochaetia bacterium | reverse complement strand
GTGTCAGGGTAAGAGGAATAGTTGTAGCAAAAAGAAAGATTAATGCAAATACAAGTACAAACTTAGTCTTTATCGAAAGACTCTTCTTCATCCCTGAGGACATAGCCGACTCCTCGTACTGTGTGTATCAGGCGCTTATCAAATGGTTCATCTACCTTTTTTCTCAGCCTATGCATGAGAACGTCGAGAACATTGGTTTGAGGGTCAAAATAGAAACTCCATATATGCTCGAGGATGATTGCCTTTGGAAGGGTTTGCCCCTTATTTTCCATAAGTATTTCCAAGAGGGCATATTCTCTCGGGCGGAGTTCAATGAGTTTATTGCTGCGATATACCTGTCGTTTATGGGTATCGATTTCAAGATCAGCAACTCTATAGACCGGTTCATTCTCCTTTCCTAATAATCTTCGGTGCAGGGCATTGATTCGTGCGGCCAGTTCTGTGAAAGAGAATGGTTTGGTAAGGTAATCGTCGGCGCCAACCTGAAGTCCTCGCACTTTATCACTTACCTCTCCTTTGGCACTGAGAATAATAACGGGTATACTCCAACCTTTTGTTCTCATGTTTTTTATCAATTGTTCTCCAGATATTCCGGGGAGCATGAGGTCAATAATGGCAACATCATAGTTTGTATTCTCCAAAACAGATAATGCATCCTCGGCGGTTTCTACCCTGTCAGCACTATAACCAATCTGGCCAAGTCCTTTTGCTATGTATTGGCTGATATATTTATCATCTTCTACAATAAGCACCCGCATAATATACCTCTTCCCTTGATTTAGGATACCACTTTTTGATTGTAAAATGAAACCAGCTTATCCCATCCCTTGAATTAATAAAGCTTGTCTTCTTATTGAGTATAAGGATGTGCTCATATACTTTGCTATGGTTTCGGCTATTTTGGGAAGCTGCCGGCAGCTGCATGTGTTTAGACATCACGAACTTGGCTGACATAATAGAATTTTTCCTCGTGTAATAATTATTTTACTTAATATTGGTTGACCTGATCTTTCTTTTCCCGATTATTCCGCTCCCTTTTTACAAGCTTCATCATACGTATGTCTGGGTACGGCTTATTAATCTTACCTTACCCAACTGTATGGTATTTTAACACAGACTCATTGTATTAACATTGAAAATTGGGAATTACAATCCTAATTTTCAAGGATAATTAGGTTTTAAACCCAACCAACTAACAAACCAACGAACCAACGGATGTGGATTTTTTCTCCGAGACCAAATCCACGCCTAACGAACCAACCACCCAACTATCTAACAACCCAACCACCCAACTATCTAACAACCCAACAAACCAACTATCTAACAACCCAACAACCCAACCAACGAACCAACGGATGTGGATTTTTTCTCCGAGACCAAATCCACGCCTAACGAACCAACCACCCAACAAACCAACCACCCAACAAACCAACTAACGAACTAACGAACCAACTATCTAACAACCCAACAACCCAACCAACGAACCAACGAACAAACTAACTAACCAACGAACCAACTAAATATCTTCCAAGCGGATGAGGCGGTAGCGCAGGGCGGCGATGGCTGCCTGGGTGCGGTCGGTGACAGACAGGCGGGAGAAGATGCTGCTTGTATAGTTTCTTACTGTTCCAGGAGAGAGGAAAAGTTTGTCGGCGATTTCCTGATTGGAGTAGCCGCGAGCGATGTAGAGCAGGATTGTGCGTTCCCGATGTGATAAATGAAAGTTTTCTCCGGAGTTTTCGGGCAAGGTGATGTCGCCGGTGATCATCTGCAGGACCTTTCCAGCGATGGAGGGGTCAACGTAGGAGCTGCCTTTGGCAGTCCCCTTTACTGCATCAAAAAGCTCATGTTTGGGGGTGTCTTTCAGCAGATAGCCGGAAGCGCCGGCTTTGACGGCATCGAATATCCATTCGTCGGTGCTGTACGTGGTGAGGACGAGGATTTTGATACCGGGATAATTTCGGTGAATGTGTTTTGCCGCAAGGATTCCGTTCATCACCGGCATTTTCAGGTCCAGGAGGATCACGTCGGGAAGCGGATTGCCGGCTTCTTGTGTATCTTCCAGGAGCTGGATGAGCTCTCTGCCGTCCGCTGCTGTGCCGTCTACAGAGATTTCCCTGTCCGTCGAAAGGATGGTCATCAGGCCTTCCCGAACAATATCCTGATCATCACACACAATAACTCGTATCATTTCTGCTCCTTGCTTCTCCAGGGATTCTTTCATCAAATTTTTAAGCAAACACACTGCGGGAGAGGGGAATACGTATATGGAGGGATGTTCCCCGACCTTCTGCTGTCTTGATTTCAAGCGAGCCGCCCCATTCCTTAATTCTGACCATCATGCCGTACAGGCCGAAATGGTTCTGGGCAGCCTCTTTGCCGAATTGATCCTGAGCCTGATACTGAACATGAGCTGCAGCAGTATTCTCAACTTTATTCTGATCTTGGGTCCCAGACTGATCTGAGCTGATGCAGAAGCGGGCGGCCAGCTCAGGAGAAAATCCTGCACCATCGTCGCTGATATCAAGATAGAGGTTGTTGTCGCTGAATCGGAATAGGATGGATACTGAAGCGGCTCGGGCGTGGCGGTGAACATTTTCCAGGGCTTCCTGGACGATCCGATAGATATACTGCTCCAGTTTTTCCGGCAGATCCTGCAGGGGCGTCTTGTATTCCAGATTGATCGAAATGTCGCTGCGCTTTGCGTAGGCATCAGCAAGATGACGCATGGCGTAATCGAAACCGAACTCTTCCAAGGGTTCAGCCCGCAGATCCTGAAGCGCTCGACGTGTCTCCTGAAGTCCCTTTCGGGTGTTCTTCAACGCCTTCTCCAGCTCCTTGTGCAGGCGCTGCTGATCCTCCGGAACGATGGAGTCGATGGCCTCGAGGTGGACCGTGAGGCCGCTCAGGGTATGTGCAAGCACGTCGTGAAGCTCGGAGGCAAGACGGTTACGCTCCCGACTCACTGAAAGTTCCTGAATCTGCTCAGCGTACTCTTCCAGTTTTTTGTTGGCCTGATACAGGTCTTTCTGGCGCTGCCGCTGGTTCTTCATCAGTTCGGTAATGACAAAGCCGATGGCGGTGAAGCTGATAATGCGCACTGCCGAGGCGTAGATGGTCTGATAGAGGTCCTGTCCCTGTTGATTAAAGGCAAGGATCGAAATCAGCGGATCCAGGATGCCGAGTACCGCGAAAAGGATTAGCACCATGTGAAATGAGTACTGCCACGCCGTAATGATCAGGGGAAAGAGCAGAAGGATGGTGACGGACCAGGAGTTCAGCGGATTGATGGAGAGGGAGAAGGATTCCTGGAGCTGCGGTGCCCAGTTGATGATCCCCATAGGGAAAAATATCGCCCCGAGGATGGCCAGAGGAAGATAATAGAGCTTCAGCAGATGCTGCAGTACCGGAATACTTAAATAGAGAAAGATGAGCAGGTACCCGAAGGCCATGGCCGCAAAAATGTGGGGGTAGGTATCTAGAAGATGAACTTTGACCGCCGCTTCGTTTAATAGAAACTGCGGCGGAAAGAGAAAAAAGAGGAAAAAGAAGAGTGAAACCCCCAGGGTGAAGATGCGGAAAATTTTCAGCAGCCCCGGTTCAAGCGTGACATCATGATACCAACGCATATTAGCAGTATAGCATAGACGAGGGGGAAATATACATGACAGTTGTCATTTTATCTTGTGACAATCATCCGGGCATATGTGATTTTCGGTACCTTGTGCTTCCTAGGGCCCCGACGTAGGCTTAATGTGCGGACAGAACTGCATCTGAATCAGATATGATTCTGAACAAAGACTGTACTGCTTCTGAACCGTAATGAATCGGAGCTTGCTATGAAACGATTTACTGCTTTAATCAAATATCTGATTGTGCTGCTGGCTATTGGGGCCGCGGGCTGGTACTGGTATGAGCAGAACAGTGAACTCCCGGAATCGGTGAAGCCTCCGAAGCCGGCGGTGACCCTGACAAAACCCGTCTTCGGCTCCCTGCAGCGTACCATAACCATTGGAGGTCATATTGAGGCGGATAAAACGGTAACCGTCCTTCCAAGGGTTTCAGGACAGATCGAGAAGCTGTATGTCGATGAGGGCGATGCTGTGATGAAGGGTGATGTGATAGCTGAGCTTGATGCTGAGGCGATTATGCTGCAGCTCCAGCAGGCTGAAGCCGCCTTCCGCTCCGCAAAGTCTTCCTACGAACGTGTCGAGAGGCTGTACCGATCAGGCGGGGCGACGGCACAGGAGGTTGAAGAGGTCCGCAGCAAGTTTGAAGCCGCCAATTCGCAGTACGGCCTCGCTCGGCTGCAGCTGGAATATGCTTCAGTAAAGGCCCCAATGTCCGGTGTGATTTTAAAGAAGCATCAGAACGAAGGAAGTTTGGCGGCGCCGGAGCTTCCCCTCTTTACGATAGCCGATTTGAATACGCTGATTGTGAAGAGCAGTGTCCCTGAACGCTACTACGATCGCTTTATGGATGAGGCTGATGCTATCAAGGCAGCTGTTTCCCGGCCGGCGGGAGCGGTTTCTTACCGTTCAGATAGGGATGATACTTCGGTTTTCGGCTACGGCTCCACGAATTTCGCCCCGAATACAGCCTCGAATGGCGCTCCAAATTCGGGTTTTTCTGCTGGGTCTGAAAAAAAAGATGAACTGGAAGGCTTTGAGGCGGAAATAATCAGTGTCTCTCCCTTTATTTCCGCTGAGACGCGTAATTTTAGTGTGACCGTGAAGTTAGAGGAGAATGTGCCGAATTCGCATCACCCCCTGAGTAAGGAAAATACCCTGAGGACTGGAGTTTCCGACCTCCTTCGACCCGGCATGTACGTGGAAGTCACCTTCGTCCTGGAGGAAAAATCAGACGTCTACTCCCTCCCCTTTACGGTCCTGACCACAGGAAACACCCTCTGGTACGTGAAATCCCTGGATGGCAATGAAGGAGCTGCCGAATCCATGTCAGTGGATATCAGCTCTGCAAATGACAGCCGTTTTATAATTCCCGAAGCATACCGGGATACCCTGTTTATCAGCGAAGGCCAGCATTTTCTGCAGCAGGGACAGCTTGTTCAGATTCTGGATGGTGATGCCGAAGGGCTCAGTTCCGGCAGCTCAAACGAAAGAAACAGCGAGACAAATGAAGCTGAAAGCGCCGGTAAAGCGGAGGAGGGCAGTCCATGAGGCTTTCGCGCTTTGCCATCGACCACCCCGCAATCATCATCATTATAATGATAGCCCTCCTGCTCTTCGGTGTTTTGGCTCTTGTTTCGCTCAACCAGGAGTTTCTCCCCAACGTAGCCCTGCCGCAGATCTCGGTAGTGACCTACTACCCCGGCGTCGGCCCTCTGGACATCGAAAAGGACGTTACCGACGTCCTGGAGGATCAGTTTTCCACCATTTCGGGCCTGGAGCGGATGAATTCGGAAAGCAGGGATTCAGTCAGTATTATTGAGCTTTCGTTTACTGAGCAGACGGATCTCCAGAAAATGCTGCCCGAAGTACGTGCCCAAATTTCCCGGGTAAAGGGCGATCTCCCCGGCGGGATTACCGGGGAGCCCATAGCTATGATAGCCGGCGTGGAGCTGATGCCGATCTTTTCCTTCGTAGTCAAAAGTGACCGCGAACCGGATCTGCTCACCGAATTCATCGAGGAGTCCATTCTGCCTTCGATTACCCGAATTCCCGGCGTCTCCAGGGCTGAGGTATACGGCGGTCAGAAACGGCAGCTCACCATAGAACTTAGGCTATCCGATCTGGCGGCCAGGAATATCTCAACCATCGACGTCTATCAGGCCCTCTCAAATGCAAATCTCACCCTTCCTGCGGGATCGGCTAAGGTGCGGCAGAATATTCTGAACGTGAAAATTGCCGGTGAGTTCAGCAGCCTGGAGGAAATTAGGAACTTGACAGTAGGCTATCAGGGTGATTCGTACATATATGTCAGGGATATTGCGGATGTGAAGCTCGCCTATCCCGATCCGGAAGTCTACATCGACTCAGCGGGCTCTGAGCTGGTGGTGGTGGATGTCATGAAGCGCAGTGACGGCGATACCATGGAGATAGCGAGGGGCGTGCGCTCGGTGATAGAGAAGTATGAGCAGGTCTACGGAGAAGTAATGTCTTTTTCCACTATTCAGGATGACAGCGAGATGGTGAGAACATCCCTGTTCACGGTAGTGCGCTCGGGCATCATCGGGATCATCATGGCGGTGCTGGTGATATTTGTTTTTCTGGGTGATGTCAGAGCGACGCTGATCATCGGGTCATCTATTCCCCTGAGCCTGGTCTTCGCTTTTATCGGAATGAAGGCGGCGGGACAGACGGTGAATATCCTCAGTCTTTCGGGGCTTGTGGTTGCCCTGGGGATGATTGTGGATAGCTCCATCGTTATTCTGGAGAATATCTACCGGTATTACCATCAGGGGGAGAATAAGATCGTCGCTTCCGAGCAAGGAGCCGTTGAAATGGGAAGCGCCGTTTTCGCATCAGCCTCCACCTCAATAAGCGTGTTCCTTCCTTTGGCGGCCCTTACCGGCATCATCGGCATCATCATGAAGGATATTTCGCTGACCCTGGTCTTTGCCCTGACGGCATCCTTAATTGTTTCCCTGGTGGTAGTGCCCTTTTTTACATCCCGCTATCTCCATCATAAGAAGAAGCACAAACACAAACCTCCGGCGGAGTGGTTTATGTTTCACCTGGAAAACGGCTATCGACGGGTGCTGGCGTGGTCGCTGGGGCATCGGGGCTTTATTATCTTCTTCTCATTGTCTATTTTCCTTATCAGCCTGCTGATTCTGATGGGGCTCGGCTCTACGTTTCTTCCTTCAGCGGATACCGGGGAGTTCTACGTTTATATGCAGTTTCCCGAGGGTTCGGATCTGGAGGTGAACCGGGAAAAGATGCAGCAGGCGGAAACCATACTCCGCAGGGGGGTACCGGAGATTGAAGAGGCGGTCTTTTTTACCGGTTTTGCCAGTGAATTCAGCAGAAATTCACCTCAATCAAATCGCGGTTACGGAAAGGTGCTGCTTACACCTCCCCAGGATCGGGAACGGCGGGTGCAGGATATTATAGCCGCCGTTCAGCGGTCTCTGGATGCTCAATTGGTGGATGCTGATGTGGTGGTGGAGAATGGAGGCTTTGACAAACTGCTCTCCCTGGCCACCGAGGGTACGGGATTTCAGATAAAACTCTCTTCCGGGGATGTGGATCTGCTGTATCAGGCTGCTTCGGATGTACAGGAAATTATGGATGAGGATCCGGGAATTTACAAGACCAGCATGAGTGTGGAGATGGATCGGGAGGTGGCTATCGGCGATCTGGCCCTGGATGATTTGGGAAATTTGGGTCTGTCAACCTATGAGGCCGCCGTGACGTCCCGGATTCTGCTGAATGGGGAGAAGGTCGGCATCTACCGCGGAGCTTCATCTGACCGCGACGTAGATATCATCCTGATCTCTGATCTGAAGGATCGGCCGCTGACGGATGATGTTCTTGAGCAGGTGAAGCTGATAAATCCTTCCGGGAAGGGGATCCCCTTCAGCTCTTTCACTGAACTGAAGGTTGAACCCGCCTACTCGAAGATTGAACATCGTAACCGGATGCGGACCATCGTGGTTACCGGATATATGCAGGGGGAGGAGCTTTCCGGTATCCGTGACCGTATTGAGTCCCAGCTGGAGCTTCTGGGCATCCCTTTCGGTGTTGAGTGGACTACGGGGGGAAGTGCTGAGCTGCTAAGTGACTCCATGAGAAAACTGCTGCTGATCCTTCTGATTGCGGTGTTCCTGGTCTATGCAGTTATGGTAATCCAGTTCGAGCGTTTCAGACAGCCGCTGATAGTTATGTCATCCTTTCCGTTCTGTCTTATCGGGGTGGTTTTCGGCCTGCTGATCTTCGGCTCCTACATGTCCATCATTGCTTTTCTCGGTATTATTGCCCTGGGCGGGATTGTGGTCAACAACGCCATTGTGCTTATCGACTATATGAACAATCTGCGGACAAAACAGGAAATGCCGTTGTATGAGGCAGTAATTACCGGCGGGGCTGTGCGCTTGCGTCCTATTCTGATGACTACCTTCACAACGTTTTTCGGAGTTTTCCCTATGGCGGTTTCTCAGGGCAGCGGATCGGAGATTTATGCGTCCCTGGGACAATCCATCGCGGGAGGGCTGATTACATCTACCATGATCTCCCTAATTCTTGTTCCGGTGCTCTACTATATGTTTGAACAGCGGGGCGGTGAAGAGTATATGGGGGCGCCCTCCCGGGATTAACAGTTAGGCGGGCTGAGCAGACAGATGATGGCAGACAGATGATGGCAGACAGATGAGGGTTGAAAGTTGAGGGCAGGAACGAAAAATACAGATGAGAGAGTATGGTGAATTTTTAATGGAGGTATGCTGCATGAAAGGCGGAAAAGATAAGAAAATAGGAAAATCTGCACGGAGGATTGTCTTTGCAGGTAT
>JAIPFU010000072.1 GCA_021736505.1 Spirochaetia bacterium | reverse complement strand
TGGACCATTTAAGGATAATTTGAAGGTGAATGGGGGCTTTGAACATTACGTTTCAAGACTTGCTTTTCAATTTCCTGCGTGCAGAAAAGCTGATCATGCAGCTGCATTTTTCCTTACAAGATAGGAAGTTGCAGTTTCTGCTTTTCCTACATCGTGTAGTCTTACGGGAAGTGCTTTTTGCTGCTTTTTTTTAAAAAAACTGCTGCCAAGTATAAACGTTGTGGATTTTTTGTATGCTGCATAGAGATGTTGCGGGAATAAACTGCAGGAGCAGACGCTTTTCCTACGCATCTTTTTTCATGCTATTTCTGTGGAAAAAAGCGCCGTTACAAAAAAATAAAAAATTTGTGGATTTGGTCTCGGAGAAAAAATCCACATCGTTGAAGCACGGACATCACACCTTAGCTACGCATGGCTCCGTCATCTTCATGGGATAAAACCCAAGTTTTGGTATGATCTTTGACGCAATCGACCGCAGATTGGACATCCCGACGCATGATAGCCTGGTGCAGTCGACGATGGACCTCATATACACCCGAATGAACTGGATTAATGGTGGGAGAAAAAAGCTCTATAACAAAATTATAAATACGCTCGACAATTGGGTTGTGCGACAGCTTTCCCAGAAGCCGATGATAGGCTAAATCATATTTCATGGCATCAACTGAAGAGACATTTTCCTTCTGCAGCTCATCAAGAAACTTGCTCATAGCTGCATCAAGCTGCTTGAGATCATTATCATCTGCTTGCTCCACAACAAGACGAACAATTCCCTCTTCAAGCAATTCACGCACCTGAGTGAGGGATGGATAATCCCGCTCTTCTAAAAGGATCTGAAACAAATGGGAATCAAATAGTCTTTTGTTTGATGCGGTCGCAATAAAGGTGCCGGATCCTCGCCTTATTTCAAGAACACCGTAAGCAGAAAGAATTTTTACAGCCTCTCGAACAGATCCCCTTCCAACTTGAAGGCTCTCAGCTAAAGCTGTCTCACTAGGTATCATATCACCCGGCTTCAACTTTTGATCGATGAGCAGCTCTTTGATCTTTTCCACAACAATTTCAACTGATGAAAGCCTTTTTTCATTAACGGCAAACAGATCTTCCACAACAATAAAACTCCCTTCTACTTCGATCATTCAGAACATATGATAACTTGAAAGATGGATTGTTACAATAACAGAATTATTTATTAGTCTTTATAGTCATCCCGGGAAGGCGTGAAGCATTCAAGCAATTCTGTATCTTCCAGTACCTCGGAACCATGGGGATCGTTTGAAGGGAAATAGTAAGCATCTCCAGCTGTAAGCTCCAGTACTTCTCCATCAGCCTTAAAAAAATTGATACGCCCCTTCATGACAATTCCGTTTTGCGACTGTACATGGCTGTGCATCTCAAGCACCGCTCCTTTATTAAGATAGAACCAGCACATCATAGTATCTTCATCATAGGTAAGGGTTACCCTATCGATTCCCGGAGCTCGATTGACTCTTGGGTCACTTGATAAACTACCGCGATGTTTCCTTTCTTTCTCTGTTTCTGCCATTATGTGTTTCTCCTCTTCTGCTCAATTAATTCGATAAGGGTCTTCCAGCCTTTCATGAAGGATGAGCGAAACAATTCAACTCCTCCGTAATCGAAGTACTCCCCCGGTTCCATGCCGTCAATGAGGTAAGCCCGATTGTAGTCCGGAAGTTTCTCCATCAGTTCGTCAATTATTGACTGGGAAGGGTACTCATTGATCTGCGAAACAACGGGATTATTTTTTTCCAGAAGAGTTTCCGCTGTCCCTTTCCAGTTAATTGTGATGTGCAGATCACCGCCCACCAGTTCTGTGAAATCTTCCAGTTTTCTAGCCCCGCCGCCAATCATAGTACAGCGATAATTTCTTTTTTTCAGAAGGTCATACTCCTTTTTTGCTATGGAGAGGCCAGCCCATTTGACAGCATCAGGAGAAATTTCAATTTGATTTTCCTTAATTACCCTTTTAAAATGATCATCCAGGATACCTGTTATGTGAGTCACATAAAATGGGGGGTGATGGCCGCTTTTATTGGATACCTGCTGATAAGCTTCGCAAATCGATACTGCCTGTGACATGCTCATAACCTCGGTAGCCATGCTAGGGACATCCTGTTCAACCAATGCAGAGATAGCTTTGATGCCGGGAAGAGTTACTGGAATTTTTACCATGATATTCCGGCCAATTTTACGATTTTCAAGACCATCCGAAACAATGCTTGCTGTATGTTTTTCCTCAAAAGGATCCCCTTGTATTGTCACAAATCCTAAAGCTCCTTCAGTTGCCTCATACATCGGCATGAATAAATCGCTGATGCGTTTTACCATAAAACGCTGAACCAAAGATGCCAGTCGGGTGTTATCTGAAACTTCGGGAAGCAATAAATCAATTGTGCGCTCAACATAGTCACGGTCAGCAGGTGAAGCAAGCAATTTGGATACATAACTTGGATTAGTGGTGCATCCAACTGCGCCGGCTTCGATAGCCTGCCGCGCTTGTTGAAGAGTGGGATTGTTGACCCAAAATCGGGTCGGGGTTAGCTTTCTTACCCTATGGAAGTAGCCTTCACTGCTCATATCAAAACTCCTCATCTGTTTTCGGTCCTATTTTCGGTCCTATTTTCGGTCATATTTTCGGTCATAACTTCAGAGATCTTTTCGGTCATATTTCATCAATATAGTTCAATAAAATCAGTTCCCACAGGTATGCATCATAATTAATCATTAATCGCTTACCATCAATTTAATAGAGTTGTCTCTTATTAGTTGAACATCATGTTCGGCAGCCACAAGGCAATCTGGGGAACATAGGTTAAGATGATCAAAGCTATCAGCAGCGTAACAAAATAGGGAGCTGTCGCTTTGAAAATCTTTCCTACCGAGATATTTACCAACGGGCTAAGCATATAGACACTCATCCCCACAGGGGGTGAAATCATCCCAATCATTAGGTTAAAGACCATGACTACCCCGAAATGGACAGGATCCACGCCAGCAGCTATCAGCGGCGGCAGCAATATCGGGGTCAGAACCATAATTGCCGCGGTAGTTTCAATGAACATACCTGTGATCAATAGCACAATATTCGCTATGACCAGAATAATGAAGGGATTATCGGACATCGTCAGCATGATGCTAGAGACCTGCTGGGGAAGCTGCTCCACAGTAAGGGTCCAGGCGAATATTGCAGCCGCCCCAACAATAAACAATACATTTGCTGTTGATCTCAGGGTTGAACGTAATACACTGATAAGTCCTTTCATGGAAAGTTCACGGTAAAAAGCACTGAGTATCAGGGCATATGTTACCGTTATAGCCCCTACTTCAGTAGGAGAAAAATATCCGCTCAGCATCCCTGCCATAAGCATTATAGGCATCATCATGGCTGGCATTCCCCGTTTAAGGATCTTAACAATTTCTTTCCTGGGATACCTTTGCTCTACACCTCGAGGATAATTCCGTTTTCTGGCAAAATAAGCAACCTGAGTCATCAGCAGCAGTACAATTACAAGAGCCGGAATCACACCTGCGATAAGCAGGCGCATAGAAGATGTCTCCGCCGCCGCTCCGTAGATAATCAGCGGGACACTAGGAGGAAATATCGGTCCGACAACTGCAGAGGCAGCAGTAATGGCTGCAGAAGCATCTTTGGGATACTTTTGTTTCGTCATCGCATCAATTTCAATATTACCTAAACCACCAACATCAGCCAATGCGGCGCCTGAAATCCCTGCAAATATCAGACTGGCAACAATATTCACTTGCGCCAATCCTCCTTTCAGCCGACCGACCAGCAATTTTGCAAATTCAAAGAGTCTGCTGGTGATGCCGGAACTGTTCATCAAGCCTGCTGCCATGATAAAAAGCGGTACGGCTAGTAAGGGGAACGAATTGAGAGAAGCAACCATCCTTTGAATCATAACGCTGATGGGGATTCCTTCCACTAGCAGATAGAGAGCTGCAGGAATTCCCATGCTGATGGCTATCGGAAGTCCAGAGGCAATTAAGATAAGAAATAGCAGTACAATCATTCCGCCGCTCATAGCTTATCCTCCTCATGCTTCACTTCATTAGTCTTCTCATGAGGTGTTTTTGAGTTCATCAACCCATCATGAACCCCATCAGGATTGCTTTTCGTCCCATCAGGATTGCTTTTCGTCCCATCAGGATTGCTTTTCGTCCCATCAGGATTGCTTTTCGTCCCATCAGGATTGTTTTTCGTCCCATCAGGCGGCCGAAAAGCATCCATCAAGTACAAGAAAGAGCCGAGAGCCATGAATACAAGCCCAAGCACAATGGGGATATAAAGAATAAAATTCGGCATTCGTAAAGCAGGAGTTCGGACACTCCAGTTTCGAATCATTACATGATTAACCGAAAACATCATAAAGACAGCAATTCCAAAAGATAGACTCTGGATGAGAATTTCAAAGAATCGACGTGCTTTAGTCGGCAGGCGAACCAGTAGAATATCTACAATGATATGCTGCTTATCAACAATAAGTACGGGAACCATGATAAATACTATGGAAACGAGACTAAACCGTGCCAATTCTTCTAGTTTCACTGAGCCGTTATTAAAGAAATTCCGCATGATAATCTGAATAAGAACACTGGAGAACAGCAGTACAAGAAAAAGTATTGCGATGTTTTCCAGAATTCTGCAGGATCTGCGTATGAATGCATGCATAGTATTGTTCCTGTGTTTAATACATCTGTGACCGACAGTATAGCTTGTGCCTAGCTTTTACTTTAGCTTTGCAATTGCTTGGTCGATCACAGATGCATTTTTTCTAGTTAGTTTCGTATTTGCAAAAAGACTACTTTTTGTCTAGTCTAGATCATCTTATATCTAGTCTTGTCTAGTCTAGATCATCTTTTATCTAGATCTGCTCTAGTCTGCAGTCTATTCTATAGACCTGATTTGATTATAATACGAACCCCACTTATCACCAAAGCGTTTTTCAACAACTTCTTTTACTGAAGCTCTAAATTCATCAATCTGCAGTCCATCTTCAGGTCCAATAACGGTCATCCCCTTATCTTCTAATGTCTGTAGATCATCTGCTTCACTGTCAAGCACATAATTTGAAGCCCAATCACGTGTTTCTTTGGCCGCTTCCCGAAAGATCTCTTTATGCTCATCTGATAGCTTCTGCCAGACGCTTTCGTTTATTACAACCGGCTCAGAACCCATAATATGGCCAGTTAGCATAAGATAATCCTGCACGTCATACAAATTGTTCGAAACGAGGACGCTGACAGGGTTTTCTTGACCATCCGCTACTCCTGTTGAAAGAGCAACAGGCACCTCTGCCCAGTCTACCGGTATCGCTACTGCACCCATGCCTTCCACAGCAGCCATATAAATAGGTGATGGAATTGCACGGATTTTCATCCCTGCTAAATCTTCAGGGCTGTATACAGCAGAATTAGCTGTCAAATTACGTGTTCCAAAATAGAAAGAATAGATAATCCGCACATTTCGAGTTTCAATCAATTCTGCGTTCATGTCTCTCAGAACAGGCGAGGTTTCAGGATTTGTCGCTTTCAGCAGATGATCAACGTCACGATAGAGGTATGGAGTATCAAAGAGTCCTAAATCCTCCATAAGCGGCTGCAGACCTCCATATGTATTATGATGCAGGGCGACTCCACCTTGTGAAACCATTTCAGCCATTTCAGTAATAGTACCCAGCTGCGATCCAGGATAGACTTCGATTTCAATAGCTCCATCAGTCTTTTCTGCGATTCTGTCTGCAAAATAAGATGCCTGAAGTCCGTTGGGGCTGTTTGCCACATTCATGTGCGCATACCGTAAAACCAGAGGTTTCTCAGGGGTCGGACCTGATTCAGTTTGTCCAGCGGCAAAAATCATTGTTCCTGTCATGAGCAGAATCAACGCTAATGTCATGCTTTTTTTCATAGTATTCTCCTTTTTTTTATTACCCGGTATTATACACCGGTAAAATTTCTTTGTTTCTTTTGTATAGCCTTTTCGGCTCCAACAACAATATCATCAATTGACATCCCGTAAGCATCAAGCAATTCATCAGGGAAACCAGACTCCCCATATGTATCCTGTATTCCAAGCCTTACCAGTGCTGCAGGACAATCGTCAGCAATCAATTCAGCTATAGCACTTCCCAATCCGCCGATAACTGAATGATCCTCAATCACAACAGCACAGCGGGTTTCTGCAAGGACAGCTTTAATTCCTTCAGTATCCAAGGGTTTTACCGTTGCAACTTCCACTACCGTAACCCCGAAACCTTTCTCCTTCAGAAGACGAGCGGCTTCAAGAACTCTATTAAGGATAAATCCGTTTGAAAATAGTGCAGCATCATTTCCGAATTCTTCCAAAATACGAATTTCAGCTAAGGGGAATGGTGTTCCTGTGGGAAAAACTTTTTCTTCCTTTCCACTACCAATACGTATATAGACCGGCCCATCTATATCTGCCGAAGCAATAATGGCTTGCCTTGTCTGATCGCCATCTGCAGGACAAAGTATGGTAAAACCTGGAATGGTGCGAAGTATTCCTACATCTTCAATGAACTGATGACTTACGCCTTCTCTGTTTCCCCCATGAAGTCCCCCATTAGCCCCGACAAATCGGACTTTTAGTTTTGGGTAAGCAACAAAAGTACGCATCTGTTCGCAGGCACGCATGGTTAAGAACCCTGCATAAGTACTGATATAGGGGGTTAGACCCGAAGCAGCCAATCCTGAACAGACCCCAACACCATTCTGCTCCGAAATCCCTAATTCTATAACCCGATCAGGCCAGCGTTCCTTGAATGCTTCCCCTTTTACAACTTTCAACGAATCAGTTGAAACAAATACAACATCATCCCTCTTTTCTGCAAGCTCCAGCAAACCGTCCCGAAAGCCGACACGTGTGCTGTCTACCATTCTGTCTTTTTTGTTAATTTTTTTGCTGGTTGTTTTGCTGGTTATTTTGCTGGTTGTTTTGCTGGTTTTTTTGCTGGTTGTTTTGCTGGTTGTTTTGCTATCTTTAGTCATACTCATTCTGCTCCTCCCAGCTCAATCATTGCTTGTGCATATTCTTCATCGCTGTATACCCGTTTGTGCCAACTATTGTCCCCTACCATGAAAGAGAGACCATTCCCTTTGATGGTTTCAGCAACAATGAGAGAGGGCTGATCTTCAACATTCCGGCTCCGTTCAACTGCTTCAGTAATCTGCTCCATATCATGGCCATCAATTGTCTGTGTATGCCAGCCGAAGGCTTTCCACTTTTCTTCCAGAGGATATATACCAGATATATCTCCGACAGTTCCACCGCTTTGATAGTTATTGTTGTCGATGAAAACCGTAAGATTCGCTGTCCTTAGATGACCAGCAGCCATTGCCGATTCCCAAATCATACCTTCACCCAGTTCTCCGTCACCGGTTACTACATAAACCTGATAGCTCTTTTTTCTTATACCCGCAGCTAATGCCATTCCCAACCCGATAGAAACACCATTCCCAAGAGATCCAGTAGTTGCATCTAAACCAACAGTTTTGGGTGCATATGGATGCCCTTGCAGCTTGCTTCCCAAATGCCTTAAAGTCGGGAATTCATCTGGAGAGAAAAATCCTCGACGGGCTAGAGCTGCATATAAGGCAGGACAAGCGTGCCCTTTTGACAGGACAAATCGATCACGATTTTCCCAGTTCGGACGTTCAGGATCAATATTCATAATGTGGAAATAAAGGGCTGCAATAATGTCCGCCGCAGAAAAACTTGGTGATGGATGCCCATCCCCGGAGCGATAAACCATTTCTACGATATCCCGACGTATCTGCCGAGCCTTTTCTTCGAGATACGCTGCATCAAGCATTATTCCCCTCCAGCATTGCTTTAATCATCTTCACCCCCATCCGAGGGCTAGATAATACAGTTTTTCCAGTTAGTTCTCGCAGTTGTGTTTCCATCCTTGCCATAGAACCTTGAGCCAGCAGAATTACGTCGCAGGTATCAGCAGCACTTTCTGCAGCTTCTACTATGAGGCGGTCATGAGTCTCTCCATCCCCAGCCGTTATGGCAGGGAATGCTCCTTCTGCCAATGCTGATACGGTACGTACCTGCTTTCCAGCCTCTTCTGCACATCTTTTTATAAGTCGAATAGTCGGATCCAAGGTAGTGGAAAGTGTTGCCAGTACAGCAATCGAATTACTTTTTCCCACAGCTTCACGTGCCATAGCTTCATCAATCCGAACAATGGGTATAGGTAAAAATTCGCGGGCTCCGTATACTGCATCGCCAATTGAGGAACAAGTGTTAAGGATTAGCTCAGCGCCTGATGAACAAGCTATTTCATAATAGCCGTATAGTCTCCGTTTTACCGCCTTCGTCATCCCTCCTGCAGCAATAATATCAGCAATCATGCTGTCATCCAGAATATTCATGATTTGATAGCTTTGAAGTTCTTCTTTCATAATGTCAGAAAGCGGTTTAACCAAAGCCGC
>JAIPFU010000071.1 GCA_021736505.1 Spirochaetia bacterium | reverse complement strand
AAAGTGCCCATGCTGGGCATCATCGAAAATATGAGCGGATTTATCTGCCCGCACTGCGGTGAGCGAGTAGATATTTTCGGCACCGGCGGCGGAGAGGAAGCAGCAAAAGAAATGTCAGTACCCTTCCTGGGGAGAATCCCCATAGAAAAAGCATTAATGGATGCGGAAGACTCTGGCCAACCCTTCCTTGCCAACCATACCGAAACTCCCAGCGCGATTGCTTTTTATGCAATTATAGAAAAAATAATTGCCTCTCTGAGCAGCAGCAAATGATATCATGTGAACAATGAATCAGAAAAAATGAAGTAGTGAAGCTGTGAAAAAACTGAAGCCGGTATTGGGAAACTGATATCGGCTTTTTTATAACTTCATCATTGAAATTCCGCCCTTTTCCCTGCTGAACTTTTTTTGTACACTGTATTCGTAAACACATATTGAACGGATGGGATTGAGGAGCGGATGTGAAAGAAAATAAAAAAGATGAAGAATACATAAAAGAGAATGAGAACCGGCTGGCCTGGAAGACCTTGGAACGGAATGTCATTCAGGACTGCAGAATTTTTGAAGTACACACAGTAAAAAGGGAGTCTTCTCTGGGGACCATGGGGACCTTTGTCCAGTTGAATGCACCCAACTGGGTAACCGTAGTCCCGGTAGTGAAGAATCAGAAAGGTGAAAACCGCTTCCTCATGGTTGAGCAGTATCGCCATGGAAATGAGAAAGTGACAATAGAATTCCCCGCAGGAACAGTAGAAAAAGGGGAGGATCCTGAAAAGGCGGGATATAGAGAACTGCTGGAAGAAACCGGATTTCACGCAGGAGAAATGATAAAAATCGGCGAAGTATCTCCAAATCCTGCATTTATGAACAATCGAGTTCACATCTTTGCAGCCCGAAACATGGAAAGTATCAAGGAACAGGAGCTTGACGAGCATGAAATGATAGATGTCCATGTAAAAACTATTGATGAAGTTGTTCAGAGAATGGGTACAGGACTATATGATAATGGTATAATGATGATAGCCTTGGCATATTATTTGCGATGGAATAGGAATATAGATTTAGGAAGGGAAGCATGAAAAATACAGAAAAGAAAAGTGAAAAAGAGAGAATGAGCAGAAATGGGCATCCCCGTATGCGGTTGCCTCTTATCCTCGTCTCAGCAATGGCCTTTATGATCTGCATGGCTTCGGTATCAGCATCCGGGCAACGGGATGAAAAAACAGATGCGGTTTCACGGGAAGCTGTTCAGGAGCAGGCGACCCGGACGGTATTGAATAATCTGCCTCCCAGTGAAGCACGAACAATTTCTGTTAACGGAGAAGGGGAAGCTTCAGCTGAACCTGATACAGCCTCCTTTTCAGTCGGTTACAGCGCCCTGGCGGATACAACAAAGGAAGCTCAGAATAAGGTAAACAAAGAAATTGACAAGATCCTTGAGGCGCTCCTGGATTTTGGTATAGAGGAAAAACAGATCAGCACAGAGCGCCTGCAGATATCTCCGGAATATGAATGGACTGATGACGGACGGAAACTGATTGGGCAGCGAGTTCGTCAGACCCTTGGGGTTAAAATTGATGACATAGTGCTGAATTCTGACCGCCTGCCCGCAGTAATGGATTTTCTCGGTGGAGTACAGGGAGTGGAAATTTCGTCTATCAATTTTTACGTTGATAATACCGAGGAGCTTTACAGAACAGCCAGGGAGCGGGCTTTCCATAAGGCTGAGCAGAAGGCCGGGGAACTTGCCTCCCTGAGTAGAATGAAGCTTTCCTATCCGATTTCGATCACGGAAAACTCAAGGGATGTGAATAATCAACCTGTAATGGATACGATGGTACGTGCTGAAGCAGCTTCTATGAAGGCGCCGCAGACATCAGTACCGGCGGGTGAGATTACCGTCTCCGTAAGGGTCTCTGCGGTTTTTGAAATGATGCCGTATTTTGAGTAGACTTCTAAGTAGACTTCTAAGTAGACTTCTAAGTAGACGAGCCAGAACTGAAGTCCGGGGCCAGAACAGCCTCTCGGATTTTCTCTTCAAACACATCGGCCAGGGCGGCGGCTTCTCCGTCATCAACAGCACGACCGAAACTGTATACTTGAGGTCCGTAGTTAAATGTAATTTTCCCCTCGTGGACTCCCCGGCTCTGGTAAGTAGGGTTCCTGGAGCCGATATCCTTGGTTTTCGTCATGGGAACAAAAGCAATATTGCTGATGTGCGCCGGGTCGAAATGATTTTTCCTGCCAAGTCCGAAGAGTGTCTTTGCCAGGATAATTTCCCCCGGCCGTATGATAAAACGTTCCTTGCCAAGGAAAGCCCAAAGATTAAGGATCAGGAAAAGGCTCAGCAGGATGATGATAGTCATAAAGGGAATAACCCCGTAGAGGGCAGCTTTGGCGAGAAAGACGGTAAACGGATGATCTGGGCCTGGTATGCGGGGAGAATAGGCTGAGAGCACAGTGGGCAGCAGCAGTACGAAAAAAATGGAAAGCAGGCCTGCGATTGCCAGCAGCAGGATTCTTCCCTTTTTAAGTGGTGGTATGGCAACTTCGTAGGATACATCAGTCTCTTTTATCTGAACGCTGCTTTTTTTACCTGGGGTAAAGTTCATTCGGTCCATCTCCTTCAGCCGCAACGGAGCATGAAATCCGTTTGTTCAGCTATGTGCCGCCCTGTTACTACTACAATTCCCCGCTTGTGAACTGCTTAGCTTATGCCAAATTATGCTTATTTCACATATGCCCGATTCACATATTCTACAGCTGCTTGTACCTGTAGAAGCTTTGCTGATTATATTATACCATATATGCTATGACTTCATGGAATGACTCATTAAGAAACTCGCCTCATGAACCTCGAAACCCAATAACTGCAGCAATAACTGAAGATACATCAGATACATCAGATAGATCATCTGTTGAAGATGCAAAAAAAACCCAGTATTCAGCCCTTACAAAAAATATCCTTCTCGTTCTGCGTGCTGTCCCGAAAGGAAAAGTAGCCTATTATGGGCAGATAGCACGATTATCAGGTAACAATAGGGCGGCCCGGCAAGTTGTCCGTGTGCTGCATACTCTTTCAGAACAGGAGCAGCTTCCCTGGCACAGGGTCATCTCATCAAATGGTAGCATAAAAACCCCCAGCTATGGAAGGTCTCTGCAGAAAGCTCTCTTGGAAAAAGAGGGTGTCGTTGTGGACGAACAGTATCATGTGGACTTGGAGAAGTACGGCTGGGATACTGCATCCATTGATCCGCTGCTTCTCTGATAATTCTCAAACGGAGCGAGAGGAGCGGAAGCAAAGAGAAAGTTTCATTCCCTGAGCTCCATCTCCATCTGTATATGCTGTATACCGGCCTCAGTAAAAACATCTCCGCGGGGTAAGAAGCCGAGATGTTTATAAAATTCGAGAAGATGATATTGAGCATGAAGTTCAAGCCTGCATATTCCGAAAGTTTCAGCCTCCTGAATTGCCCATTTCATGATCTTTTTGCCGTAGCCTCGCCCGCGTGCTTCAGCGGAGACCGCCAAACGTTCAAGCTTCCAAGCCGTATGATCTTTGTTTAACCGATTAAGCTGGGGCTTTTGGTGAAATATATGCTGATGCTGATGCAAATCCGATGCATTTTGGCCAGCAGCTTCGTTTTGTGATTCAATAGGGCGGATTCTGACGCAGCCCATGGGGGAGTGCTCCACTAGAAGAATAGCATGGAAAGCCTGATCATCAAGGCCGTCCTGCTCCAGAAGAGGATCAACATGCTGTTCCAGCACAAAAACCTTGTGTCTAATGGAAAAAACCTGAGGGATTTCATTCTCTGAAGCCCAATGAATATCCGCAGAAGAATTGTTATGCATACAGATAAGTATAGCAAAAATCCTGGCACAAAGCATAGTGATGGGACTGCAGAATATTAACTTAATGCAGTTCTTATGCTAAGCTGCGGTTTCAGGCATTCTAACGGCTCTGCTGATGCGTGATCTGCAGTTTTAACAGCAAAAAATGAATGGCCATAGCCCATCAACATGTTTTGTGCCAGCATGTATAGAGGAACCCTGCGGCTTTGTCAGTCTCTCTATTTCCCCTTGAGGAGGGCTTCTGTATCCTCAATCTGAAGAGGAGGACTGAATATGTAGCCTTGTACAAATCGGCACCCAATACTTTCAAGATAGTTGAGGGTTTCCCGGTCTTCCACCCCTTCTACCAGACTTTTAGCCCCCATCTGTTCACTCATGCTAATAATGGACTGGAGAAGAATCTGGGCTTTCTTGTTCTGATGTATGCTGGACAGGAATGAGCGGTCAATCTTGATCACATCCGCCGGCAGATTCATCAGAGATGAAAGTGATGAATAGCCGATGCCGAAGTCATCCACCGCGATGGAATAGCCCTTCTTGCGGAGGGAAGAAAGGAGTTTGAAATTGTATTCAATATTATCGGATATGGCAGATTCGGTTATTTCAAGCTCCAGGAGTTTTTTTGAAATACCCTGCTCTTCGATATAGGTGTCAAGAAAACGGAAGAGTCCAGTATCATAGAGGTTGTTGTGCGAAATATTGATACTTATAGGGACAACAGTCAGTCCCTCCATTTTCTGCCAGAGAACAAGCTGCTTAATGCTTTCTTTCATAATGAATTCTGTTAAATCATGGATGAGCCGTGAATTTTCCACCGGCGGAATAAATATTTCAGGAGATAAGTCTCCGAATTCAGGATGCCGCCATCGGACTAAGGCTTCCAAGCCGATAATTGATTGTGTTTTCAGTTCATACTTAGGCTGATACATTAGATAGATGCTCCCATCTTCTAATGCACCCGTAAACTCCCCCAGCAGAGTGAGGTTGCGTTTGATTGCTTGAATTGACGTATTTTGTACGTAATTGCTGTAATTGCTGAAATTGTTTTCAGAATAATCGTCAGTTGAGAGGGGTGTAACTCCAGTATTTGTTTTTTTCTCTTTTTCTTCTTCAAGTTCTACATCAAGAGCGTAAGAACTTAGTGGGGTGCTTCGCATTTCCGCTTCCTGTATCAGTCTGAGTGGGTTGCTATGGGGAAGAGAAACATATAGAGTCCCGATGCTTAATTCCAAATGCATAGGAATAGTATGCACTTTTACGGGTTCACGGAGAATGTTCACCAATTTCTGTTTTTTTAAGAACTCAGGCTCATGCATCAGTATGACAAGGCGATTATTTGACAGGATATAGATGTGATTGTTGTGTCCGAGGACTTCTCCAGTCTTGCTGGATATTGCACAATGGAAAGAATCAAGGAATTCAAATCCAAAAGTCTGAATAATGTCATCGGTATTAATGATCTTTATCAGGAGAAGTAAAGCTGGAATATCTTCTTGAGAGAGCTCTGAAGCTTTTTCCTTAGATCGTTTATTCTTTCTGACGCGTTGCTGCTTGTTTGCACCACGGGAAGGAAGCTTCCGGATGTCATGGAAGAATGCCTCGAGATTAAGAAGTTTGGTTGCTGTATCATGATGGGCATTCCACGTGATTGCTGAAATTTTTTCTGAAACCTTTTTTCGGTAATAGAGAGCGATAAATAGAAATACAAGGGTAGCAGCTGCTGCAGAAGCAGAAGCTATCTTCCAATAGAACGGAAGGGTCCAAGCTCCATCTCCCGAAAGCAGGCGATGGAGAGATTGGTGGTATACTGACTGTTCATCATCTTTCATATCAAGCATATACTGGTCTATGGTATCCAGCAGATGCTGAGGCCCGTTTTTATAACTTGCAAAACGGATATCTACGGGACAGCAGATGATGGAGGTCTGGAAAAGATTATATTCTTTGTAATACTCCCTGCCGTACAGGCGGTTCACCAAGGCAGCGTCAATTAATCTTTCCTCTGCTGCCTCAAAGAGTTCCGTATAGGAATTCATAGCAATGAATCTTAGCTCAATGCCGAAGGATTCCATCAGTTCTGTAAATGCTTTCTGCTGGATAGAGCCGGATAAAACTCCAACTTTTTTATCTTCCAGTTCAAGTATGCTCCGAGGGCGAAATTCCTGGTTAGTATAAATATGGGACCAATTATTCAATACTTCTACGGAAGAGAATTCGTACCTTCCAGCTCTGTTTTCTGTATAAGCCGTATCTGGAAGTATATCAATCTCTTCAGCCTCCAGCTTCTCCAGCAGTTCATTCCATGTCCCTTGAACGTATACAGTTTCCCAGTCCTCCTGATCTGCTATATAAGAGATGATATCTCCGAAAAGACCACTAATTTGGTCTTGCTTGTCCATATAAATTTTTGGAGGATTTTGGTAAACCCCGATCCGTACAGTCTCCTCGGAAAACAGAGACGGAAGAGCGGCGAAAAAGAGCATAAAGGATGTAAGGAGGAGAGGGGGGATTCTACGTGATATACGATGCCTCATGTGTATATGCCTCATGTGTACATGCACTTTGCGAAGTAATGAAAGAATGCAGTAAATGGTACTCATAACCTATATATAATAACACATTTTTCATGAAATGCATGGGTGCTATGTATCTATTTCCCTTTATAAAGGTTTTCATTATCTTGCATTTAAGGACATTATGTATAAACAAACGTTGACTTATAAATGTTTAGGGCGTATACTGCTGGTATGATATATGATGAAAAAAAGTTTGGAAAAGAGGTCTCTTCTAGTTTTCAGGAGGTACATGAATCTTGGGAAGTCGTAGAGGGCGATAGTGGTGATGCTCCGAAAAATTCTATAGTGACGGAAAAAACGTCATTCAGGCAATCCAGGGGAGAGAAGACCCGGGAAGCAGTACTTCAGGCAGCTATTCGTTTGTTTGCTGAAAATGGAGTGAAGGGTACTCCTATCCGGCGAATTGCCCGGGAAGCTGGAATAAATGAAGCATCTCTCTATAACCATTTTTCCGGGAAAGCAGATTTGTTTGATGTCGTAGTCCAGCAATTTAGAAAAGAGCTTGAGACTGCTGATGTGGAGGAAGAGGACTTCTCCAGCATAGATACGAGTCTGCCGCTCTATTGTATAATCTTGGATGATGCTCGGAAGTACATCAAACGGGCACGTACAGAGTTCTCCCGACAAATTTGGCGTGTGCTGATGATGGAGCAGTATACGTCAGAAGCAGCCGCTGAATTTATTGATCGGGAGTTGCTTCAGCTTCCGGAGAAACATTTCAGGATTCTACTGAAAAAGCTAAAGGAATTAGGAAAAGTGCGAGCAGGTCTTGATGTGCCTTCGGCAGCAGGGATTCTCGCTTCAGTTTTTTTCTACTATGGATTTGCAGCAAATTTGCGATATGCTTCCAAAAAGCCGACAAAACCCACGGTAGAGCAACTGGAAGAACATGTCCGGACGATGTCTTCGATGTTTCAATAAAGTGGCTGTATGGTGCGGGAATGAATTAGTAAAACAAATATCGATTAAATCAGTTCTTTACGGATACCGATCTAAGTTCATACCGGAGAACGAGGTATGCTCTTTTTGCTAGGAGGATGCTTTAATTATGCTTTTTAATAGAGAGATAAAGGTCCCCTTTTCAAAGCTTATCATAGTGCTGGCAATTTTTTTTGCTTTAAGCAGTTGTGCTTCAGTAAAAGAACTGCCGGGGCTCAAGCCGGTCAGGCAGCTGGCGGGGGATGATGCCGAATATTTAACTCTGGGAGAATATGCAATTCATTATACAAGCTATGGTACGGAGCCCTTTGGCGATCAATACTCCTATGAGGATCGTGAAAACAATGATGCGACTGGTCAGTCATATTTAAAAGAGGGATCTGATGCTAAGCAGGAAAAACCTGTTCTGGTACTCCTGCATGGATTTTTATCAAACTTTCATACCTGGGATGCGGTGTACCCGGCATTAGATTCGTCGTATCCTGTTATTGCATATGACAGATTGGCTTTTGGGCTTTCTGAACGTCCCATACCGGATGAAGATACAGGAGAGTTCGCAGCAGGCAGTAATCCCTATACCGGAGAAGCTGTAAAGGAGCGGGCGCTTAAACTGATGGATAAGCTGAAAGGAGAATCCTTTGTTCTCGTTGGAAATTCTGCGGGAGGAAACTTAGCCGTTCAACTGGCTATGGATTATCCCGAGAAGGCGGCTGCTCTTATCCTGATTGATCCGGCGATATACCGGAATGGCCCTCCATCACTAGTTCGCTGGCTTCTGCAGTTACCCTTTTTTCGGGGAACAGGCATTCGAACTACGCGGAGGCTGGCAGAAAGGAGTGATGAACTTTTCAGTGAAGCATGGTATGAACCGGAGAAGGTTCCTAGTGAGTTAGCGGAGCATTATAAAAAGCCGCTGCAGGCGAAAAACTGGGACATTGCCCTCTTTGAGTACACAAAAGCCAATAGAGATCCGGGAATCATAGATCGTCTGGGGAGTCTGGAAATACCGGTCCTGATTATTCATGGAGCTGAAGATACTGTTGTTCCGTTAAAATTAAGCGAACGTTTGTTTGTAGAAATTCCTGGAGCAAGCTTGGAAGTTTTTAATGAATGCGGTCATGTGCCGCAGGAAGAGTGCCCGGATAAAACTGCTGAAGTGATTAATCAATTCCTGCAGAACCTTTTTTCACAGGAGAAGGAA
>JAIPFU010000070.1 GCA_021736505.1 Spirochaetia bacterium | reverse complement strand
TACCGAGAAGATTTTTCATCATAAAGTCAAAGACACTCCAGTAGTCCATCAGCCGGTTTTCCACCGGGGTCCCGGTCATGGCGATCTTCACTTCTCCCTTCAGGGATTTTACCGCTGCTGTCCTGGCGGCGGTCGGCGTCTTGATGTTCTGAGCCTCATCGATAATGACCGCAGACCACTTCTTCTTGGAGAGCAGAGAAGTGTCCTGGGAAACAACGGAGTATGTAGTTATGATGACTTCGCATTCCGGATCCAGCATACGGTTCTGCCCGTGATAGATGCCGGGGATGAGATCCGGAGTGAATTTCTCCATCTCCTTCTGCCAATTAGTAGCTAAGCTTGCCGGCACTATGACAATGGCAGCTTTCTTCGGAGTGAGGGATCCCTCCTCCTTCATTTTCTGCAGCAGCGCAAGCACCTGCAGGGTCTTGCCGAGACCCATATCGTCGGCAATCAGGGAGCCGATGCCGATTCTGTGGTTGTGGTAGAGCCACTGGAAGCCCTTCTCCTGATAGGGGCGCAGATCGGCCTGCAGACGATCCGGCAGCGGGACCGGATCCACCGTAAAGAGACTGTTTATGATACTTTTCAGGGATGCATCAGTCTGAATCGGGACATTGTTATAGCTGCCTTCAAGGTGAATCTTCACAATATCCAGGGGGCGCAGTGAAACAGGTTTCTCCAGCGCTTTTCTCATCTTCTTGAGCTCTTTTTCATCCAGCATCACGTAGGCATCATGATAGCGGATGAGTTTTTTGTATGTGCTGGTGAGTTCGTAGAATTCATCTGCCGGGATAAGCATATCGCCGGCGGCGATGGACCACTGGAAATCCACCAGTTTCTGCAAGCTCAGATAGTTGGTGACGCTTTCGCTGGAGACGCCGGCCTTTTTCTTGAATGAGAGGGTCAGCTGCGGAAAGAGGCGTTTCTGCAGAGCCTTGGGGACATGAGTTCGGACCCCTAATGTCTGCAGGGCACCGAGGGCGGCAAACCAGGACTCTGCAAAGTCCTCTTCATCAATGGTGACGGCTTTTCCGGCTTTGAGATAGGTGTTTACCGCGGGAAGATATGCTGCGAGCAGCTGCAGATCCCGGAGAAGCGCCATGCTTTCAGCGTCAAGTTCTGAGATGATGGAAAAGAGCGGCTGGGGTGATGCCGAAGCGGATGAAGATGCGGTGCCGGCTGCTGTGCTGGGGGTTAATCTCTTTTGGGCGGATTGTTTGCCGGCCGCTGCGCCATCCGATGCTGCTCCTCCTGATGCTGCTTCATCCAATTCGGCGTTTTCCGCTGCGGAAGCATCAGCAGATGCCGTATTCTCTACATGGATTTCAAAGCGGTAGGAGTAATCGTCCTTAGCCTCGGCACTTTCCTTGCCTTTGCCCTTGTCATCAGGGGTTAGTTCTTCGATATGCAGAATCGGCACGAGTTTCGAAGGCCGTATAAAAAATCGCCCCAGCCAAAGCTGGATTGCCTGAATGTTGCCGCGCTCTTCAAAGCGGGAGGGTGTGTAGATGCTGCCTGAAAAAAACATGGAGATGATGGGATCCGCATCTTTTTCCGGCAAAAGATCACTTTCATTGATGTATGAGTTAGCTATGAAGGAGATAATCATGAAGAGCTGTTCCCTTCTGTCTAGGGGAGTGCCCTTGAATGAAACTAGGGATGAGGGCAGCTGTTCTGCAAGGCTCGTAAAGATGGCAGAGATATCTGTATTGAAGAGCGCCGGTATCCAGCGGATGCGATACTTCCCTTCGGATACTCCGTAGAGGTCCGGTATCAGGGCTCGCTGCTCCATAAGTTTGAGGGTGAAGCTGTGCAGCATGACGAGATATGCGGTAAGGGGCGGGTATGCTGATAAATTCACCGCTGGAAGCTGCCCGATAGAGGAGATGAAGGGTTCCGGATCTTCGGAGGAGAAGCTGATGCGTTGCTTACCCTGCTTCAGCACGGCGGAAACCAGTTTTTTCCCATGCAGGAGTTTAAATTCTCCGGAAGTGAAGAGCAGTTCGGGAGGCTCTTCGGCTAAGTCGATCTCCTTGACTTTTTTCTGTATAGCTTTGCTCAGCTTGTCGGCGCTGGCCGTAAGAAGCGCTTTGAAGTCCTTTTTCGGGTAGAAGAGCGGTTTTTCTGTGAGAATTCCCGCTGCGGCATCCCCAATATCGGGGATAGAAGAGAAATCTATGGATTCCAGGGCTGACTGACTGCAGCTGCAGTTCAGTTCTTCCCCAGAACAGAAGGACGGGAGCAGGGGCACGTTTTCTGCTGCAGGCTGATCAGCATACAGTGTATCCTCTATGCTTTTTATCAGGTCGAAACCGTGCAAAGTAAAGACAAGAAAGGGATCCTTGTCGATTTCATTAGCGATGATGTAAATAACTGCGGCAATATGTTTGCAGGGAACCGCCCAGTCAGGGCATGAGCAGCGCATGGGGAGTTCCTTCCAGGAAGCGGGGAAGAGGGGCATTCCCAGATTGCTGAATTCCTCCAGAAGCTCACGGGGTAGCACCCGGGCTTCAAGCTGAGAGAGATAGTAGGGATTACGGAGGATCAGGTCTTCGGCAATCTTTTTCCCTTTTTCTGTGAAGGACCAGGGGTTCAGCCGCACATTATAGGGGGTGCGCCGTCTTCCTGCAACTTTGGCGGAAATCTTGCCCTTCTGAATATCTATGGAAACTACAGACCCGTTGCGGGCGTAGCGCTGTCCTCTGGGAAGTCTGTTAGTATAGTCAATGCGGGTGAGGGATTCCAGCCATTTCTTTCCCCACCAGGTATGTCCGAATTGTATTACTGCCATGGATACGGATTATACACGACAATTTGTACCGAGACAATTAATTCTGGGGGGATAGGGAGGTTTTTGTGATGGGAAAGCATACTTCGCCTTCAGAGAAAATGTTTTCAAATTACTATTTACTCATGCTGAAAACATCTATACTTTATAAGGTGGCACAAACTTTTGTGATGATTCGTAATTTACATTCGTAATTCAAATACGTAATCCGTGTTCGAAAAATTATCGTATAAATGATCGTATAAATGATTCGTATTAAAAGAATGAGTTGACTGCTTATGCTGAAAGAATTTAAAACCCTGCTTCCTCTGGTAAAACGATATACAGCCTATTATGTCTTGGGGCTGCTTGCCCTTGTCCTCACGAATGCAGGGGAGCTCTATATACCGCAGTTGATTAAACAGGCCACTAACCTGATTGCCGGGGGGAGCTTCAACTTGAGTGCCTTGGGAAGGCTTGTCCTGATGATGGCCGGGATTGCTGCGATGGTTGCCTTCTTCCGCTTCGGCTGGCGCTACTTCATACACGGCGCCTCGCGGCGTATCGAGCGGGACCTCCGGGAAAAAGTGTTTCAGCACCTCCTCTCACTTTCATCAAGTTTCTACCAGAAAATGCGGACCGGAGACATCATGGCCCGTTCGTCCAATGATATGCGTGCTGTGCGCATGGCATCGGGAATGGCCCTGGTGGCATTTATTGACGGCATTTTCCTTTCCGTTGCCATCCTGATCATCCTCTTTGCCCAGTTTCCCAAGCTGGCGCTGATCACCATCATTCCGCTGCCCTTCATCACCATCATCGTACTGCTGGGCGGCAAAATCATCGGTCGGCGCTTCAAGGCCGTGCAGGAGGGCTTCTCCCGGCTCAGCGAATATGTGCAGGAGACGATTACCGGCATACGGGTAATAAAATCCTTTGTGAAGGAGAGCTGGGCGGAAAGGAACTTCAAAATCCGGAACGATGACAACCTCAGCCGAAATATGCAGCTTGTGCGAATCTGGGGGCTCTTTTTCCCGTTGATCACCTTTATCAGCGGCCTCTCCATGCTTTTTCTGCTCTACTTCGGCGGGCAGGCGGTAATTCTGAATGAATTTACCCCCGGAGACTTTATGGCATTTATGAGCTACCTGACCATGCTCCGGTGGCCGGTAATGGGGCTGGGCTTCACCATCAACATGCTCCAGCGCGGCGCTGCCAGTCTTCAGCGGATTAACGAAATCCTGAATGAGAAGCCGGAAATCACCTCGGGACCGGGGGCTATTGATAGATCCCCCGCCGGCGGGCTGAAGGTAGACAAACTCAGCTTTTCCTACCAGAAGGAAGGGCCGCCGATACTTCAGGATATCTCCTTTGAAGTGCCCCAAGGCACGAGTCTCGGTATTCTCGGGCGCACCGGCTCCGGAAAATCGACCCTTGTCCGCCTGATTCCGCGGCTGCTTGATCCGCCCGCCGGCTCGATCTTTATCGGAGAAGATGATATCCGCAATTTTCAGCTGCCCAAACTGCGGGCGGCCATCGGGATTGTGCCTCAGGATAGTTTTCTATTCTCCGCAGACATCCGGGACAATATCGCTTTCGGCCGGCCTGAAGCTTCGGATGAAGAGGTGCAGCGGGCAGCGGAAGTATCAACCATAAGCAGGGAACTCGAGACATTTCCCCACGGCTGGAATACAGAGGTGGGGGAGCGGGGAGTGTCCCTCTCCGGGGGACAGAAGCAGCGGATTGCCATAAGCCGGGCAATGATGATTGATCCTGAGCTGCTGATTTTTGATGATGCCCTTGCCTCTGTGGATGCTGAAACGGAGGAGAAGATTCTGAATGCATTTCTGAAAGTGCGGCGGGGACGTACGAATGTACTGGTGGCCCACAGGGTTTCGACGCTGCGGCATGCTGATCATATCATCGTTCTGGACGGTGGCCGTATTGTGCAGCAAGGCAGCCATACCGAGCTTGCTGATACACCTGGTCTCTATCAGGATATCTACCGGCTTCAGCAGTGCTGCGAGGGAGGGGTCTGATGGAGCAGGATAAGATTATTAAGGGCTACGACCCTGTTATCATGCGGCGGCTGCTGAGCTTTGTGAAACCCTATAAGCTGCCCGCGCTAATTGCTATTCTGGCTCTTCTTGCCGCAACTGTGGCTGAATTGGCGGCACCGGTGATTATGCAGCGGACCATTGACGAGCATATCATGGCGCGGTACTACCGCTTTACCGCCGCCTCGGAAGTTGAATCGACGCTGCAGGAGCACGGTCTGTTGGAGGATGCCCTCCGCATCGGAGACTACCTCTACCTGACGGAGACTGAGGCTGAGAAAATGCCCGCGCCGGAGAAGGATGCTTTCAGAGAATCGGGTGATTTTACCCGCACGCCCTGGTATCTGACGGAGCTTCGTGATGATGCTGAACTGCAGGAGCTGCTTGACTCCTATCCTGAAGCGGCGGATGTGCAGGACGGCTGGGTTGTCGTGACCCGCGAGTTTATGGAGTCCCTCCCCCAAGAGGAGAAAACCGTTCTGCGGACCGGGGATATCAGCGGGGTCGCCCGCAACAGCGTACTCTTTTTTCTCACTCTGGCTGCGGCCTTGGTTTTTATGTTTCTCCAGGTCTACCTGATCGCCTTTGTCGGTCAGGAGGTGATGCGCGATATCCGAACAAAACTCTTCGGGCATACGGTTCGACAATCCCTGCGCTTTCTCGGCAAAACCCCTGTGGGAACCCTGGTTACCCGCATCACTAACGATGTTGAGACGATTAACGAGTTCTTTACCTCCGTGGCTACATCCCTGCTTCGTGATTTTGCCTTGATGGGCGGAGTGGTCATTACGCTCTTCCTTCTGGATGTGAAACTGGCAGCAATTACCGTTATCAGTCTGCCGCCGGTGCTGCTGATCACCTACTACTTCCGGGGGCGGGCCCGAGATGCCTACCGCCGGGTGCGTATGTGGGTCTCCCGGGTAAATGCGTTCCTGTCGGAGCACATTTCCGGCATGGAGGTGGTGCAGATCTTCGGCCGGGAAAAACGTACGGACCGCGAGTTTGGAGATAAGAATGAGAAACTGCTGCGGGCAAATCTCTCGGAAATGATGGTCTTTGCGGTATTCCGACCGATGATCAATCTGTTTACCAGCATATCCATCGGGGTGGTTCTCTACTTCGGGGGACAGATGGTCATTGAAACGACGGTAAGCCTCGGGATCATGATTGCCTATGTAAATCTGGTACAGAAGTTCTATCAGCCCGTGATGGACTTAACCGAAAAATTCACTATTCTGCAGTCGGCGATGGCCGGCGGCGAGCGCATTTTTGACCTGATTGATACTGAAGACCGCATCCCGGATGAAGGAAAATCCCAGCTTCCCGAAGAGGTCAAGGGCAGGATTGAGTTCAAAAATGTCCGTTTCGCGTATGTTCCGGATGAGCCGGTGCTGAAGGATTTGTCTTTCACCATAGAACCCGGCGAAACGGTGGCTATCGTAGGCTATACCGGTGCCGGCAAGACTACCATTGCCAATCTGCTGACCCGGATGTGGGATATTCAGTCCGGCAGCATCTGTATTGACGGTATTGATATCCGTCGGCTGCGGCTTGATGATGTACGCCGGGCGGTTCAGCCGGTTCAGCAGGACGTCTTCATGTTTGCCGGAAGCGTCGAGGAGAACATCCGTCTGGGAGCCGATATCCCCTTTGATAGGGTGAAGCAGGCCGCCGAGACGGTGCAGGCGGCCTCATTTATCGAGCAGCTTCCCGAGGCCTATGCTGCGGAGCTGAAGGAGTCGGGGGCAAATCTCTCTACCGGACAGCGGCAGCTGCTGGCTTTCAGCCGCGTTATTGCCCACGATCCCCGCATCCTGATTCTGGATGAAGCCACAGGAAGTATTGATACCGAAACTGAACAGCTGATACAAAAGGCTATTGAGAAATTGATGCAGGGCCGTACAGCTATCGTCATCGCTCACCGGCTGTCTACCATCCGCCATGCCGACAGAATTCTGGTGCTGAACGATGGCCGGCTGGCTGAATCGGGGCGCCATGAGGATCTGCTGGCCCGGGATGGACTCTATGCTGCGCTCTACAGACTGCAGTATCAGCAGCAGAACGGCAAAGGCGCGTGAATTTCTGTTGATGCCTCCGCGCTCCGGAATAACGGCTGGAGCTTTCGTGCAGCCTGCTGCTTGCTTCCCGCTTACATGCTTGCCCGCTTGCGTGCTGCCCGGCCTCATGGGAGCCCTGCGGCTTTTGAGACGGGGCAAATGCGAGCGCTCAGGCATCACCAAGCCCCTGTTTCCCCCGGAAATTGCTATACCGCCATTTATCATCTGCACCTGCAGGTTTTTATCTTGTCTTATCAAATGTTTTATGGAATAATGCGTGTACGTTAACTCATTTTTTTTCAACAGTTTCACCTGCTGTATGTGACCGCAAACATCTGTATGTGACCGCAAACATCTGTATGTGACCGCAAACATAGTGAAACGGAAAACATACTGAAACAGCAAACAGCAGTGTTGAGAAGCACACGGCATATGGTAGAATAGTTGGTAGCTTGGATAGAAGAAAATAAGCGATTTATGACTGGAGGATGTAAGCAATGGGAAAATCTACACAAGAAGACCTGAAACAGGGAAATGTGAGTCTGGGTATAGAGTTTGGATCAACACGGATTAAAGCCGTGCTTATAGGCGGTGATAATACACCGATCGCGCAGGGGGGATTCAGCTGGGAGAATTCACTTGTCAACGGTATATGGACCTACGAGCTGGATGATGTCTGGAAAGGGGCTGCCGCAAGTTATGCATCCCTGAAACAGGATGTTATGGATCAGTACGGTGTGAAGCTTACAAAAATTAAGGCCATAGGTATCAGCGGGATGATGCATGGGTATCTGGCTTTCAATAAGAAGGGTGAACTTCTTGAACCGTTTCGGACCTGGAGAAATACCAATGCCCACGAAGCGGCGGAGAAACTTGCCGACCTCTTTGACTACCCCATTCCCGATAGATGGAGTGTAGCGCATCTGTATCAGTCAATTTTAGACGACAGCAATTCAGTACGGGACCTCGATTTTATGACGACTTTGGCGGGCTACGTGCATTGGAAGCTTACAGGCGAGCGGAATCTCGGCATAGGTGATGCTTCGGGAATGTTTCCCATTGACTCGGATAAAAAGGATTTTCATGAGAAGATGATCGGACAGTTCAATGATCTGGTATCTGAACACGGCTATGCCTGGAAACTTGAAAATGTGCTGCCGGTCTGTATGACGGCGGGAGAAGATGCGGGAAGCCTGAGCAAGGAAGGTGCAGCTCTGCTCGATGCAGATGGCGACCTGCAGGCTGGAATTCCCATGTGTCCCCCCGAGGGAGATGCTGGAACGGGGATGGTTGCCACGGACAGCGTGCGCAAAAGAACAGGAAATGTCTCCGCGGGTACCAGCGTTTTTGCCATGATAGTGCTGGAGAAGGAGCTTTCAAAGAGATACAAGGAGTTGGATCTGGTTACCACTCCCGATGGTTCTCTGGTCGCCATGGCCCATGCGAACAATTGCACCGGCGAGTACGATAAGTGGATCAGCCTCTTCAAAGAGGTCATTGAAGTGACCGGCGGGTCGATCAGCACCGGAAAACTCTATGATGATGTACTTATGACTGCGCTGGAAGGCGATTATGACTGCGGAGGACTGCTGCCCTACAACTATATTTCCGGCGAATCCATGACTGATGTTCTTGAAGGAAGACCGCTCTTTATCAGGGAGTCCGAGAATACCTTCAATCTGGCCAATTTTATGCGGGCTCAGCTCTTTACCTCCCTGGGCGCATTACGGGTGGGAATGGATATTCTTTTTGATGATGAGAAAGTATCCGTTGATGCAATAAATGGTCATG
>JAIPFU010000069.1 GCA_021736505.1 Spirochaetia bacterium | reverse complement strand
AACTGCTCCTTTGCCGCAAATATCGCATTTCCGTGACATGATACTCCACCTTATATTCAATGATTCTTATTTTTTATTTAAGACTTGTAGAAGATATCAGTAAAAAAGATTTATGTAAAGACTCCTCTTGAATTTATCCAGAAAATAGTCCAATCTTTATGATCATGTCAACAATCCATCTAGTCGCATTTCTGCTGCCCCAGCATATTTCCCTATCCCTTCAGAAGCTGAGTACGGAATTGCTCCGCAGAAAAGCTCTTGTTTCTGTCAGAGCACTCCCCCCGCTGGTTCCCCTTTTTTATGCCTCGGGCCCAATTTTCAGCGATTATCTGAAAACAGCCGAATCGCAGCGCGAAGCCATCAGCATATCCGGAATTTCCCTGCATAACGAAGGATTGTTTCTGGATATCCTTCCTGGGGATACTGGACGGGACAGTTCCATAGATAATGCAGGGGACAGGCTGATGCTTCCGCAGCGCATTTTGAACATCGCACTGAAGGACAGCTACAAGAAAGAGCTTGAAATTGATGAACGTGGAGGCTGTATTCCTCTGTATCCGGGGATTTTTCTCGCTTCAGTGGGAGGAGACCGGGGTGAAAAAAATAAGCCAGCTGTTGCGGTTGACGGCATAGAAAAATCTTCAGCAGATGAGTTCAGTGAAATATACCAGCAATTTATTCCCTCTGAAGCGGCTGATCCTCTGAAGCGGCCTTTTCACCTCTCTCAAATTGCCGATATCACCATGGAGTTTGAAGATAAACAGCTTTGGTGGGAAGATTTTTCCTATTCCGTGAGAAAAATCCTTAGCCTGGCTTAAGCAGTGCCGGAGCTTAATCAGCATTTGAGCTTACCCTGATTTTACTTGGAGCTTACTTGAAGCTTACCCATCAAAACGGAACAACCATATATAAAAATAGATTTTACGTAGATTTCTTTAATATTTCTGTTTGAGATATCTCAGAGGGCGCTCAGTCAACTCAAGATGACTTTACAGATTCAGATATATTCTGGGCAGACGGACAGATGGCTTCCAGGGGACATGTAGTGCATTTTGGTCGTGCGGCGTGACAAAACTCCCTGCCGTGAAGATTAATTATCATAGAGAAGCGATACTGCTTTTCAGGTGAAATCTGGGCTGCAGTCTGTTTTTCCACAGCCTCGGGATTTTTCCCATGCGCCAAGCCGAGCCGCCGGACAACACGGCCGAAGTGGGTATCCACAATAATCGCCGGAAGACCGAAACACTTGCCCCGGATGACGTGGGCGCTTTTCCTTCCCACTCCAGGAATGGAGAGCAGCTCATCCATAGCTTCGGGAACCACTCCGTGAAACCGCTCATGGATATCCCGGGCTGCGGCAATTATATTTCGGGCTTTAACACGGAAAAAACCCACGGAATGGATGATCTCCTCCACTTCCGCGGGATCCGCAGCCATCAGGTCCTCAGGAGAGGGGAAACGGGTAAACAGAGCTGGAATGACAGCATTAACCTGTTTGTCCGTTGTCTGGGCGGATAAAATAACAGCAATGAGGTGCTGGTAGGCATCTGCTGAATCGATAAACTCTATAGCCTCAGGGTAATACTCATCGAGAATCCAGTATACCTGTTCTGCTATCTCCGGCTTATCCAGCTTATCCGGATTATCTAGTTTATCCGGCTTATCCAGCTTATCCAGCTTATCCAGCTTATCCAGCTTATCCGGCTTATCCGTTTTATCCGGCTTATCTGTTTTATCCGGCTTATCTGTTTTCGATATTCTTTCCGTTTTCTTTTCTCTTTCCGTTTTCTTAGTCACCGTTACTCTTTATCTTTTTCAGCCTGATTCTTCGTTTTTGCAAATGAATGAGTCAGCCGGTCTATGATAATCGCCAGGATAACAATACTGAAACCAGCTTCAAAACCTTTACCGACTTCCACCCTGTTGATAGCCAGAAGTACTTCCATACCGAGTCCCTTGGCACCAATCATAGAACCAATAACAACCATAGCTAGAGCCATCATCGTGGTCTGATTAATTCCTACCATGATGGAAGGTTTTGCCAGCGGCAGTTGGACATCAAAAAGTACCTGCCTCGGGGTCGCTCCAAATGCCTTGGAAGCCTCCACGGCCTCTTTATCCACCGTTCTGATACCGACATTAGTAAGCCGTATGACTGGAGGCACAGCATAAATGATAGTTGCAATTACCGCCGGGACTTTCCCTAAACCGAAGAACATCAGCGCCGGAATGAGGTAGACAAAAGACGGCATGGTCTGCATCGTGTCAAGAACCGGCTTAAGAAAGGACTCCATTCTGTCACTTCTTGCCATGCTGATTCCCGTAGGAATACCGATAAGAAGGGAGAAAAAGACCGATGCCACCACAAGGCTCAATGTTCGCATGGCAAGCTCCCAATAGCCGAATGCTCCGATAAACACAAGCATCACCATAAATATGATTCCATCGTACCATTTCCCCAGAAATTTCCATGCCAGCCCGCCGACAAGCAGAATGATAACAAACCACGGAATGGTAAGAAACAAATTCTCTATAGCAAGCATGACTTGCAGAATGATAAACCCGATGGCATCAAAAAAACCTTCCAAATTTATCAGAAGCCAATCCATTATAACATCTATCCAATCCGCCAGGGGGATACGTATATATTCAGGAAATTCAAACATCTTCCTCACCTCCTTCGATGGGGGTAATAGACTCAAAAATTGAATCTGTTTTTACAATACCAAGCAGCTTTCCTTTCTCATCCACAACAGGGACAGGATAAGGATTATGGCTGACAATACTGAAAAGATCCTCTATCACTGTATCCTGAGTAACAGCCTCTACTTTTTTAATGGCGCTTTCAGGGATGTAGGATTGCTTCGTTCCCGGTTCTGCTGCGTTTATACACTTTTCCAGACTTTTCTCAGAAGCGATACCAAGCAGTCTATGCCGCTTGTCGACAACAAAGGCAGCATTTCTCTTGTTCGATTTCAACAGGTGAAGGGCTGTCTTCGGCCCTTCCCAGCCGTAAAGCAGCACTTGAGCTTTCTCCATAATCGTTCCTGCAGTCAAGACCCTAGCCGCGCTTGCATCACGGACAAACTCCTTCACATAATCATCAGCAGGATCGGTTACTATATCTTCAGGCTCTCCTATCTGTACAATTTCTCCGTTTCTCATAATGGCTATTCGATCACCAAGCTTCAGCGCCTCATGCAGATCATGGGTAACAAAAACAATAGTTTTCTGCAGCTGATCCTGCAGTTCCACCAGTTCATCCTGCATCTGCCGTCGAATTAAAGGATCCAGCCCGCTGAAGGGCTCATCCATCAGCAGAATTTCAGCGTCGTTAGCCAAAGCACGAGCCAGGCCTACCCGCTGCTGCATCCCGCCGGACAAGGAGCCGGGATAATAATCCTCCCAACCCTTAAGTCCCACTGTCTGCAGCACTTCCATGGCCTTGGCATAACGCTCCCCTTTGGGGATATTCCGTACCTTCAGCCCATAAGCGGCATTGTCCAGCACCGTTAGATGCGGCAGGAGCCCATAGTGCTGAAAAACCATGCCGAAATTATTTCTCCTGAACTCCAGAAGATCTTCCCGGTTCAGCTTAGTTACTTCCTTCCCGTTAACCGTTATTCCGCCGCTGGATGGATTTACCAACCGGATAATATTTCTGATCAACGTCGATTTTCCGCTCCCGGATAATCCCATGAGAATATAAAATTCTCCCTTGTTAATCTCCAGGGATATATTTCGGAGACCGATAACGCAGCCGGTTTTTTCCTGTATTTCGTCCTTCGACAAACCGGCATACTTATTATCAAGTATGCGTTTGGGGTCTTTACCGAATATTTTCCAGAGATTCTTGATTTCAATGATTTTCTCTTTTTCCATATTCTTTTCCTTTGTGCTTGTATTACAAAGCGGCTTGTATTACAAAGCTGTTTATATTACAAAGCGGCTTTCACCATATCTTCCCTATCCTTCCCAATCCAGGAAGTCCAAATTTCTGTCTTATTCTGCAGAAACCAGCGGGCGACTCTTTCGCTGTCCCATCCTGTTTCATCCATTACCGCCAGAAGTTCACTGCTGTTTTTTGTGCTGATGCTGAACTTGTCGAAAAACTCCACTAATTCCGGAGCTTTTTCACGCAGATTCTCATGTACAAGACTGCGGATGCTGATTGGCGGAAAATCTGTTCCCTGCACTTCCACCATATCTAAGCTGCCGAAAAGGATGCTCGGAGACCAGTAATATCCGATCCACGGTCTTTCCTGCTGATATGCTTCCAATAGGGATAGGGCATGTTCAGCGCCGGACTGAGAAACAACTTGTTCAAAAAACCTGCCAAGTTCTTCTGTTTCAAAGATGGATTCAGAATACTCAAGAGCAGTCCATCCCTGAGACCCTGCATACAGCACTTCCTTCAAGAAGCTTTCTTCAGGAAGCTCCCCATTCTCAAACACCTCCCGAAACTGCGGGTAAAACAGTTTTGGAAGATTTCCGACGGTCACTGCTGATTCTAGTGCAGATATTTCCGTTTCAGGCGGAGCTGCTACGGGCTCTTCATTTTCAGGTTGATCTGATGCAGGCTCTTCTGATGCGGTCGCATCTGATGTAGTGGCTTCTGATGCGGTCGCATCTGATGTAGTGGCTTCTGATGTAGTGGCTTCTGATGTAGTGGCTTCTGATGCGGTCGCATCTGATGTAGTGGCTTCTGATGCGGTTGCATCTGATGTGGACTCTTCGGATGTGGACTCTTCGCTTATCATATACGCTGGAATCCACCACCCCTGGGATGCCCCGGGTACAGATTCTCCAAGATCCAGTACTTGTCCTTCTTCCAATGCCTTAATCAGTTCATCCGGAAGATAAGCAGAGCTCCAAGTAATATCTACATCAGTTTTTCCTGCAATTATATTTTCCATGGATGAGTAGTGATTTGCAGAAACATATTCCACTTGATATGCGTCAAATCCCCTCTCTATAATGAATTCAGCTATGCTGTTATGTATGCTGTTCAAAGCATCATCCTTCTCACTTACACGAATTTCAATAGGATTTCTCTCAACAACACCTTTCCCTGATACAAGCGCAGCTGTAAAAAACAAAAAAAATAGTATAGCTACACATATTATGCTTTCTTTTCTCATGGGACATTTCCCTTTATTTGTTTTACTTTTTATTATTAATCAGTGATTACATTTTTCTGCTTATCGATTGTTGTACAGTGTTTATTATACACCGTTTTCTTCCATTCAGTATAAAAATTCTTCAGTCAACTTTTTTATAATATGCTTTTCCCATTTTTTTTCCATGAATTATTTGCTTAGCATACTAATGAATTAATTTTATTTATTCAAGTACTTTTTTTAATTAGTTACTTTCAACAGTAAGCATTATATTGAAAAAATGGTTAAATTTTCGATTTTTAAGAAAAATAACAATCAAAAATTGGGAAAAAACTTACAAACATGTTATAAGTGGTTTAAATTATAACTCCCTAAAAATATAGGTAACTAATAATTTGGGATCTCAACAATTAAATTGTTCATTATGGTGTTTGTATTATGGCAGCTTTTTTAAACTCTTGACCTTTAAGGGTATAATCGGTATACTCTGTTTTCGATTATCGGGGCGTAGCCTAGTGGCTAAGGCGCCTGCTTTGGGAGCAGGAGATCGGAGGTTCAAGTCCTCTCGCCCCGAATGTCTCTAATTTACGTAATCACCAATGCGCTCATAGCTCAGCTGGATAGAGCAACGGCCTTCTAAGCCGTAGGTCAGAGGTTCGAATCCTCTTGGGCGTAAAATAATTTCTTTCATGATAAGACTTTACAAAATCTTGTACAGCCCGCATGCATTACAAATAATGCAGTTGTCAGCAAATTGTCAACACTTTGTTTGCACTATCACTACTCCTGCATCACATAAATACACAGTATTATAGGGGGCTGCATGCCGAAACTTTTCAAAAAAAAAGGATGTAAAAATTACTTCTTTGTGATCACAATTAACGGAAAAAGAAAATGCTATTCTACAAGTACTCCCCGCAAACGTGATGCTGAAAAAGTTATGGGACAAATCATTAACAGAAACGAGAATTGCCCGGGAGTGGTTTTATTCAGTGATTATCTAAAAGAGTACCTGGACCCATCTACCAACCCCAGGCGCAAAAGATTTGACAGGCTAGGAAAAGGATATTCTCTTGGTTACGCACGTGAACTTGCCCACAATCTAAAAAATTATGCTCTTCCCTATCTGAAGGATTACGACATGCTCAAGATGAAGCGTCGGGATACTATGAAGTTTCAAGAATATCTTTTAGATACGATTCCTGACAAAAAACGGACCATAAACAAAGTAATTTCAAACCTTAGATCCATATATTCTGAAGGGATCTCCCGGGGGGACTTTGAATTCAATCCTTTTGCAAAAATCGGGAATGTCTCATATCAGCAGGAAACTAAAGACGTATTAACGGCAAAAGAACTGCAGCTTTTATTTTCTCGTAAAGATTATTTTCCTAATGATCTTGTACACCGGGTGATGTTGTTTACTGCTGCAACTGGCATGAGGATGGGGGAAGTGTTAGCGGTTACCTGGGAACAATACCATGATGGGACCCTGAATGTAGACAGAAAATATAACCCGGTAACAAGGAAGATTGAGCCCCCAAAAATCAACAGAAGCCGAGTCATTTTACTATCACAAACAGCAAGGGCGGCGATGGGCAAAAGAGGATTTGGATATGTTTTTCAAGGAAAGCGGCGGGAGCATTTGATGGAAACCTGGTGGAATAAGAATATTAAAAAAACTATTACCAATTCAGGGATTCAGAAGAAAATCACAGGTCATTGTTTTAGGCATTCATTAAATACATGTTAAATCCAAGATAATATGAGAAAAACTTACAAGAAAAAGTGAGAATTACGCGAAATTTATAAGCGAAACCCTTAAAAAACGCATAAAACGGCATTCCCTGAAAAAATCCATCATCAAATCAAATTTTGTTGAATAATGTTGAACATCATATCCTATAAAGATTTATTCTAAGTGTAAGCGATTTTGTTGAATGAATCCAGTTACAGTTTCGCGAAATTTATGCGAAATATGCAACTTTTTTTCGCGAAAATCCTAAAACAATTCACCTTGGCCCATGTTTAGATCGTAATTTGCTGTAAAAACTTCTGTTTTTGTCTTCTTTCTATTTTCTGATTTCGCGTTTACTGACATGTTCATCTCAATTTGTTTTGTACACCAATCATTTTTAGGTAAATACTTATCGAGAACCTCGTTCGGAAAAGAGCTGAGCAGAAATTTCCCTTCAATCTTTTCAAGAACATTTAACAGCATCATATAATCTTCTACTGAATATCCATCATAATGTCCGCAGTCGGTATTAATATAAGGAGGGTCGCAATAGAAGAAACTATCCTCACTATCTCTGCTTCTAATAATCCTAAGAGCATCGGTACACTCGATTTCCACACCCTGTAGTCTAATTGCATAATCAAGAGTGAACCCATCTCTCTTATTCATCACTTTCCTTGCTGTCTGCCCGGTAAGGTCATAACCGAAAGTACCATTTAGCATCGAGCTGTAGCTTTCGTTTGCCAATATCCATACCGCCCACGCCCTTTTTAATTTTGTAAACATGTCCGGATTGTTGTAGATAACCGTTGCTTTTCTATGAAGATCTCTACTGTGTAAGCTGATCTGCACTTCTTTTTCCAGTGAAACGAAATCGTTTTGTATGATTTCGTAAAAGTTAATCAATTCTCTATTTGTATCGTTGATGACCTCTGAGTCTGACTGCGGTTTAGCAAAGAATACAGCACCTCCCCCTAAAAAAGGCTCGCAGTACAATCTATGGCTAGGTATGATGGATAAAATCTTTGAAACCAATTGCTGTTTTCCTCCATAATATGATAGTGGTGTTTTCACTTAATTTCTCCTTTGAGGACAGTTGCCTATTGCTGTTTCTTCAAGTATTGACTTGGTACTATAATAAGCCCGACAGTGCTTTGTGTAGCCTAGAAATGACATTAAACTGTTTCTGTAATCTTCAAGATTGCCATCTTCGTTTTCATAGAGGTATGACAATTTCTTTAATCTTTTTTTAGCTCTTTTCATATTTCTTTTCCGGGGTAGCATATAATCTCTAAATATTCGGTATCCACAAAAATCAACACCATGCGTAATTGGAATAACACTGCTCTTTGAATTAATAGTTAACAGCAAGACATCTCTTAGATAGCCTTCACAATACTTTAAAAGCTCTTTTAAAGCAGTCTTATCAGTATTTACGATAATAAAATCATCCATATATCGGACATATTGCTTTATTCCTAGGTCATCTTTAATGTGATGATCAAAAGGTGTCAGATTTATCCCAGCAAAGAGTTGACTAGTGAGGGCTCCTATACCCATACCAAAGTCACCTTCATAGAAATCAATTATTTTGTCAAAAAACCAGAGAACATTCTTGTCTCTTATCGTCCTTCGTATCTGCTGTTTTAAGAAAGTATGTGAAATAGACGGGAAATAGGATTGTACATCGCCTTTGATTACATATATTGATTTACTTTTCTGATGACTTTTCAAATATTTCTGTACCTGCAGCGCCGTTGCTAAAGATCCTTTATTTTTGATACATGCGTAATTATGGGAAATAAATTTTCGTTGAAATAACGGCTCTGTAACGTTTACTACAGCATGATGTACTACTCTGTCTCTGAACGTTGGAGCTTGTATTATTCGTTT
>JAIPFU010000068.1 GCA_021736505.1 Spirochaetia bacterium | reverse complement strand
TGCTATGCTTATATTAGTTTCTGGAGTTATCATTTTTCGTTTTTCCATGATTCCAGCCGGTTTAAGTTTTTTTTTAACCAGTCAATCTCATACTGTTGATGGCCGATTTTCTTGAAGAGTTCCCCTTGGGTTTCTTCTAATTGCTCAGCTTTTTTATCAGTCTTTTTGGAAAAGACTTCGGCCCCATGCTCCAGAAACTGTTTTTTCCAGGTAGTAATCTGATTAGGATGTACCTGATACTCTGCTGCAATTTCAGAAATCTGTCTTTGTCCTTTTATGGCCTCCAGGACGATTCTGAATTTCTTTTCATTGTTGAATGCTCTTCGTTTTTTGGACATTTATTTCTCCATAATTTCTACTATACACCAAACTATCTTTGGTGTCCAAAATCATGGGTCCATTATAATAAGAAAATATTGTTTAGACTGTTCTGATAACAGACCTAAGAATGTAACAAATTGTCCGTTCACAGATTGCCCATTGTATCCCTTCCGAAAAAGAGGACAAACAGGAAGCAGGGCAAAAGCTATTAAAAGATATTGCTTTGAATATTGCATGAATCGAAACATGCACGAAGTGATTCATTGTCCGAAAACATCGTGTTTTCTATGGGAGTACAGATATAGTAAAGCCCCAAGGGAGATAATATATTTATCTCTAAATAAAATGGAGACCCCCTGGGGAAAAACGCCCGAAAAGGACGCTATAAATGGAAATATAATGAGGAGAACGAAGTAATAAAAGTAATTATTGCCGGAGGATAGGCAGGAGTCATGATCCTGCTGATAAGTGTAATGTCCCTCACTTCCCCGGCATTTATATTAAGGGACAGCAGTAAAGGGACAATGTATGGATAATATAGGGCCTAAAGTTAGGTTGCATGCCCAAAAACAAAAACAGAATGATCCATATTTCTTAGAAAAGAGATTACGTAGTGTTAGAATTAATTATGATTCCCACCTGCGTCTGGATTCAGAAGGAAAGAAAAAAGCCAATATGCTTTTTCATATATTGTATGAAGGGAAAAGCTATAGAGACAAAAATCAAAAGTTATTAAATATGGAAGTTCTGATTGCAAATCTGATTAACAATAAAAAGAGATATTTTGCCATTTCTTTAAATCGGAATCATTGGGTCAGAAATCAATACAGAAAAACTTCAGTTAATACTATAGAACTTGTAAAAATGTTATCAAATAGGGGGTACATTGAAATGCATAAAGGCAAAGGGAATGAAGATCCGAAGCTTGCATACGATACAAAAATCAAAGCTACAGAGAAGCTATTATCGTATTTCCAAATACTCCCTGAACAAGTTGAATACGAACACGTTCTCGTTGAAGTTCGAGAGAGCGGAAGCGAAAAGTTGCTTCCATATAAAGAAACATTAAAAATCAAAAAAATCAAAAGTGTTTTGAAAAAGGCTAATAGAGTTAATGCTAATGCTGATATAAGACATAATGAAGGTCATATACTGCATACTTCTTTAACAGCAATATTTCGAGATAAGACTACACTTTATGGAAGATTACATACAAAAGGATTCTATCATTATCAGGGATTAAACGGGGAGGAACGGTCAGAAATCACGATAAATGGTGTTCCTGTCGTAGAATGGGATTATCATGCATTACACCCTTATATGCTGTATGCAAAAGAAGGAATACAAATTTGGCAAGATCCGTATGTTGTCATTTTACCAGAATCAGAGCAGGAAGTTAGAGGATTTCTAAAAGAAAGCTTCCTGCCGCTAATAAATACAAGTGGGAAATGGACCAAACCAAAACATGGGCAGAAACCATACTGGCGGACATCCAGAAGAAATACAGCTTCAGAGATCACACAAAGGCTCTATTTAGATAAATATATCTATAAGAAAGCTAAAAATGAAGGGCGTCAGCTAAGAAAAAAAGAACTTGAAAAAGTGTTAGAAACAAAATTAGTCAGGCGTAAGCTAAAAGAGAAAGGAATTAATGATGCTGAACAACTTATTGATGCTTTTATTGAATCACATAGACCAATTGCACATTACTTCTGCACAGAAAAAAAAGTGGGGAAGCGATTGATGAATCTTGATGCACAAATCGCCTTAGATGTCGTGGGACACTTTGTAAAGAAAGATATTCCAATCCTAGCAATTCATGATAGCTTTGTAGTACAAGAAACATATCAGAATGAGCTTTATCAAGTAATGCGCTGGGCTTATAAAAAACACAATAATGGCTTTAGGATTAAACTTAAATAAAAATCTCTCATCAGAATAATAAAAATTATTTATATAAATCTAAATATATAAATAAATTATTTCTATAGAATATTAATAAATAATGGGATAGGGAGAGGGAAGAGAGTCTGACTATGAATAATAGTTTTTTTTTTTTTGATAGGAAGAAATGTTTTTTAAAACGGAATTTTTTTCTATGACAGTAACAAGTGGGAAATATTTTTTGGAATAACTGTAATCCCAAAAAAAGATCGTTAAAATCATCAAAAAGATGACAAATTCTTTTTCATATTAATTATCCCCAAAATACAGGATTGCGCTCTTGTGGTATCATAGAGTGTATCATACAATAATATTAGAGTAAAAAGGTAATGGTGATTATTATGAATAAAATTATTTTGATTTTTGTAGTTCTCTTAGTAAGTTTTCCTGCCTTTAGTTCCGAACCCCAAGAAAACAATGAAAATTTAATAAATGATAGAGCATGGATGAATAGACCCCTTGCTACGGTTATGATGGGATTTCTTGGTGGCTTTGACTTAATTGGGGAAAATCAACAATCTTATACAGAGAAATTTGCTTTAACATCAATTATGGAAACTGGCTTTATAGATAGATACACTTTCAGTGGTCTGAATTATGGCCCCCAATACAATCTTACTGGCAAATACTTAGATGGTATATATATTGGTATTTTCCCTGGAATTTGTTGGATTGGTGACGGAACAAATAGCAAATGGGGCTTTTCCACGATGCTTGAATTTGGATTCCAGAGCATACATGAGACTGTTGCTTGGGGAGCATACATGGGATACACCTATACTACTATAGATGAAGAACTACAATTTAAATTTGGCTTAAAAATTGGGTATGCTTATTCTAGCGATTGATATATGGATAATTCGTTAAGTCTATCAACCTCTGTAGGAGATAGGGGTAAACGATTTTATAGCTTGCATCTAGAAAAAACTGCAGAACATATTTTATAAGCATTTAGATAGATGAGCATTATTCGAATAAATGAAGTTATAGGCAAAACCCCACCAAGATATAGGTGAATATGATAGAATGGAAAAGTGGAATATCTTAAAATCCCCGCGCCCCAAGGAACTTAGTCTCCCTGTTAGGTTAAGAGGATGTTTTGTATTCGAAGCTTACGCTGAAATGGTTTCACTCAGTGGAGGGTAAAACTAATGGTTCATGCAGAATATCATCGTTTTTTACAAACACTCAGCAAAGATGAAATTCCAAAAGATGTCAGAAAAATGGCCAATCTTGTGCTGTTGCATTTGGATACATTGATTCCCCTTTCAACTTCTCAAGGGCAACGTGTTAAAAAGTTGGTGCAACTCGCCCAATCCAATTGGGATTCAATCAGCTCAGATATTCAGCCCATTCAAGAGCGAACAATTGAACAAAACGTTCAGGATATTCAACTAAAAAGCCTCACAGTTGGTCCATTCCGTGGTTTTCTTAAACAAGAAGTTTTCGATCTTGCAAGTCACTTGGTTCTTTGTTATGGACCAAATGGCACAGGGAAATCAAGTTTTTTCGAAGCTCTGGAATACAGTTTATTAGGTTATGTTGCTGAAGCAGAGAGCAAACGATTTCGTAATCAAGATGATTACTTGAAAAATGCTCATATTAATAGCTTTATCACACCAATTCTTACTGGAGTTGACAACGAAGGTAATGATATTTCAGTTTCTGCAGATGAAGCTTTTTATCGTTTTTGCTTTGTAGAAAAAACCCGTATCGATAGTTTTTCTCGTATTGCAGCGCAAACCCCCGCTAAACAAACCGAATTGATCTCCAGTCTTTTCGGCCTTGATGCTTTTACTGAATTTGTCCGCAATTTCACAGAAACTATGGACGAAAGGTATATTGATCTTAAAGGTTCTAAAGCAGAAGAATTAAATCAGAAAAAACAGGCGCTAGCTGGCTACCAACAGCAATTAAAAAATTCAATCCCCTTAGAACTGCAAAAACTGAATCAAGATGAAAATGTGTTGGCTAAAGAATTCAAGACTGACTGTGACTTCTCACAAATGGTCCAGGAGTTGAATGGAACTAAAGAAAAAAATGGCTTAATCAATCAACTGGAAAATGAACTGCAAAAACCAGTAGGCACGAAAAGTAATCAAACTCTTTCTGATTTGCAGATTCTGCAGAAATCTATTAATTCAAATATTCAAGAACTAAACATCAAACAGCAGAAATTGGCGGAAGCCAGTCAACAGGTTTCATTTAAACAGCTTTATGAAGTTGTCATTAAAGTTAAGGAAAATAGCCCAGAGAAATGTCCTGCCTGTCATACACCAATTTCTCAAGTCTCAGTAAATCCCTTCAAACACGCTGAAGCTGAATTAAAAAAGTTGCAATATTTGAGTGCATTGCAAGAGGCTACTGGTAAATTGAATAAACAAATCAGCAATTCACTGACAAAGCTTTCGCAGATTATCGACATTTGCTGTTCATATTTCACTGACAACAATCCAATTAAAGCGTACCAACTGGCTGCAGATAATACCCATACAATTGACTGGTGGCATTCTCTTCATCAACAAACAGATGATGAATTAACCCCATGGCAACAAGTAGAGTCTCAAATCAAGCAGCTTGAAAAAATCGATAAAAAAAACGATAAAACAATAGAGGAACGTAGTGAAAAACAAGATAAACTAATAAAATATCGTGAATTTGCTGAGAAAATAGTTAAATTGCAAACACGAAGAGAATCTGTTAATAACGCAATTGAAGCGGCTAAGGAAGCAATCAGAAAGTTTAACACGGAAAATGCCCAACTCATTGAAGGTGTTGAAAAAGAAAAAAATATTGTTACCCGGAATAAAACCATAGCTGGTGCCTACGCCAATTTTGTTCAAAAACTGAATGACTATAAAAATGGTCTTCCAGCACAATTGGTCACAGATTTGGGAGAGCTCGTTGTAATACTTTATAATGCTTTCAATAGAAATGATGCAAACCATGAACAACTCGCAGCAGTCCGACTGCCGTTGCAGCAAAATCAGCGACTGGAAATCTCTTATAGTGATGAGCCGAATATTTTTTTCGATGCCCTGCACATTTTAAGTGAAGGTCATATTCGATGCATTGGCCTAGCGGTACTGACAGCAAAAAACATTAAGGAAAACTGTCCTTTCCTCATTTTTGATGACCCAGTAAATGCTATTGATGATGATCACCGCGCATCAATACGAAGAACTATTTTTGAAGATACATACTTTGAAGAGAAACAAATTATTTTGACATGTAACGGCGAAGAATTCTTTAAAGATATTCAAAACCTTTTATCAGCAGAAAAGTCACGATTATCCAAAATGGTTTCTTTTTTACCAAAGATTAGTGACTTCCACATCTCTATTAATCAAGATTGCTCCCCACGTAATTATGTTATTGCTGCTCGAACTCACTATGATAAAAACGAGATCCGAGATGCTTTAGACAAATCTAGAAAGGCTCTTGAATCTTTCACAAAAGGAAAGGTTTGGAGATACGTTAATAGATTTGGTGACGGAAATCTTAGTATTAAACTGCGTTCTGCAAATGCTCCAATTGAACTTCGGAATCTAACAGAACAGTTGAAATGCAAAATCGCCAAAACGAGTTTTTCAGATCAAAATAAATCCGTTGTATTAACGCCAATAGAAATACTACTCGGAGTAAGCGGTGATTCAAGAGAATGGAGATATTTAAATAAAGGAACTCACGAAGAATCAGATCGTGCAGAATTTGAACGCCAGACGGTCAATAAAATTGTAGTAGCATTGGAACAGCTTGATAAGGCTCTGGAATAATGTCTTGTAAGAGATTATAGACATTATAATTCTTTTACACAATTCATTATTTCTAATTAGATATTGGTGTCCGGAGTTTCATGCATTTCGAGTTCAGGTTCGAATAACAGGGAGGACTTATGAAACCATATTTTTACGAAGGCATACTTGAAAAGGAGTGTTATAAACAGTTGGCACTTCAGAATCGTGCTCAATCTTTAGAGTGTTCAGTTATAATCAAGGCAAAGCATAGAAAACATCCAAAATCTGCATCTATTCTTCTATATGATTTGTATATAATAGATAAAACAAAGAATGATCAATCTGAGAAAGTGGTCACGGTTCGTATTTCCCCAAAAGGTTATTCATATAAATTAAGTCATCATTACCATGGGAAAAATCAGGCTTTTGAATATCATTCTGGAAAGGAAGGAATACCTCTTCATTCCGTGGAAGAAGCGTTGAGTGGAGCTGCACAAGCATTGTTTTCTTTTTATAATCTTAATGATGATAAGTCAAAATGGGTACCTTCAAAATATTATAAAGAATGAAAAAATCTTATAAGCGTCAACATTTTATATTGTGTTGATCTTCCCTAGTATCATGCAAGTTTTAAAAGCTTGCTTATAAAATACATGATCAGTTAAGATGAAAATTCCAGTTCATTGGCAATAAACGGAAGAATATTAGTACAATATGAGGTAATGTAAAATGCCAGAAAATAACAAGAAATACAGAATAAACATTCCTAAAAAAATAAAAGAAAAAGTATTAAAAGAGTTTAGCAATCAATGCGCTATTTGTAAAAAATCATCCCCCGAGCTACACCATATAGATGAAAACCCTAATAACAATGATGAAAACAATTTAATTCCATTGTGTCCAAATTGCCATAGTAATTATGCTCATAACCCTAATAAACAATTTTCAGAATACAAATTATTTCTTTTTCGAAAATATAGAAATAGAGTTGTTTTTTCGCAAAACTTTGAACCTCTTCTAAGTAGATCAAGATTTATTCTAGAATCAACTGATTCATATAATAAAGCAACAATTGATCAATATAAGGATTTACTTAAATTCATTGAATCATTTAATAACGGAAATTATTATACAAATAAGTTAAAAGAGCTCCTTGATTACCATAAATATGTTCGAGCTGTGTTTAGTAATTCAAAAAATAATTTCGAGACTTCAAATAATAAGGAACTATTGGAATTTATAGAAAATGTAAGACTAAACAAAGATGAAGCAATTAAAACAATAATTGAAATGGCAGCTTACCAAGGATGGCAAAATAATTCCGATTCCTAAAACGTAATTTTTATTTGATGTAGTTTTGATGGATTTAAATATAAGAAAGCTGATATTATGGTACCAGTTATTCAAGTGGTGGTTATAATAACTTCCATTATGAAATGTACGCATAGTTCTGTGGCAATCAATATAAGTAAGAGAGTGGGGTATAAGTGAAGCAAGAGGCATCACTCCCTGCTCATTGCGGTAAGAACAAGTTGGTCAGAATATCTGCACCGGTGTCTGACGGTTGTTGGTCGTCCCGTCACCCAGCTGGCCGTGGTCATTCAACCCCGTCGCCCACAGGGTGCCGTCGGTCTTGAGGATCATGGTGTGGAAACCACCTGCAGAGACTGCCTGGACATTTTCCATGACCTTCGCTGGAGAGAAATGTTTCCAGGTCGTCCCGTCACCCAGCTGGCCGTGGTCATTCAACCCCGTCGCCCACAATGTGCCGTTTTCCGTAATGATCATGGTATGCTCGTGATCCGCAGAGACTGTCTGGACGTTACTCATCATCCGTACCGGAGTTGATCGGTCATCGACATCACCCAAGCCCAACTGGCCTTCCTCGTTCCACCCCGTCGCCCACAGGGTGCCGTCGGTCTTGAGGATCATGGTGTACCCATACCCCGCAGAAACTGCCTGGACGTTACTCATCATCTGTACCGGAGTTGATCGGGTATAGAAATGGCCTAAGCCCAGCTGGCCAGCCGAATTGTTCCCCACAACCCAAAGGGTGCCGTCGGTCTTGATAATCATGGTGTGAAAATATCCTGCAGAGACTGACTGGACGTTCTCCATGACTTGCTCTGGGGTTGTCGCAGATTCGGTATCACCCAAGCCCAGCTGGCCAAACGAATTGTACCCCGTCGCCCACAGGGTGCCGTCTTCCTTAATGATCATGGTGTGGAAACCACCTGCAGAGACTTCCTGGACGTTACTCATCATCCGCACCGGAGTTGATCGGTCATCGACATCACCCAAGCCCAACTGGCCAAACGAATTGTACCCCGTCGCCCACAGGGTGCCGTCGGTCTTGAGGATCATGGTGTACCCATACCCCGCAGAAACTGCCTGGACATTTTCCATGAACTGCGCTGAAGTCGAGCGGTCCGTGGTCGTCCCGTCACCCAGCTGGCCGTGGTCATTCATTCCCGTCGCCCACAGGGTGCCATCGCTCTTGAGGATCATGGTGTGACGACTACCTGCAGAGACTGTCGGAATATGATCTTCATTCATAGATGTTGTCACCTGCATCTCATCGCTGTAAGCGGTGGGGCGCAAGTTAGGACCACACAAAGCTCTCACTCTATACCAATAGGCAGTTTCTTGGAAGTGGTAAACTAAATTCACAGTAAAGGAGAAAATAAAAATCAGGGTAGAGAGGAAAATAAAAATCACAGTATAGGTATTAAAAAGCATACTGCTGCCTTGTAGAATAAAAACTACAGGGAGGCTAAGCAGATG
>JAIPFU010000067.1 GCA_021736505.1 Spirochaetia bacterium | reverse complement strand
CTGGGAAAATCAAACAGCTTACAATTCCATCGGGTGTAAACAAGTACAGGCCTTTTACCTTAACATTACCCGAGGTTTTAATGTAGCACCTGCCTTTTTGGATTATATCGCTTAACTGCGGCTTAACAGATTGATATGCAGACTGGACCGCTTTGGCATCAGCATGAAATTTCTTGGGAATTGTACCGTGGATATGCTTTTGTTAGTCATTGTGGCTGATTCAGACTGGGTGATGAACCTTTTTGTTTCTGGGAAGGAATAAAAAGCGGAAGCATCAAGTCTGTTGTTGGCGGGAGCGTTTGGATTCTGAAACGGTTGTATCCACATTTTTTAAAAATTCTAATAATGCTTTTAGATAATTTCAGTTTGAATTCAATGTTGAATCCCATTATAGAGTAATTCCATTCTCCATAGTATAAACTCCTTATAGTGCAATAATCAATTTGTAGCAATTAAATTCTTAGAAAATAAAGCAAGCATCTTGTTTAATGTTGTTTATACAAGTATTGCTGATGTTTTCTGCCTAACTATTACCGTTAATCAGCTATAGCTAATGTTTGAAATTTCCGTTTCAAAAAAGATACTCTACTAGCAATGCAAACCTCAATAAATTATTAGAAAATGCTCTTAACTTTCAATCTATACAGATAGTTTAAGTAAATGTCTCATTAGAAACCAAGAGAGACCATTTTTTCTGTTGCTAAATATTTTACAAAAAAATGTTGACATATATAAATAATCAAATATAATATATGTAAGTTACATATGTAACTTACATATATTATATATCTTAAGGAGGATATACTATGCAGAAAAAAAGTTTATTACTGACAGCTCTACTTGTTCTTCTTGCAGTACCATTTTTATTTGCTGAAGGGGCTCAAGAAAAGCAGGAAGATTCTATTACCATTTGGGTTGGTGGACAGGTTGCTGAGTTGGATGACACATGGAAAACAGTGGAACAACAATATGAAGCTGCTACAGGTGTAAATGTAAATGTTGAACTTTTTGGTTTTGATGTTTACTATGATCGACTTTTAGTTGCTTTATCCAGTGGAACTGGTCCTGACCTTGCATTTGCTGATCTTGGTGGTTGGGCTCCTACTTTTGCCTCAGAAGGGTGGCTAATGTCGATGGAAGAATACATTAGCAATTGGGAAGATGAGGATCAGATTTTTGATAACCTCTGGCCAACAGTTACTTACGAAGGTGAACGGTATGGACTCCCATGGTATACTGATGCCCGACTTATGCTATACAACAAAAAGATGTTCAGAGATGCAGGTTTAGATCCCAATGATCCTCCTGAAACATGGGATGAGATGGCTGATGCAGCTGAAACAATTACTGAAATGGGACCAAGAATGTACGGATATGGTGTCAGTGGTACGAGAACTGAGCATACAACTTTGGCTTACATTGTATTCCTTGCATCAAATGGTGGGGTTGAATTGCTAACTGAAGATTATAGTAAAGCAGCTTTTAATACGCCAAAAGGTCTGGAAGCTTTAAAATTTTATACAGATCTTGCTTTAAAATATGATGTATCACCTGAAGCTGTTTCCTATAATGAGGATGATTATCGTAATTTGATGGCTCAAGATCGTTTAGCTATGGCAATTGGCGGCCCTTGGTCATTTCCTCTTATTGAAACAGCCAATCCAGATATTGAATACTCATTAGCTGTTCACCCTTATGGAGAATCTCCTGGAAGTGTTTTAGGTGGATGGAGCATTGTAATACCAAAGACTACAAAGAATCCTGAAGCAGCATGGAGATTTGCAAAGTACCTGAATAGCTTTGAGACATGGATGTTTTGGTTAGAAGAAAAGGGTGGTCCAATGCCCACAAGAATGGATGTTGCCGATAACTCCCCTGTATTACAGGATGAAAAGTGGGTTAATCTTTTTGAAGTTTTCCCAAATGCAGTTTCACGGCCTCCAATACCAGAATATCCTCAAGTTTCTGAGCAAATACAGCTAATGATTCAATCTGTGCTCTTAGGAGAAAAGACTCCTGAGCAGGCAATTGATGATGCTGAAAATGAAGTCAACAGGATCCTTTCAGGTCGCTAAACTAAAATTTATAAAGCCTACCCTGAACTATACAGAGTAGGCTTTATAATTTACTATAGAGGGAACTATGAAGAAATTGAGATTACAGAGAGAAGAAAAAATAGCATACAAAATGGTTCTCCCTTATGTCGTTATTATAATGGTGCTGGTTATTTATCTTTTATCTTCCAACATTATTTCCAGTTTTGCAGATTCCGAAGGAGGAATGACATTTGAGAATTATCGCTCAATTATAAGAAGTGAAGCATTTCCTCATATATTGAAAAACACGTTCAATTGGACTTTTTTTAGTGTTTTAGGTCAGATATCTCTTGGGCTTTTTGTAGCAATTCTTTTGAATAATATTACCCAGGGAGAATCATTTTTTAGAAGTGTCATTATTATATTACCGTGGGGAACTTTAGATATTGTTGCAGGTGTTATGTGGAAATGGATGTATAATGATCTGTATGGAGTTATTAATGATATTCTCCTTTCGACAGGAATTATTAATGAAGCAATATCATGGTTAGCTTCACCAAATATGGCCATGACTTCAGTAATAATTGCTAATATATGGAAGGGATTTGTTTTGGCAGCTATGTTCTTTTTAGCTCGGCTTAAGGGCATTCCACAATATCTTTATGAAGCAGCAGAAATTGATGGTGCGGGAATGGTACAGCGGTTTTTTTCTGTTACCTTACCCCAATTGAAATCTGTCTTTATTAGTACTCTGATGCTTGCTATTATATGGACAATAAACTACTTCCCACTTATATATACAATGACCGGGGGGGGGCCGGGATATGGTACAGAAACCATGGTAACATATATATATAAGTTAAGTTTTCGCTTCTTAAAATATGAAGAAGCAGCAGCTCTTAGTAATATTCTCTTCCTTATTATTCTAGTTATTGTAATGCTATTTATGATGATTCTTAACCGGGAGGAGGTAGAATGACCCGAACTAAGAGAAATAAAACCGTAAAATACGTTTCTTACACACTTCTTGTCTTTGTAAGCCTTGTGGTAGCATTTCCTATCTATTGGCTTGCAATCACATCATTAAAGACTTATCCAGAAATTTATGGATACCCAATAACATATTTCCCACAAAAATTTACAGCTGAACATTTTTTACAAATAAGTGACATGGGGTTTTTTAAACACTTTTTAAATAGTTTGATTGTTTCTGGTGGGACAATGGTTTTATCTTTGCTGATTGGATTATTTCCTTCCTATGCATTTTCTCGATATTCTTTTCGAGGTAGAGGAATGCTAATGGGATCCGCATTATTGTTTCAAATGTTTCCTATGGCGGTATTATTATTGCCAATTTTTATGTCTTTGAAAGTTGTTGGTCTATTAAATACACATTTAGGCCTTATATTAGCTTATTTACCTTTTACTACTCCTATAACAATTGTTTTCCTCCGAAGTTTTTTTATATCAGTCCCAAAATCTTTAGAAGAGGCTGCTTTAATAGATGGAGCGACATTTCGTCAAGCCTTTTTACGTATAATACTTCCTATTACTTTGCCAGGTATAGCCGCGGTTGGTATTTATACATTTTTATTTTCTTGGGCAGAACTGATGTACTCAATGTCTATACTGATAACATCTGACATGCAGAATATTCCAGCTTTTCTTTCAGTCTTTGTTGGGGAGTACCAGACCCGTTGGGGACCGCTATTTGCTGGTTCGATTGTCTCAATGGTACCACCATTAGTTATGTTTCTGTTGTTACAGCGATATTTTATTGCGGGCTTGACAAGCGGTGCCGTAAAAGGATAACAGTATGATTGAGTCAGATCTTCTCTATAAAGTAGCTTATGAATATTATGTCAACAAAAAGATTCAGCGTGAAATAGCTGATGAACTGAATGTCTCAAGAGTACAAGTTAGCAAATATTTAAGTATGGCGGAAGAAGCTGGTATCGTTAGAATTGAGGTTATTAAACCGCAGGTAGATTCCAGTCGATTGCTTAATCTAAGAAAAGACTTAAAAGATTTCTTTCAAATTGAAAATGTGCTAATAGCTCCAAGTTATGGTAAGCGTAAGCCTTTGGAGAACACTCTTCATTTGTTAGCTAAAGAATACCTTTTCTCGCATTATAGTGAAAAGCCTTTGAATATTGGGCTTGGCTGGGGATCGACTATTTATTCCTTAGTAGCATCAGATTTTAATGAGAAACGCAAAACTTGGAAAATTATCCCTCTAACCGGGGGTAGTGCTCTCATAACTTCAAAATACTTCAACATAAACCATATGGCTCATATGCTAGCTGAAAAAGTTGAAGCTACTCCACAACCGGTGTATTTACCACTTTTAGCGGCTACTCAAGATAGAGATATGATTATGGAACGGGAAGACTATCAAATGATACATACTTTGTGGTCTTCCATTGATTTAATTATTTGTAGTGTTGGATATTCAATTCCAAGATCTCCTTTGTTTAAACAAGGTTTAATTGGCAATGAATATATTGATAAATTGGAAAAGAACCAAGTTGTTGGTGATATTCTTACACATTATTTTAATGAGTATGGAGAAATGGTTAATATTGGGATAGAAAATAAAATGATAAATATTTCAACTGATCAGATTGCCATGGCTCAAAAGAAACTTATTATTGCATATGGTGAAGAAAAAGTCCGTTCAATCCTTGGCGGTTTGCGCAGCGGCTTGATAGATGTATTAATAACAGACGCAGATACTGCTGAAGCGGTATTGGAACTTGCTGAAAAACAAGGAGGGTAACTCAATGCGTGCAATTATATTGAATCTTAATCCGAGTTACGATCACTGGATCTTACTTGATGAACCACCTCTTCTTGAACATGTACTAAGGGGCAAACCAGTTGTTCATCAAGTGGATGGAAAAGGATTGAATATTGGTCGGGTGCTGAATCTTTTAGGTTATGAAAATTATCTTTGTTTAAATATACTTGGAGGAGAAGTTGGGAAGATTATTGAACAAAAATGTGAAACTAAGGGAATTCGGACAAAAAATTTTTGGATAAGAGATGATAGCAGGATAAACACTGCAATTGTACATCATTACAATGAAAGAAAAGATGTTCAAATGGTTAATGAGGCCGGTCCAACCCTTACTTCAGATGAGCTTGAACAGTTTAAAGTTTTTTTTAAAGAAACAATTCAACCAGATGATCTCATAATTGTATCTGGAAGTACTCCTGAAGGATTTTTACCCTCTGATCTGACTGAACTTGCTGAGCATAGTATAAAAATTGGTGCAAAGTTAGCAGTGGATATTTCAAATGATTGTCTTAGTGAAATTGTTAAGCAAGATATTTCCATCTTGAAAATAAATGAAGATGAAATTCGAATAGCTTTTGGTATTGATTCAAAGGATATCAAAAAGATTGAGGAATTTCGAAAGCGGCATAATATTAAGCTTCTAATTATTACTTATGGAAAAGATGGCGCAATCGCAATAACTGAAGGTGAAAAATTTAAAGTTATTCCCCCTGCCTTAGAAGAAGATTTTGCTGTAGGAAGTGGTGATTCGTTTTTTGCAGGCTTGCTTTATAAGCTTCTTTCAGGAAAAGATCTACGTGAAGCTTTAGTGAGTGCTACAGCATGTGGTGCAGCAAATGCCGTTTGTTATGGTGCTGCTCTATTTAGTTATCAGGAATACAAAAACTTTTTACAATCAGTAACATTTAAAGAGGTGGAGTTTGAAAAACTACTTGGGAATTGATATTGGAACTACAAATTCAAAAGCTCTCCTTCTCTGTGAGAATGGCAAAAGCTATGTGGTGTTGGAAAATAAAACATCCAAATACAAAAAAAACGGTGTTGAATTTTTTTCTTTAGGTGAAATTGAGAAATTTGTGAATTTAGCCATAAAAAAAGCACAAACAATAGGATCTGTTGAGGGTATTGGTTTTTCAAGTATTGGAGAATCTGTAATTCCCATCAGTTTGGAAGGAGAAGTTTTATCTGATCCAATTGTTTGGTATGATCAGGTAACTGTACCTGTAGAAAAACGATTCCCTGAACTTAAAGAAGAAGCGATTTATATTTCCCGTGGATGCAGGAGTAACTACACCATGGGTTTCTATAAGATGTTATGGATGAAGGAGCATTTGCTTCAAAATGAGAAGAGACCTTTTACATTCCTGCCTGTCGCAGATTATATGCCATTTATACTTACAGGAAAGATGATATGGGATTATTCCCAGGCTTGCAGGAGCTATTGTTTTGATATCCACACAAAATCATGGGACTGGAATCTAATTAATAAGTCAGGTCTGAAGGTTGAACTTCCAAAAGTAGTTCCTTCAGGTTCTTTTGTTGGAATTACTAAAGATAAAATTAGAGTTCATAGTGGAGGACATGATCATATAGTAGGAATGCATGGCATATATGAGTTGTATGGTGAGCAAGCCCTCTTTTTCTCTATGGGTTCTGCTTCAGTTTTAGGAGGTTTTGTAAATATTGAAAATGATAAAATGAAGTCTAAAATGCGTGGGAATAGCCAGCTTATTATTGGTGCTGCTTATCCTGAAACAGAATATTATGTAGAAAATACATTACGTTATTTTGGTAAGCTTCATGATGAAATCTCACGACTGTTAGGTTCATTAGATCCTAAAGAATTTTACGACAAAATGAACCCTATAGTAGTGCAAGACAATTTAGGCTTAAAATTACCTACTTTTCTTGTTGAAGGGGATCGAATTAGCAAAGATAATTTTAACGGCTATCAGATACTTGATCTCAATATTGGTGATAGTAAAGAGAAGTTGGTGTATAGCTTGTATATATATTTGGGTATGATGTCTGGTCGTATTCTTAATGAATTATCAGAGTTTTTCCAAAATCCAACCGTATTGGTTGGTGGAGGTATAGTTAAGAATTTGACATTGGTACAGTTTGTAGCGGATATAATGGATACACCTCTGCATGTAGTTAAAGAAAGAGAGATATCAGCCATGGGAGCAGCATTGTCTGCTGCTGCAGAGTGTGGAGATCTAGAATTAATAAAATCAGTACGACAGAAAATCAGTACCAAAGTTATTAGTCCAAATAGAGAAAAACAAAACATACGAAATGAAATTGCGAAGAAAATGGAAGTAAGATCACAAAGGATTCTAGATCTGCTAAAAAATATTTAGGAGTTATATATGTCATTATGTACATTACACGATTTGGTTGAAAAAGCTAAGAGAAGCGATTATGCTGTGCCAGCTTTTAATTTTTTTACATTTGAAGATGCAAAAGCTATAGTCCGTGGAGCAGAAGAGCTCAAATCACCGGTTATTCTTATGGCATCAGGAAGTTGTATCCGAAGCATGGGAGTGGATATAGCTGCTGCTGTTATTCATAGTTTGGCAAAAAAAGCCTCAGTTCCTGTAGTAGCGCATTTGGATCATGCTGATAAACTTGACATCATATTTCAGGCAATACAGAGTGGTTTCACTTCTGTTATGTATGATGGTTCCATGCTGCCGGTTGATGAGAATATTGCTAATACAAAGATAGTAATGCGAGTAGCAAAAGCTTTAGGAGTATCAGTTGAAGCAGAGATCGGTCGAGTAGGAAAAGGAGAAGAAGGGCAGGATGCAAGTGAAATACTGACAACTCCGGAATCTGCAATTAGGTTCATGGAAGAAACACAGGTTGATGCTCTTGCAGTAGCTGTTGGTACTCGTCATGCGATGCAAGAGCAAGAGGCAAAAATTCATTTTGATATTGTAGAATCTCTTAGCAATGTTCTTAATGTTCCTCTTGTTCTGCATGGTTCAAGCGGTGTAACTGATGAAGAGTTGGGAAAAATTATTAAAACTTCATTTGGGAAAATTAACATTGGCACAGTTCTGAGAAGGACATTTACTCAGGGCATAAAAAATACTCTCTCTAGTCAACCCAATTTAATGGACCACTTAAAACTTCTTGAGATTTCTGGAAAGGATGTTTCTGAAAAAGTGAAAAATAAGATAAGCATTCTAAATAGTTCAGATAAAGCTTGATTGGAGAAGGAGGATGGGCCTGAATGATAGCTCTCTTAAAAAAGTAATTTTTATAGCAGGTCCTCCTGCTAGTGGTAAAACTTGGCTTGGAAAAGCTATTGCAAAACATATAGGTGCAGCATTTCTTGATTCTGATACTATCTCTCAGCCGTTCTTGAGCCCAAATCTGACAAAGAACAACGGTTTTAAAGATACTGACGAATATCGAGAGGTTTATCGTGATCTTGAATATGCTGCTCTTTTTAATGTAATGCGTGAAAATCTTGAATTGGGAATAAGCTGTATTGTAGTAGCCCCTTTTCGTAAAGAGCAATTTGATCCTGTTTTTCCTGAAAACATACTGTTTGAAATAAATAATTTTCGGAAAATAGGTATCTTTATAAGAATAGATCCTGAAGAACAATTAAAAAATCTTAAGCGGCGTAATAATCCAAGAGATCAATATAAAATTTCTAAGTGGTATGAATATTTAAGTCGTCAAGGAAATAAAAACGAAGAACCAATTTGGAAAATGGACATAAATTTCGAAGCAGATTATAAAGATCTTTCTGGGGATTTTAATAAGGCTTTACGTAAAATAATTGATATTATTACTTGAAAACTTTTTAACACAAATTTCTTCAGTAGTATATTAAAATATTTTTCCTTTAGTTTGATTTAGTGTTACTTTACCAGAAAGTAGCTCAGGAAATGGAGATTATTCTCTGGGAGAATGGGCTTTTTCCAATTCAAGGAAATCCGAAAATACAGAGCAAAGAGTGGCTACTGGATCGTAATTATCCAAATCCTCGTATGGAGGAATATTTCATGTATCAAATAAAACAGGTTCCGGAAAAGTGGTCTGCTGGGAAAATCAAACAGCTTACAATTCCATC
>JAIPFU010000066.1 GCA_021736505.1 Spirochaetia bacterium | reverse complement strand
TCATGCTGAAAAATTTACTTTCATAAACCGGATCATAGAAAATATAGTTTTTACCCGGTACCATCTTTTCAAAATCAAAGCACATTATGTCACCAAGAGCTTCATTACCTGAATAAAATCGGTATACTTGCTTTATACCGGGAATTGTTGTTTTTTCAATGTTATTGGAAACTTTCATAGTGGGGATGTATTCAGCACCATTATGTTTTGCAGCTAATTTGTAAACTCCATTTAGAGCTGAGTAGCTGCCTCCAGTTACTAAATGAGTTCCTACGCCCCAAGAATCGATAGGAGCATTATCTGTAATCAGCTGATGAATAATTTCTTCAGTTAAATCATTAGATACTGTTATTACTGCATCAAATAAACCTGCATCATCCAGCCGTTCTCGAACCTTTTTACTCAAATAGCTGAGATCTCCGCTGTCAATTCTTACTCCGATATTTTTTCCTTCAGCTTTCATCTCTTTACCCACAATAATGGCATTCTTTATGCCGGTACCGAGAGTATCATAAGTATCAATGAGCAGTATGCAGTTATCAGGATACAATTTAGCATAAGCGCGAAAAGAATCGAGTTCATTATCAAAAGCCATAACCCATGAATGGGCCATGGTGCCTAGCACCGGTATGTCAAACTTCTTTCCCGCATACGTATTTGAAGTACCGGCTGCCCCGCCAATGAAAGCTGCCCTTGATGAGGAAAGAGCTCCATTAAGGCCTTGGGCTCTTCGTAATCCGAATTCCAATATCTTACCGTGCTTTGAAGCATGAAGGATTCTTGAAGTCTTTGTTGCTATCAGTGTTTGAAAATTAATTATATTCAGCAATATACTTTCTATCAGCTGAGCTTCAATGAGAGAACTATGTATGCGGATCAGAGTTTCTCCTGGGAAAACAATGGTCCCTTCCTCCATGGCATATATATCACCGGAAAAGGAGAAATCTTTAAGAAATTCAAGAAATTCATCTCTAAAAAGTCCTAATGTTTTTAAATAATCTATATCAGAATCAGAAAAATGGAAACACTCCAAGCTTTTTAAAAGATCATGAAGTCCGCAGAAAACTGCATATCCACTGTTAAATGGTTGAGACCTGTAAAACATATCAAAAACGACATCTGGATTATTATCTTCCAAATAATATCCCTGTATCATGGTCAGCTCATAGAAATCAGTTATTAATGCTGAGACATTCATTGTAAGTCCTCTCTAAGTCCTATTTAATTGTATACTGTTTCTTTATTGTTTCTTTCCCAATAAACGGCTGCAGAACTTTGGGTATTGCTATTGAGCCGTCTTCCCTTTGATTATTCTCAAATATTGCAACCAAGGCACGTGAAACAGCAATAGCTGTACCATTCAGCATATGTACAAAATGCTTTTCACCACTCTTTTTGTACCGTATAGAAAGACTTCTTGACTGATAATCAGTACAATTTGAAGTACTTGTAACTTCACCCCAATCTCCTGATTCGCCTCTGCCGGGCATCCAGGCTTCAAGATCAAACTTTCTATATGCTGGAGCCCCGAGATCGCCTGTACAGGTGTCTACTACACGATAAGGGATTTCAAGGGACTGGAAAATTTCCTCTTCAATAGCTAACAATTCTTCATGAAGCTTATCCGATTCTTCTTCCGAACAAATAACAAACATTTCAACTTTGGAAAACTGATGAACCCGGTCTAAACCCTTTGAGTATTGACCTGCGGCGCCTGCTTCTTTGCGAAAACAATGTGAAAGTCCGGCAAGTTTAACAGGGAGCTGATCAGCTTCTATAATCTGATTGGCATAATATCCTCCGAGAGTTATTTCGGCGGTTCCAACAAGACATAAATCCGTATCTTCAACATTATAAATGTTGCTCTCTTCACCGCGAGGATTAAATCCGATTCCTGATGCGATTGATTGTTTTGCAAGATCGGGGGTAATTGTAGGCGTAAAACCGTGCTCCTGAAGTTTTTGTAAAGCAAATCTTTCTAAGGCAAGTTCCAGAAGGACTGCATCATTTTTTAAATAATAAAATTTGGTACCGGTAACTCGAGAGGCTGTTTCAAAATCAATTAGATCCAGCAGGTTCCCGAGCTCCATATGATCTTTTGGAGTAAAATCAAACTTTTTTGGAGTTCCCCATCTTTTCAGCTCTAAATTATCCTTATCTTCTTTTCCAACGGGTGCTTCAGGATGAGCATAATTGGGAATACGAGCAGAACTTGAGAAAAATTTCTGCTCTACATCTTTTAGCAGCTCTTCTGTCTGAGAAATTGACTGCTTAAGCTGCTTTCCCTCATTAATAAGAAGCTCTCTCTCTTCCTGAGACATTTTCCCCTTCATCTTTTTGGCGTTGCTATTGCGCTGATTACGTAAATCTTCAGCTTTTTTTATGAGATCTCGTCTCGTATTCTGTAGTTTTATTAGAGAATCGAGGTCTATATCCATATAACGATTCTTAATATTTTCTTTTATTACCTGATAGTTCTCCTGAAGTCTGTGCAGATCAATCATTGTTTTTCCTTTGCCAAATTTAATTTTGTATATTAGTTCTTGCTGTAATAATCTGGAAACTGTACAGATTATTCAAAATTTCCCGCTTTTTGTGAAGATTCATGTACTGCTTTCATAACAGAAGATGTAAATCCGCTCTTTTCCAGGGCATAGATGCCCTCAATTGTAGTCCCTCCTGCAGAAGTAACAGATGTTATCATACTGGAAGGCGAAATCTCATTTGTCTCTAAAAGCTTAACTGCTCCTTTCATTGTATCCATTACGATTTTTAAGGAGTCATTATAGGGGATCCCTTCCCGGGTACCTCCTAAAGCCATGGCATGAATAAATTGAAGTACGTAAGCTATTCCTGAGCCGGAAATTCCTATAAATGCGGGAAATAATTTTTCCGGAAGGTATAAAGCTGTTCCGGAAGCACCAGCCAAGGAAAAGGCATCATCTCTCCATAAAGGCGGTTGAGCCTCATTCCAAGTAACTGCAATAACTGATGAAGCAACTGAAGCAGCAATATTCGGCATAAGCCTAATGAATTCTTTGTGGTCAAAAATTTTCTCCAGACGCTCTATAGAGATTCCTGCAGCAATTGAGATTAGCGGTTTTGCCTTTGGAATATTAATACTCTTGGATAAACCTATAAGACCTTGGGGTTTTACAGCTATAAAAATCAGGTCACTTGTATCAATTACTTGCTGAGCACTATCTGATTTTTGTGCATTATTTTGCAATACAGCGTCATTTAGGGTTTTCTCATTAAGGTCAAAAAGATGCAAAGAAACTTGAGGAAATTCTTTTCTTATGGAAGAGATTAATGCTCCTCCCATTTTCCCGCATCCAATAAAACCTATTTTTGTTAAATTCATACATTCCTCCATTTAAGCCTGTGCAGTGATCCTGATGTCTGCAAGGATGTAAACCCCTTTTGTCGTAAAACTTCATAAACTGCTATTGCAGCTGAATTAGACAGGTTTAAGGATCTGGCATTCTCTATCATCGGTATGCGAACACAGTTATCCTGATAATCAAGCAGCAGCTCTTCAGGCAATCCAGCACTTTCTTTGCCGAAAAAAAGATAAATATTTTCATGCTTCTCATAGTCTATTTCATCATATCTTTTTCTTGCCTTGGTTGTGAAAAAAACATACAGACCCGAGCTGTTTTTCGAAAAAAAATCATCCAGTCCATCATAAGAGCTTACCCTGACCATGTCCCAATAATCCAGGCCGGCTCTTCGGACGCTTTTTTCATCTATTGAAAAGCCCAAAGGCCCAACTAGATGAAGGGAAATATCAGCAGCCGCACAGGTTCTTGCTATGTTCCCGGTATTTTGAGGGATTTCTGCCTCAACTAAGACTACATGAATGCTCATAACATATACTATCCTATTTCAATTTTTTTTCAAAGTCATTCAGCAATGAAGATGCCTTGGATACCCTTAATCCGCGCTTTTTTATTTTATAGACCGTCTCTTCTACAGTCCTTTTTTTCTGAAAGGGGTCATCAAACAGTTCCATCTGATAACCGAGTTTCTTGTCTTCAATATTCTGAAGGCCAACTCCGATAAGACGCAGGGGAGTATGCTTATCCCAACGATGATAAAAAAGATTTTTCACATGTGAAAATAATTCTTCAGCAGAAATAATTGGTTTTTTAAGAGTTTCTCTAGCAGTAAAGCTGCGAAAATCATTTGTCTTATATTTAACAAATGGAGTTTTTGACTGTACCCCTTCTGTAAAAGTCCGAAAAACCACATGATGAGAAAGTTCCAGTAAATATTGATTTAGAATATCACTTTGAGAAACATCAAAGTCAAAAGTGGTTTCATTGCTAATTGAGCGGCTTGCAGGATTGAGGGCAAAGATACCGGGATCCTCTCCTCGTACCACTTTATACAAGTAACTCCCAAGATTCGTTCCGAATAGATGTTCCAATTGATTCATAGGGAAGGCTCTCAGTTTTTCAACTGAAGTAAATCCCATTTTCTGTATTTTTTCTGCTGTCTTGTCTCCTATTCCCCATAACTGTCCGATTGTAAAATTATCTATAAATGACTCTTCACTGCCCGGATGAATTTGATACAAACCATCGGGTTTTTTAAAATCTGAAGCCATTTTTGCCAGAAACTTTGAAGAGGCGATACCGACTGAAATGGTAAGTCCTGTTTCATCAAAAACTTTTTTTTTGATTTTTTGTGCCGCTAGCAAGGGTTTTCCGAAAATTTTTTCCGTACCGCTCATATCTAGAAATGCTTCATCCACTGAAATCTGTTGAACTTCAGGTGAGAAAGTTTGAAGTATTTTCATAATTTGTTCGCTGGCTTTCTGATATTTCTTCATATCTACAGGTACATATATACCATGGGGGCAAAGTTGTTTAGCCTGGAAAATCGGCATCGCAGAATGGACACCATATTTTCGAGCTTCATAAGAACAAGCGGAAACGACCCCGCGATTTGTTAAATGTCCGCCCACTATAATAGGTTTATTTCGCAGATTAGGATTAAAAACTTGTTCCACAGATGCATAAAATGCATCCATATCAACATGAAAAATTGAGATCTGCATGTACTATTCCTTTAATTTCATATTGATGCTTACGTTATGCGTATCAAGCATCTTTTTTGTCTCTTCTAAATCATTCCAAGGCTCTTTCCGATCAGAATAATGGATAAACCGCTCATGCCCTTTACCTAGAATGAGCAGACAGCTTTTAGCATCCAATTCATTAATTCCCCATCTTACAGCCTCCCGACGATTTGGAATAAAAAACAGCTCCTTGCCGGGGATTTTATTTTTTATCCCCCTGCGTAAATCAGAAAAAATCTGCATCTGATTTTCATTGAAGGGATCTTCAGTAGTAAATATTATGATGTCCGCGAAAAAATCAGCGGCAGCAGCCATTTCAGGCCGTTTGGATCTGTCCCTGTCACCCGCAGCTCCCATGACAACAATTATTTTTTGAAATGCTGCATTATATCTATATTCTGCTAGAATAGTTCTGACAGCATGAGCTGTATGGGCATAATCGATTACAATCCTGCGATTTTTTTTCAAATTAATTATTGTGTTCCTTCCCTTCACTTTCTTAAGCTTGGAAAGACCAGGAACAATTTCTGATATGTCTATATGCAATAAAGGCAAGGCAGATAAAGCTAATTTGAGATCCATAATTTGATATTCAGAAAAACTATCCCTGTTAAAATATCCAAGCGACATATTATCCCATAGAAGCTCAGTAGTATTCTTTTTATATGATTGTGAAGTGAGGAGATGATCAGCACCAGCACCAGTATCATAATCATTAATTTCTCTTGATGTTCCGAAACTCCCGGGTATAGCAGAAGTTTGTGTACTATCTACAGAAAGTACTTTTGTCCAGGAGCTGTCACTTCTTTTAAACAGCTCCCTGAAATATGCATTTGCCGAAGTTGTTACAATACCTTTGTTAAATGATTTTCCGGCTTGAGGGTATTTCTTATAAAAATTTGATACATTTTTTTCTTTCTGAGCAGAATAGCTGGAACCTAGCAATTCCAGAGCCCTGAATTTCGTTGAAACATAAGTACTGAGGTCACCATGAAAATTCAGATGGTCGCTTGTTATTGGAGTGAAAATAAATATATCAAAATTCACGGCATCCACCCGTTTATGTAATTCAGAAAGGGCGTGTGATGTGACTTCAATAACTGCAAACTCACACCCTGCCTCTCTAAAATGAAAAAGCTTCTCTTCTATCGTATAACTCTCCGGAGTAGACATGTGTGAACTTTCATAAAGTTCCTCATGTGTACCTGTGTATACTCCGGAAATAATCCCAACTTTTTTTCCGGCAGATACAAGAAGCTGAAATAAAAAATAGGAAGCAGTAGTCTTACCATCAGTACCGGTTATGCCAATTACCGTCATATCACTTGAAGGAGACTTGAAATATGCTGAAGCTAGCTGAGCCAGTGCTTTTTTTGAGTTTTCAACTTTAATATAGGTAACAAAAGGATTTATATTTACATCATCAACATAATGTTCATATACAATAACCGAAGCTCCCCTGGAAACAGCATCTGAAATATAATTATGCCCATCCGTATTAAAACCAGGACAAGCAAAGAAGATATAGTTTTTGCTGCAGGAATCTGAATAAAGGCTGAAACCTTCAATAGTATGATCCTGTACATGGGAAACATCAACAGTTTCACAATATGTGAGTAATTTTTTTAAAGATTTCTCTTTTTTATGAGCTGAATCCAATCTACTAATCATTTTTAGCATATCCATTACATATGATGATAGTATTTTTTTTCAGTATTGCACAGCTTTTCTTAAGGTCAAAAATAAAAAAACCGCATATGTAAATACATTACATATGCGGATAATTTCATTTTTCTTCAAGCAGCAGAATTTATATTTTTCAGCTGAAATAAGAAAGATTATTCATTACTTGTATCATCACCATTTTCACTATATAGATACTGGAAGTAATCCATATCTGTTGTCAGGGTTTTTTGAAATTCCGGTAGAACCTTTTTATAAGATTCTATACTTTTCCAGAATTTAAAGAATTCAGGATCTTTTTCATACGAGAGAGCATAGATTCCTACCGCTTCAGCATCAGCTTCACCTTTTATGGTTTCTGATTTTTCATAAGCCTCGGATAGAATTCTCTTACGATCATTTTCTAATTTACCAAGCCACTCCTGCTTCTGTCCTTCTCCAAAAGATCGGTAAGCTTCTGCAATTTGATTACGTTCTTTTATCATTCTATTGTAGACGCTTTGCGTTAAATCGTCGGAGTACTGAATCTGACGGATGATTATATCAATGATTTCAATACCGAAACTCTCTGTAATTTCCTTAACAGATTCAAACATCTGTCGTGAGAGATCCTCTCTTCCAATACTGATTCTTTCATACGTTTTTTCAGTAATGGTAAGCTGTTCTAATTGTTCAAGCTGCTCCGATTCCATAACTTCATCAGGTTCAGTGACGCCTAAATCTCTATCAATACTGTTTATTTCATTTGAATTTCTTACAGCTTCAATAAGCTCATTCTCGGCAATTATGGTACGTACCGCTGAATCAATAACATCATCAAGTCTGGCAAGTCCCTGCTGAAGCGTTGTTACTGATTCGTAAAAGAGAGCTGGATCAGATATTCTCCAGCGAGCCGTTGTATCCACCCATATGAATTGGTTTTCACTGGTGGGGACCCGCTGAGCATCACCATCCCATGATAGAATTTTCTTGGGATATTTAACTACATTATCGACAATAGGCATCTTGAATTTCAAACCAGCCTCTGTTGTAGATTTTGTAATTGCTCCGAAACGGGTAATAACTGACTGTTCACCCTCATTGATTCTATAAAACGGACCAAGCAGGAAAATGATAATGACCAATACAACTAAAATAACTAAGGTAGTAATTAACTTTTTCATTATTGATCACCTCCCTGACCGGATTGGATTGACTGAAGGGGCAGGAAGTTATCCAACTGCTTATCTACAAATATTGTGTCCTTGTCTGAATTCAAGAAAACATCTTCCAATGTCTCTATATAAAGACGAGTTCGTGTTACCTCTTTACTGTTTTCATATTCTTTCTGTATAGAATTAAAACGGGCTACATCACCTTGAGCATTATTAACACGCTCAGAAGCATACCCTTCAGATTCCTGGATCAACTTATTTGCGTTACCACGTGTTTTGGGAATTTCACTGTTGTACAGCTCCTTTCCTTCATTGATCAGTCGGTTCATGTCTTGAATAGCTTTGTTAACATCTTCGAAAGCATCTTGCACCTCTCCAGCTGGAGGAACGATATTCTGCAGCTTTACAGCAGTTACATCAATTCCCAATCCGTAATTATCAAAAGACTTCTGCATAGATACTAAGGCATCATCTTCAATAGCTGTTCTTTTAGACCCGATAACATCAAGTATTGCTAAATCACCAACCAGCTGATTTAAAACAGATTGACTTATATCTCTTATTGTTTTGTCCCTTGACTCAACATTAAAAAGCCAGTCTTTAGGTCTGTTTATACGGTATTGTATAATCCATTGTACATCAATAATGTTTAAATCTCCGGTAAGCATAATGGATTCTTCAGAATAATCTCTGGATGAATATGTCGTCTGCACCCCTGCAGATTCAGTCCTAAATCCAAAGGACATACTCAAAACTCTCTGTGTGGGAACATTATAATTCTGCTCAATTCCCAAGGGCATCTTAAATTGAAGCCCGGGTCCTACCGTCCTGTTAAATTTACCGAAACGAAGAACGACCCCCTGTTCAGTTTGGTCAACAACAAAAATGCTTGTTGCTGCTAAAACGATTACTAAAATAGCTGCAAGTATGAGCCAAATTATCTTCGGCTGTATATTGAAACTATTATTTCCCTGACTAGAGACATTGCGTTCAAGCATACCTCCTCCTTGATCATATGTATATTCAAAGTGTAATGATTGTTATCATGCAAGTCAA
>JAIPFU010000065.1 GCA_021736505.1 Spirochaetia bacterium | reverse complement strand
GAGTACAGTTACTTCATACAGTTTGGAAATGATAAGCATCTTCCCCGCAGTACTTATAATCATGGGACTTATGATGGTCTTTGTTTCAAATGAATTTATTTCCCGGCATCTTGGGAGTGAATCGGGGTTTAAGGGGATGGCAGTCTCCTTTCTTTTGGGTACTCTTCCATCCGGTCCCCTGTATATGGCATTCCCCATGGCAGCCGCGCTGCGCGCAAAGGGAGCAAGAACAGCGAACATGGTGATTTTTCTCTCAGCCTGGGCATGTATTAAAATTCCCCAGGAGATGGTGGAACTCCGATTTTTGGGACTGAAGTTTATGTCCCTGCGTCTAGTCTTTACAATTATTTTTGTAATAATCATGGGTCTCATAATCGAAAAATTTGATACTCCGCAAAAAGACAATCTGGAGGATGCTTGAACATATGGAAGGCAGCGAAAAAACGAATTTACAGATACAGAATAGGGCATTGAGAATACTGTTTATCTTTCTTGGTCATCTTTCACTGCTGCTGGGGGCTCTAGGGATTATTCTTCCGGGGCTCCCCACAACACCTTTTGTACTGCTCTCTGCATACCTGTTTCTTCGCAGTTCTCCGCGATTTTACTCATGGCTAATATCACATCCACGCTTTGGCCCGATAATAATGCGGTTTCAGGAGGGAAAAGGGATCAGCCTGCGTCTGAAAATCTATGCCCTGTCTATGGCCTATCTCTTTGTCGGCATATCTATCATCTTGGTGGATATCTTATTGTTCCGATTATTCCTGACGGGCATAATAGTTTTCGCCACGTTTTACATGATCAGAATACCCACGTATCATCCTGAAAAAGCTGAAAAAATTTGAATAAAACTGAAAAAGCTGAAAAAGCTGAAAAAATCTGCTCAGATTAAAAAATCTAGCGTATCAATTGTATCAAAGTATCTAGAATGATAAGATGCATATGCTTCCCGCAAAATCTCAAGGAAGGTAATGCTGAATGTTTGCTTATGTGATTAAGGGATTTCTCCTCGGCGGCGCAGCAGCTGCTCAACCTGGACCTTTCCAAGCCTATTTAATTGGACTCTCTCTTCGTAACGGCTGGCGCCGTTCCCTCCCAGCAGCATTTGCCCCCCTCATCAGTGACGGTCCCATTATCATTCTCATGGTTTTTCTTTTAACAAAAACGCCGAAGGTAATGATGCACAGTCTGAATATCTTCGGAGGCCTGTTTCTGATGTATTTGGCTTACGGTGCCTATAAGGAAGCCCGTACAGAAGTGCTGCTGGATTATCCGGGAGGAAGGTACAAGGGGGAAAGTGTATACAGAAGTCTGGGCAAAGCGGCGGTGATGAATTTTCTTAATCCTCACCCCTATATTTTTTGGGCGACCATTGCAGGACCTATCTTCCTGGAGAGCTGGCAAGAGGCTTCCCGTATGGGTATTGCCTTCATGCTGAGTTTTTACGGCACTTTAATCGGAGGTTTTATTCTGTTCCTTATAATGATAAGTGCCGTAGGACGACTCGGCAAACGGGCCCATTTTCTTCTGGGGATTATTTCAGCCGCAGCATTATTCGGCTTCGGAATCTATATGCTTCTGGACGGCATAATGGATCTTCTATCCAGCGTTTCCTGAACCTGAATATACTCAAAAAAGTATATTAGGTGGAAGCAGGTTCCTTACTGAGCATAGAAGTTTGGATTACGTTGATACCTAACTCCTCAAAGTCTTTTATATATTCTTTATCAGGGAAGCAGTCAGTAATAAGTGTGCTTATTTTGTTTGAGGCTACCGTAACATAATCAGATACAAGTCCGATCTTTCTATGATCAGCTACAACAATTATTTCCCCCTGCGTTCTTTCAATCATCAGTTTTGTTGTTTCCGCAGCATAATCCAAAGGAGTCGTTAAGCCATATTTACAGCTGATCCCATGTACTCCGAGGATTGCTTTATTGGCAATAACCTGGTTTAGAATTTCATTGGTAAAACTTCCGTAAAACGCATTGGATTCCTTATGATACAGCCCTCCGGCAAGAATTAAATCTACTTCCGGATTTTCTATCTGACCAACGCAGCTTGCATTTGTTGTTATGATTTTAACATGGGAACTGACAATATACCTGAAAATGTGAAAAGTCGTTGACCCACCATTAATAAAAACAGTGTCCCCATCTTGGATCATTCTTGCTGCTACCTGGGCAATTGCATCTTTGTTTTCAATTTCAAGATCAGATCTGTTTCTGTAACTGACTTCTTGGGAGATACGTCTAGTAGAAATTGCACCGCCATGCGTTCTTTCCAAAAGGAGTTTTTTTTCAAGCATAGCTAAATCTCTGCGAATGGTAATCTCGGAAACACAGAGGAGTTGGCTCAAATCTAATACCCGAACATAACCGTCGCGTTGAATTAATTCAATTATTCTTTTTTGTCGCTCCAATTGGTTTTTTGGTTGATCGTTTTGACTCATACAAGGTATTATATTCAGGTTCTCTAACAAAATCAATGTAAAAACAGGAAAAATAATGGTTGAAAACGCTCATATTGCCATTGTATAATGATTGATATCGAACATATTGTGTTTTAAATGGGTGTTTGCTATTACTTGAGGAATATATGATAGAAAATTTACTATCTGTGATGGATTCGGCAGTATGTTCTTTAAAAAAAGAAGAACAAAAAGAAATCCGGTTGTTTCATCATAATGATACCGATGGTATCAGTTCAGGGACAATACTAACAAGTGCATTTGAGGAAATTGATTATAAAGTAGGCCGTTTCTCCATTGAAAAGCCCTATCCGCAGGTGCTGGAGAAAGTTTTTACAGAGAGCGGTGGAATTATTTTTTTTGCGGATTTTGCTGGAAGAATTGCACCAATGATATCAGAAATGAACCAGGGAAGGAATCTGGTAATTATACTTGATCATCATCCCGCGGAAGCAGTGATAGATGATCGTGTTTTTGTCATTGACGGAGAACTATTTGCATTAAAGGGTGATCGCGATATTTCTGCTTCAGCAACATGCTACCTGTTTGCTGAAAGGCTGCTTAGTAGTTTTGGTAAAAACGGTAAACAGTATGCACATCTGGGCGCTTTAGGGGCAATTGGTGACGGTTTTTTTGTAGATGGAGCACTATCTGGCATAAACCGAAGTGTTATGGAATCTGCAGTTGAGCATAAGTCTGCAAGAATAGTTTCTGAAACTTCAGGTGAATCATATTTTATCCGACTTGGCGGAAAAGAATATAGTGCTGAAGAGCTGTGCGATATGCTGGATACTGCGGGTGGTGTAGGGTATTACAGTAATGGTGTATCCATAGGAATAGAGATATGCAGAAATGGTATTAGTCAGAGAAACCGCAGCTTTATTGAGGATTTAAGAAGAACAAAAGATAAAATTTTTGCCAGGGAAATTGTCGAAATTAAACATAATCTGCACACCACTGAACATCTGCAGTGGTTTGATGTAAAGAATCGATTTCAGCCGATGGGGGTGAAAATGATTGGGGTATTCTGCACCTGTATAAAGGATATGGATTTTTTAGATAAAACCAAATACTTAGCAGGCTTTCAATATATTACGGACAATGTTCCAGGTTTCGGGAAAATTGAATTCAATGCAACAAAAATTTCTATGAGGGTTTCAAGTTATTTAACAGAAAAGATACGTTCAGGAGAAATACTCGGCCTGAGTACTTTTCTGGGTGAAGCTACAAAAAAGCTGGGAGGATTTACGGATGCTTGTCACAGTCTATCTGCAGCTACGTCAATTGAAATTGGAAAGGAGAAACAGCTTATTCGGGAAATTGAACAAATAATAGATGCTGAGGAGGAAAAACGTGAAAGAAGGTAAAGGAAAAGGATTTGGGAAAACGATTTTAATAGGGGATCAGTTTGTATTATGGAATATCCCGGCGATTTTAGCAGCTATACCCTTTCAGACTGAATGCAGAGTTGAAATTAGGGAAAACGGTTCAGGCTGGATTCTTGATGACAGAAGAATTGAAGTACCGGGATATAAAAAGGCGAAAGAAGAGGACTGCAAAGCATCTTTTGACAGAATGGCTGCAGTAATGGGTCTTGATCTGGAGAAAAACCCAATAAAAATTACTGTTGAAGGTGATCTATTGGCTGGAAGCGGTGTCGGCGCAAGTGCAGCCATTTGTGTCTCCTTTGTAAGGGCGTGTAATGATCTATTTAACCTGGATATGGATATCCTGGATGTGAATCATGCTGCCTGGGAGGGCGAGTTCGGCTATCATGGTCTTCCCAGCGGTTTGGATAATACGGTATCAACATATGGAGGGGTTATTAAGTACCAAATCCTCCCGAATGAAGTGAAGCAGTTTGAACGGGTATATCTTTCAGAGCCGATTGAAGTTGTTCTTGGGAACAGCGGCATAACTTCTAATACGGCATCATTGAAGGGATTTCTTGAGGAGCAGGAGAGAAGCAGCCCCGAGATATTTAACAGTCGCTTGGCTCGCATTCGCGAACAAGTTGAAGAACTCGGACATGCTCTTTCTCAGGGAGATCTTAAACGAACGGGACAGATTATGAACGAAAACCATGAAGTCTTAAATGAGATGGGCTTATCCCATGAAAAGCTTATTGACTTGTGTGATTTAGCAAATTCTCTTGGTGCATATGGAGCAAAAGTAACCGGCGGAGGCAGAGGAGGGTATATGCTGGCTCTTACCCCCGGTAAGGAGCTGCAGGAGCGCGTGGCCTCTGCATTTGAGGAGAGAGGAATCGCTACGATACGAGCATCTATCGGTGGAGAACCTACTGATCCGATTGACTTTCAGATTCTCAAATAGATAATTTTTTCTCTGTAAATATATCGAAAAATCGAGTAGAATGTTGAAAAATGCAGCAGAGCAAAAGAAGTTTGGGAGTAAATAATATCTATGATAGAACTGAAGCGGGTTACAAAAAAATTCGGTGATATTACTGCAGTTAACGAAGTCTCCTTTTCTACCAGGCAAGGTGAAATATTCGGTCTTCTGGGGCCGAATGGAGCCGGCAAGACCAGCATCATCAGAATGATCATGAATATTATCGCTCCTGATCAGGGCAGTATCCTTTTTGACGGGAAGACTCTCAAAGATGAAGATAAGGATAGGATCGGCTATCTGCCTGAAGAGAGGGGTTTGTATAAAAAGAAACGGGTTAATGACCTGCTCCTCTATCTTGGCAGACTCAAGGGCAAGCCTGATGATCAGATTCAAAGGAATATCGACTATTGGCTTGATACCTTCGATCTCCAGGATTGGAAAAAAAACAAGATTGAAGAACTCTCAAAAGGGATGGCTCAGAAAGTGCAGTTTATTGCCTCCGTTGTGCATGATCCGGAAATTGTTTTTTTTGATGAACCCTTCTCAGGCCTTGATCCGGTGAGTACGGACCTCTTACGAAATGCTATACAGGAAATAGCCGATCAGGGAAAGACAGTGCTTTTTTCAACACATATTATGGAGCAGGCAGAAAAAATCTGCAGTAATATCTTACTCGTTAATAAAGGAAAAGAGCTCTTATCCGGTTCCCTCAACGAAATAAAGGATCGATTCGGGAAACGGTCGGTGACAATAGAATTTTCCGGTGATGGAAGCTTCATTGACGGGCTTCCTGAAGTTGAAAAAGTTATTCGTTATCCGCGATATTTTGAAATAGATCTTAAAGAGGAGGCTGATTCAAATGTTCTTCTGAAATCTCTGGCTGATCGGCTCTCTATAAGAAAATTTGAAATTGCATCACCATCGCTCCATAGTATTTTTGTGTCATTAGTTAAGAAATAAAAAAAGTAATACGGAAAGATACAAGAAGAGATAGGGAAAGGGAATATACTATGAGAAGAAAGAAACTTTTTACCATAGCCAAGCATGAATTCCATGGAATTACGGCGACTCGGACATTTATCATTATCACTATCCTTGGCCCCTTTCTCATATTGGCCGTATCTGTCATTCCCAGTTTCTTATCAAGTCGCATGGATAACCTGCAGGAGGGATCGGTAATCGGTGTTGTCGGCTCAAATCCGGAAGTAAGCGCTGTTCTGCAGGCGGCTTTTAGCGATAAAGGTGTCATAATTGAAGAGGGCAGTAATCTGGAAGAAATGAAGGGGCGGCTGCTGGAAGAGAAGAATATGCAGGGAGTCCTTGAGATTCCTGAGAATATGCTGGAAGCGGATACGTTCTATTATTACTCAAAAACCGGAACGGATGTGGTTATTTCTGAGACCATTAAATCAGTGCTTGGAAATTATACTGTCTCCCAACGCATGGCTGCAGCTGGCTTTGAACCTGAAGAGATTCAACAACTTTCTGCTGTACCGGACATGACGGTGAGAAAACTGAGTAAATCCGGTGAAGAGGAGGAGAGCCAGGGGATTTTCAGCATTATGATTACGGCAATCTCTTTTATTCTCTTATTATATATGTCAATTCTCCTTTACGGACAGATGATAGGGAGATCAATAGTAATAGAGAAGACCTCAAAAACAGTTGAAATACTACTCTCTTCAGCCCGTCCCCATGAAATAATGTTTGGGAAAATTTTCGGTATTGGGGCTGCAGGCCTTCTTCAATATCTCATTTGGATCGGTACCGGACTGCTCATTGTTCTCTTTCTGGGACCCCAGTTTGATATCAGCCTGCCGGCAAGTCTAAATGCGGTAAGTTTGGGCTTTCTCCTGCTGTTTTTCCTCATGGCATTTTCCCTCTACGCCGGAGCATATGCTGCCCTGGGATCGGCGGCGGAGGATGAACAGAATCTTGGTCAGCTAGCCTGGCCGCTCATTATGTTCCTCGTATTTCCCATGGTTATGATGTCTCCCATAGTTATGAACCCTGATTCAGTTTTCAGTGTAATCCTTTCCTATTTTCCGCTTACTTCCCCCATGGTGATGTTTACCCGGGTGCTGGTAAATATGCCTGCTGTGTGGGAACTGCTTTTATGCTTTTTAATACTGATTATTTCTATTATTCTGATGATTTACGGTGCGGCACGAATTTTCCGAGTCGGCATCCTGCTTACGGGAAACCGCCATACATTCCGGGAAATAATTAAGTGGATGAGATATCAGTAAAGGAGTTTTTGTTATGACGGCACGAACAGAAGCATTTCCTGAAGTTTGTTCCTTCAAATTTTTAACTGCGTATCATCAAGAGTCTCTCTCACCTTAACGGCAATGTCAAACTGCGAAAATGGTTTCTGCATGAAGTGCAGTCCATTTTCCAGTATCCCTTTGTGAACAATTACATTAGCTGTATAGCCGGACATATATAAAACTTTAAGCTGAGGAACGACCTTCTTTAGTCTTTCTGATAGATCCCTCCCATTCATTTCAGGCATGACTACATCAGTAATCAGCATATCTATATTTTTCTCATGGTTTACAGCTATTGAAATAGCATTCTCGGCACTGTCTGCGATAATTACTGAGTAGTTCAATTTCTCCAGCATCCATTTTGTCAGCATCCTTATTGACTGCTCATCTTCAACAATGAGTATGCTTTCTCTATTTCCCTTCGGTATTGTATGATGAGGACTTGGTTCATACTCTTTGCTGGTGTCTGCATAGCGGGGTAGGTATACTCTAAAAGATGTGCCGCCGCCGATTTCACTGTATATGTTGATAAAGCCCTTATTCTGCTTTACGATTCCATATACCGTAGATAATCCAAGTCCAGATCCTTTTCCAACTTCTTTCGTGGTGAAGAAGGGCTCAAAAATGTTGCTTTGGGTCTCCTTATCCATTCCGCAGCCATTATCTGTAACTGTGATTACAACAAAGTCACCCGGCAGGAAACCAATATGGTTGGCGCAGTATTCCTCATCCAAAGAGATATTCTTTGTTTCAATTGAGATTTCTCCCTCTCCCTCAATAGCATCTCTGCCGTTAATACAAAGATTGGTGATGATCTGGTCAATTTGGCTCGGATCAGCTTGTATCGGCCAGAGCTTATCATCCGGAACCCAATCCAGTTTAATATTCTCACCAATCAATCGGCGAAGCATATTCAGCATATTTTCAAGGGTTTTATTCAGATCTATTTTTTTCGGCTCAATATTCTGTTTTCTAGCAAATGCGAGGAGTTTTTTTGTAATATCCACTGATCGTTGAGCTGCATTTTTTACTTCTGCCAAATGCGAATATATTGGATTATCTTTCTGTATCTGCTCCAATGATAAATCCGTAAAACCGGTAATAACGCTGAGCATATTGTTGAAATCATGGGCCACTCCACCGGCTAGGCGCCCTATTGATTCTAATTTCTGGATATGCTGCAGCTGTTTAGTTAAGTTTTCTTTCTCATCATTCGCTTTCCTACGGGCAGTAATATTCCTGCCGATTCCGATCAAGCCGATGAGTTTTCCATCAGCATTTTTGTAGGGAGCTTTAATGGTCTCTAATAATACTTTTTCTCCATCAGGATAGGTGATCCATTCCTCATTTCTGGCTGCTTTCATCTGGGCAAACATGGTTTTATCATGGAAGCGAAAAAAATCCGCAGTTTCTTTGTCAAAAAGGTCATAATCTGTTTTACCAATTATCTCTTTTTCATTTTTCCCTATGAACTGTTCAAAACTTGGATTGCAGCCTTGATAGAATCCCTCAGGGCTTTTGTAAAAAATCAGATCAGGTATTGAATTGACAAGGGAGGATAATAAACCGATTGTATTACGTAAATCCTCTTCTAAACGTCTTTGTTCACTTATATCAAGTAAGGATGCTATACTATTGTTTGTTCCAGGAATTATATCAATAAACAAACGAATGTTTTTTTTATGCTGATATTTATCTACGAGTGTAAATTCATACTCTTTTAGTGCCTTTTCCCCATCTCTTCTTCTAAGCTTGTGCTGTTCCATCATTTTGGGGAAATCCTCAGCAGATGCAAAATCCATCCAAGTTTTTTTCTTTTGTATTTCTTCTAGAGGGTATCCTGTCAGTTCAGCAAACTTTGAGTTTGCCAACTGTATCGTTCCATTAG
>JAIPFU010000064.1 GCA_021736505.1 Spirochaetia bacterium | reverse complement strand
CTGCACTTGAGGCTTGGTATAGAAAGATCGGCACGCCCGAATCTTTTTCAGCCTGGAAGGAGGTTCCTTCGTTTGATATCGATCTGCTGACCCAGGAGGCGGAGAAGCTGGATGGCATTTGGAATGCCAGCGGTTTTAAAAAGGGTGAAATTCGTAGAACATTTGAACTGATGCAGTAAAGTGCTGAATCACAGAAGCTGACTGGGTGATAGAGAGAGTGAAGCTTGCAGAATAAGCTGGTGGGATGAAGGGGAACGCTAGCGGTTTGTGGAGTAAATGGTAAAGGTAGATTAAAATCTAGGTAAGGAAGAGAACATGAGTACAATACAGTATGGAAAATTAGAGATAGATCCCAGTATCAATCCAGCAGTTCTGGATACGGGAACATGGGATAAAGACCGCATCGCCGGGATCCTGAAAGAGCTTCCGGAAGATTTTTTCAGGGATATAGTTAATCGATGCAATGGGGATGTGAACTCGGAAAATATTCAAAAAGGGGATATTACCTGCTACAGCAGAAGTATTGCCGCCTATAAAGGAGCCACGTATGCGCTCCTGGGATTTGAAGATCGTCAGTCCGTCTTTATCTGCTTAACTAATGGCAAAGCTGACGGCATAGCTAACGGTAAAGCTGACGGTAAAGCTGAATCCGGCGGGAAACAGCAAAAAGCTGCAGGGAAATCCGGGGCTGCAAAATCCAGTTCTGCAGGAAAGATGGCTGCCCCCATAACAAATCCCATGGCTGACCCCATGAAGAAGCTTTCATTTTCATCAGGACTTAGTGTAACTCCTTATCCTGCTTCAGCCGACAATATCCACACATACACACGGCAGATTAATCCCGGTTCCGGCCCCCAGCGCTTGGGACCTATCCCGCGGGTCGGTATCGGCGTGCGCCACTCAACAGCCCTCTGGCCGGGGATCTGGAACGCCATGCATAAAGCGGATTTCTCCGCCAATGCCATACAGAATTCTGTTCGTGAATTGTACCTGCTGGACGCATTGTATAAAGGAGAAGCACCGCGGAAGAATCATCTATTCAGTTTCGGACCCGTGGATGAAGGACATACTGGCAGTTCTTTCGAAGGGCTCTGGGCAGAAGGTGTACTGAGCAGCCTGAAACAGCCGAATTCCGTGCGCTACGGAGCCGATGCTGATCATCTGCAGGTAAAACGGGGCAGCGAAGGCATTGAACGAACCAAACAGTTCATCGATGCAGCCCGGTATTACAGCTTTTATACTTTAGATGTCTCCGATATCCTTGACTACAGTGCACTCAGCAGCTTTTCAGCAAAAAATTCCACCCAGTACCTGGAGGAGCTCATTCCCAGTGCAGCGGAGCGCCGGGACATTCTCTGGTATCACAAACGTAAAAAATCCCTGGGAAAACAGTTTCTTCAGCTGGATGAAGCGCAAATCGGCCGTCTCGTGGGGAAATACTGGAAAGCCCTCCAATCCGTGGGCGACCTCAGCAGTTATATCGACTCCATCAAGGACGGTGAATCTTACGATCTGGAACTCAGTGTGGATGAAAATCCTCCTTTTATACGAACCTTCGACTCCATCACCACCTATGCGGAAATGCTCTTTCTGGTGGATGAGATTGAGCGGCGAGGGCTCCCGATATCTCATATTGCCCCGAATTTCGGTGTAGAGAAGGGCACAGATTACCGAGGAGATGACGGCAGGCTGATGTTTGAGAACCGCGTGGGCATACTTCATAAAATTGCATCGGAAAAGGACCTCATGCTCGACTGCCACTCTGGCGACGACCTCAGCCGTGAGACCCGCAGGCTCTTCAAGCGTGCCACCCGGGGCAATATCCACTTCAAGATATCTCCCTCCCTTCAAGCCCTGTATGGAGAAGTCCTCTCTGAGATTGACCCTGAATTCTTCGATTTCTGGTGGAAAGATACCCTTGCCTATGCCGAAGAGGGAGCGAAAAACGGATCATCCTTCGCTAAGTACAGCCTCTCCCTTCTTAAGCGTGGCCGCGGACAAATTACACCCTCAGCAGATCACCTCTTTTTCAAGGAGCTCTGCTTTGCCACCCTCGGCAGACGTGACAACCGCGGTCAGTTCGTCAATCGCGAAAAATTCTACGATCTGCCTAGTGAATTTTACGAAGAGATGGAACGGCGTGTAGAGGCGCATATGCTGGAAGTAGCAGCTGACCTCTTCGATCTATAATGTGGGAATCGTCTCGGTTTTTGGGATGTGGAAATCGTCTCGGTTTTTGGTGTGGAAATCGTCTCGGAGAACAAATCCACACGGTTTGGATGTGGAAATCGTCTCGGAGAAAAAATCCACACGGTTTTGAAATCGTCTCGGTTTTTGAATGTGGAAATCGTCTCGGTTTTTGAATGTGGAAATCGTCTCGATTTTTGAATGTGGAAATCGTCTCGGTTTTTGAATGTGGAAATCGTCTCGGTTTTTGGTGTGGAAATCGTCTCGGAGAACAAATCCACACGGTTTGGAAATCGTCTCGGAGAACAAATCCATTTATAGAAATGGAAGAGTCGGGATTATCAAAAAATGGGGTAGTAAATATATACCGGATTTCAACCATAGATAAAAGAAGATTAACAGAAAGGGTTTGTGTCTTATCGCAGGGGACGATGTCAGAAATTGATTACGGTTTAAAACTGCTTCTCAATATTCAGTAATTATCAGGTGATGTCCTCTTCCTGAAGGTATTTTAACTTTTAGGCACTACTCCTAAGCCTTTTGAGAAAGATTAGAAGTGTAGTTGAATGAGTAAAAAACATGCTTGTGCATCAGCTCTTGAGCGGCTTTAATATCGCCCTTCTGCATTACATTGAGCAGATCCCCATGCTGACTGATATACCAGAGAAATTCTTCGTTGGTCACATGCATATTCAGACGGACTAACTGGATACGGGCATCTAAACGCTCGTAGGCCTCGTAAAGATACTCGTTGTGTGAAGCTTCAATCAGTTTAAGATGAAACTCAGTATCCTTTTCAAACGCTTTGGCTCGATTATCCTCTTCTACCACCAATCGACGGCACTCATCGGCAATTTCCTGAAGCTCGGTAAAAATATCTGAATCAATTTCTCCGGACGCAACGCGCTCAAGTAGCAGCTGTATTCCGAAATTCTCTAAAGCGCTGCGCAGCTCAGCAATATGTTGGGCCTGCTCCATGGTGATTTCTGTCACCGTGGAACGGCTGCGCGGCTTCAGATCAACCAGTCCATAGTCGGAAAGCTTTTTCAAAGCCTCCCGGATAGGAGTTCGGCTTACCTGAAACATTTCCGCAATTTTCCCCTCAGGAATGCGTTCGCCTGGGTTAAGAACCCCGGAAAGGATCATAAGCTTAAGATTGTGATAGACTTGTTCGCTGAGACATTGCTGTTCAATAGGTATATGCTTTTCCATTCGGTAATTATAAAGAAATTACGCTGTAGCGTCAATTTACAGCAGGGAGTTCCCTGCCAGTTTACTTTCAATTTACTCTAGGTTTGCTTTCGATATAATTTTGATATACTCTCTATAAACTAGTGATATACTTGATATTAAATTACTTTTACTCTAGATACAGAGATTTTACTTCTGAAAATGCAGTCTGTTTCTTTTCCTCCTGTAAAAACTCCAGAAAACTTTCATCAACCAGCACAAAAGCGATTCTTCGGCAAAAAACCAAGAAAATCGGGAAGACATAAGAAAATTGTTTGACATATTTAATATATAGTATACAATTAATAAAAAATACACAAAACCCAACAAGTATTCAGCAGGAAACCAATAAGCAGAAAATCAAGGAGAAGAACAAACATGCAGAAGCAGTCAGATATATCCATCGGTGTGCAGACAAGGCTCCCGGAAAACTATACGCAGGATACCGGTTTTCATGAAATCCTCACAGTACTAAGTGATTTGTCCTGTGATCACATCGAATTGAATGTGCCGTACCCGGAAAAAACCGATGGTCAGGCAGTACGGAAATATCTTGATACTTACGGGCTCACGTGGACAAACTTTGCCACTGGCGGACTGCATCCCGAAACACACTATGCTCTCTCCCATGATGATCCAGCAGTTCGTAAAAGGACGGTGGAAGCACTGAAGCAGGTACTGGAATTTTGCAGCAAAACCGGGATTGGAGGTATCATCCTGGGATTGATTCAGGGAAGCTCCTGCACTCCCCGTGAAAAAGCACGAAAGCACTTTACGAATTCTCTTGCAGAGCTCGTGCCGACGGCGGAGGAGCAGCACGTAACATTGATTGTTGAAGCGACAAATCGCTACCTGACCAATGTGGCCAACAGCCTGGATGATACCATAGAGCTTATTGATCAGTTTCCAGAAGATACAGTACGGCTTCTGCCTGACACCTTCCATATGAATATTGAGGAAAGGGATATGTTCGGCGCGCTTCAGAAGCACATACTGAGATATGATTCCATCCATTTTTCTGAGAATAATCGCTATTTTCCCGGCTACGGAGCAGTGGATTTCAGGAAAGTGTATAAAGCCATGCAGGCAGCTGGCTTTTCGGGAAGAATTACCGTGGAAGGGAATGCAAAACAGGGCTTCCCGGAGGACATGAAAACCGCCGTTGAGGTGATCAGAGCTCTAAACTCATAATTATTATGCCGCCGCCGCTTTGAAAGCAGCTTCCGTGTCCATCTCTTGACAGCAAGCATTTTGGCCGCAGGAAATCTTGTCAGAAGGAATTCTTGACAGTGGTTAGAGAAAGTCAGTATGGTACAGATAGAGTTGGTTTTGTACATCCACTGTTTTTCTATATTGATGTTTGAGCTGTCGCATGCGGTAAGTGGGAACACATATGGTAAACGGCTCAAAAACGGGTAACATCACAATGCGTTTGTGCTGTAACTAATATGTGCTTTAAGTTAAAAATCGGGACGGGTTTCAGAGCATGAAGAGCTTTCTGAAGAAATTACTCAAAGGAATATCTCGGAAAAGTCGCCAGAATTCACCTCGTGCAGCTTCTAAAAGCAGGTCCCAAGCCGCCGCGCAATCTGCCTCCCGAAGCACGCAAGCCGGACTCTATCAGCCTCCCAAAGATTTTCAGTATCTGAAAATTGTTATGCCAATCATCGCGATAAGTATCATCCCCCTCGTAGTCATCAGCCTTATCATCCACCTCTATTCTATTATGAATTTTCGGGACACTTATGTTGAAATGAATGCCGCCCAAATGGAAAAACTTGCCTACAGTACCGATGATCTTGTTGTTCACTACGAAAGTCTGCTGAAAACACTGGGGAGGAATCAGGATATTATCGATTTTGTGATCTATCCCGAAAGAAATAATTATCAAAGCAGTACAAAAATAATCCGGGAAATGGACTCCTATACCACCGCAAATCCGAATATTGATTCTCTCTATGTCTATGCAAAGCAGTTCGGGCGAATTTTGAGTTCAAGAAGCGGACTGCAGCAGATTCACAAATTTCAGGATATAAACTGGTTAGATGCCTATGAAGAGCAGTATCACGGCATCAGTACCATCGTTTCAAGGAAAAACAGCTCCAAGGATTCACAAGGATCTCATACCATCTCGTTTATTGCTGAATTGCCGCTAGGAAGCTGGGATAAAACCGGAGGGATCATAATAAATGTTGATGAAAAAGACTTTTACGCCAATACCTTCCGAAACCCGGGGGATGATGCAAAACAGTTTGTGATTGACGGGGACGGTTACATTGTCTCACATCCTGATAAGTCGGAAATCGGTAAGAACTACTGGGAGGAGAGCCGTACAACCGCCCTGTTCGGAGCAAGTCTAGCTTCACATTTCATCCAGCGGGACGGTGAGAAACTACTGCTCTCCTATGCAAAAGGGGAGTACACAAAGTGGTACTTCGTAAATGAGACTTCAGTAACGGAAATACTCGGTCCTATGCGGCCCTTCTTTTACATCATCATGATCATTGTTTTTATTGGGGGAATTATCATACTTTTCATGGCTGTAAAGCTGTCGGAGCGCCTTTATCTGCCGGTTAAGAATCTGGAAGATATCGAATACCAAATGAATGAGGTAAAACCGCTGCTGGAAGAGAAAGTCCTCAATAATATTCTATATAGTCAGGGAGCAAAGAAGCAGCAGCTTCCCCACGATATACACATGCTTGGTATAAAGAGTGATTTGCAGCACTGCTCTGTCTTTGTAGTCGAAATAGATCATTACGCGTCCATCCTGAAGACCTACGGCTATCAGGAAATTGGAGCAATTAAGCAGCAGCTTGCCCGAAATATTGCTGATTATATGGAAATACAGCTGCAGAAGGCATCAGATGAGTATATTTTAGGTGAAATCGACAAACATCAGTATGGAGCGGTACTCTTTTTCCAAACAAAAGCTGAATACGACAGCTGTATGGGTATACTCAAGCGTAAATTCAGCGAGCTGTCCAGGGATATTCCTGTTACAGTGAGTGGTGCATTAGGCGGCCTTTCAGCATCAGTACAAGAAGCGGATATCTCCTTTGCCCAGGCAGTGAAAATGCTGTCCTATAAATTCTTATCCGGGCTAGGGCGATTTTTCCCCTACACCCCAAAAAGCTCAGCAGGAGCAGGAGCAGGAGCAGGAGCAGGAGCAGGAGCAGGAGCAGAGGAGAAACAATCATCAGCGCTTATGGAACTTGAGCAGCAGATTATTCATGATATCAGGCTTGCCTTGGAAGAGGATTTACGGACGGATATTCAAAAGTTTTATCAAGTAGTCAAAATGGAGACCGGGGACCCTGAACAGGCTAAGCAGTATTTCATCAGCCTCTTATCTGAAATTAGGATCGTAGTCACCCAGTATGGACTATCGCTGCGCCAGATTCTTGGGTCGGAAGAGAGCTTTATCCAGAGTTTTAAGCGAAATGAGACCATCGATGAGGCTGTGGAGTTCTTGACGGAAATTGCCTTCACCGCTACGGAGAAAATGCAGCAGACCGGAAGTACGAAAGTAGCTGAAGCGGCAAAACAGATAGCCGCCTACATTGACAACAATCTTTCAGAAAAGAATATGTCACTCAATGAAATTGGTGATGCCGTCGGCTTGAGTGCCAGCTATGTGAGCAAAGTGTTCAAAGAGTGTTACGGCTACAATTATTTGGAATACCTCAATCGGGGGAGAGTGAAGAGGGCCATTGAGTATCTGCAGGATGATGCTTACACCATCGGGGAGATCGGAGAGATGGTTGGCTTCTCATCAACTCAGACATTTTTGCGGGTCTTTCAGAAATACAGGAAGACGACACCGGGTAAATACCGCAGCAGCCGCAAAAAAGATGAGGATGCGCAGTATGAAAGCTAAAACAAAAATGCGAACAGTAATAGTTCTCACTATTGTCTCTATTTTTGTACTTTTTCTAGCTGTAACCTTCCTGCTGGAAAAGGCTTTGTTTCCCGCTGCATCTTTTAAAGAGCGCAGTCACGTGGAAATTGACCGGAGTATTGATGATCTGAAAGTCATTAAGGTATCGTATCCCTATCCCGAATCACATGCCTTCCATGCTGCACTTAATGAAGTATTTATCCCGAAGATCAAACAGCAGGCAGGCATGCGATTTCAGGTAGAACTCTATCCTGATAATCAGCTTGGATCTGTTGATAGACAGCTGCTGGGGCTTGAACATGGAACCATAGAGATGGCAGTTATTCCCGGTACGCAAATGGAAAAATACAGCTCATTAACACTGTTCAATATCCCCTATCTGTTCAGCGAGTACGCGGAGCTGAGCAAATTTCTGGACAGGAGGAAAAATCAGAATATTCTGGAGAATGAGCTGGCGAGCTTTGGAATCAAATATCTGGAATGGGGTTTCGAAGGCTATCGCCATATTGTAAAAAGTTATCCCTCCAGAACCTATTTTTCAGATGCCCTCGTCGGCGTGTCATCAATTGAAACCGCCGCAGGAAATTCGTTTTTTGAAGCTGAGGGCCTGATTCCCCAGACCTACGACAAGGAGGTTCTCATCGGGTATCTTCGGGACGGATCGCTGCCCTTTGCTGAGCTCAGCTCTTCGCAGTTTCTAAATAATAATTTGAATCAGTCGGTGCAGCAGATACCGTATCCCAGATACTTGACGGTTCCGAATTTCCTGCTCATCAATAATGATTTCTGGAGAAATATCTCCTCGCAAGAAAAACTTCTTATTGAGGAGGCTCTGGAGGAGACCGCAGCCTACGGAACGCAGATGGTTTTTGAGGGGGAAGAGCAGTTTACCCGCCAGCTTGATGAAACAATTGAACCCTTCCATCCGGATGAGGCCTATTTCCAGAATGTTTTGAGCAATCTAGATCTGGATCAATACGATGGAGAAGATAATTTCTTTCATGAAGAATAGGAATAAACCCTGTTCAGCAAGAATAATCCTGAACAAAAATGATGTTGAACATGTAATAGATTAGTTTCAGCAAGAATGGCGTTAAAAGAAATGCTGCTGAACACGAATGATGCTAAATAATAATAACCAAAATGGAAAGATATAATGAAATTCAGCACCCTCCTAGCTGATTTTGCATAAAAATCAACCAAGCCGCTGTTGATTTTCACATATTCCGGGAGTAGAATTACTCTATGTACAAAAGAATTCTCAACATGAAAGAATTATCCGCGCAAAAATCATTTTTTCTGTTCGGACCGCGCAGTACAGGGAAAACAACGCTCGTACACAATCAACTCCCTGGACATTCAGTAATCAATCTGCTCTCGAGCTCAACATATCTATCCCTTGCTGAGAATCCCTCGATAATAGCTGATATAGTCAAAGAACAGGTAAAAACACAGAATGTTGTCATCATCGATGAAATACAGAAAATTCCTATCCTGCTGGATGAAATTCATCATCTGATTGAATCTCTCGGTATTCATTTTATTATGACTGGATCCAGTGCCCGAAAACTGCGAAGAGCTGGAGTGAATTTACTCGGGGGCAGGGCTTGGCAGGCGCTCTTATTTCCTCTTGTCTCTCGTGAAATTGATGATTTCAGTTTGGAAAAATATCTGCTGTATGGGGGGC
>JAIPFU010000063.1 GCA_021736505.1 Spirochaetia bacterium | reverse complement strand
ATACTCTGGAGGAGAATGGCAGGATTTCGGTGCTGAACCGCTGCTGGGATAAGGAATACGGCGGAACGTACAGCCAGCAGGTTCGAGCGACAGCAAAACCTAAGAACCCGGAGGGGAGCTGGCTGCGGGTATGGTTCTTTGGGCTTTTCCCTGCAAATTACCTGATTATTGAACTAGATGAAGAGAATTATGCCTGGGCAGCAGTGACTACTCCAAAGAAGAATACCCTCTGGATTCTCAGCAGAACCCCTGCTTTGGATACGGAAATCTATACCGATATCGTAAATCGTCTTGAAGAAAAGGGCTTTGATTCTGAAAAAATTATAAAAACTTCCCTGCAGCAATAGCATAGTTCCTGCAGAATTTTTTTATGTATTTGTACTGGTATGAATTTTGTAGGATTTGTAAGAAATTAAGAAGTCGGGTTTTTTTCTCATTGCCTTTTATTCTCTTCCTCATTACTCTTTATATACAAGTATGAAGCTCTTAATACCATGCATGAGTGAACTTCTTCCTTCTGATTAAGCATGCCGACTGTCAAAACTGACTCTGCATGCTGACTGCTATGCTGGTTTTTCAGATTATTATTTTCAGATAATGATAAAATGGAGGAATTATATTATGAAAAAAGGTTTTCGCGGCTTATCTGCTTTTCCCAATACTAAACGTATATTTCGCCTAGATAAAAAATTGATTGCCGCAGTTGTCCTGCTTATCATAGGATTAGTCGTTTCTTCATGTTCCGGGGAGGCAGGAGGGGATGAAGCGCCGTCAGGCAGGAGCTCTGAAACAGCTTCAGCTAATTCTGATACATCCTGGAATGATTCTGATGCTGTTACTGGAGCGACAGATTATGCTCCCCTCGTGTCATCAGCGGTGCCCGTGGAAAAAGCTGCGCTCCGCAGCAAAGTTGTCGGCAGCGGTATTATTTCAGGGCAGCAGGAAGCTGCGATCAGAGCAAAAAACGCCGGGGATATAAAAAAAATCTCGTTTGAACTGGGTGATGAACTTTCAGAAGGTCAGGTGCTCCTGACCTTGGATGATACCATAGCAGAATTGAATGTGCTCCAGCTTGAGCAGCAGTACGAAACTGCAGAAGCTGATCTAGCATCAAAAGAAGAGACATATGAACGTGGATCTCTATCGGCATCACAGCTTACTCAGGCACGAGCTTCTTTGAACGGACTGGAGGCTCAGCTGGCCCAGGCCCGGGAAGCTCTGCGGAATACCCGGATAACAACGCCTATAAAAGGAAGGGTTGCGCAGAAAAGTCCGGACCTTGTAATCGGAGATCAGGTCCAGCCGGGACAGCAGTTAGCCAGGGTTGTTGATTTGGAGAACCTCAGAATACGGCTTTCCCTGGGACAGGATCAGATACTGCTGGTACGGGAGGGCTACGAAGCAGAAATACGTATAGACACGCCGAAAACAGCCTTTACTGCCCAGGGCGTTGTCAAGGCAATTAGTGCCGGGAGTGATACTCGAACAGGAAGCTGGACGGTTCTGGTTGATTTTCCTAATCCCGCACCGGAAATTCTCAAGGCGGGAATGAGTGCTGAGGTGATTATATTTAATCGGGATGCTGAAATGTATACTGTTGTCCCGGGGGCATCTATAGTATATCGAAACGGCAAAACGTATGTTTTTATTGTGGAGGATGAGACAGCCCGGATAGTTGAAATCGAAATTATTGATAGATACGGCAATCTTACAGCAGTTGAGCCGTTGGAAAGTGATCTCAACTTGTTGGATTATTCAGTGCTGGTAAGCGGGCTGAGTCGAGTCCAAAGCGGAGATGCAGCTGTTTCGGGAGCCCCGACCGTCGATACTGCTGAGACAAGGGGCAGCGGAATGCGGGCTGGTTCAGATGCAGAGGATTCTGTAAATGCTGCCGTTTCGACGGCTTCGGAGTAGGAAGGGGGAAGCATGGATACTAGCAGGAACGATGGGCATACACAAACTGAATTAGAAGAATCCATGAAGGGTTTTAGTATTGGGAAATTCTCCGTAAGAAATCCGGTACTTGTAAATATTCTGATGGTGACTGTACTTGCTCTGGGGATTTTCAGTCTGATACGGCTTCCTCAGGAGCAGTTTGCCGAAGTCCCCTTCTACTGGGTGAACGTGATTGTTCCCTACCCCGGGGTCAGTGCTGAAGATATGGAAGAGACCGTTACTATTCCGGTGGAAAACCAGTTTCAGGGTATTGATCGTCTGAAACAGATTGTTTCAACCACCAGTGAAGGTCTCTCTGTGGTGAGGGTGGAGTTTGATGACGGTATTTCAAAGGATGAGTTCAGAGCCCTCTACCAGGAGGCGCAGACACGCTTCAGCCAAGCGGACCTTCCGGATGGCATTCTTTCCAGCGAGGTGGATGACTTCTCTTCCGCGGATTTCCTTCCCGTGATAGAGGTCGTCGTAAGCGGTGACATTCCGAATCTGGAACTGCGTGATGAGGCGGAAAAACTTCGTGATAGGCTCCTGCGGGTTAAGGAAGTTTCCAATGTCGAGCTAGTGGGTGCTCCGGAGCGACAAATTATCCTGGATGCGGATCCCGATCGGATGCAGGCTCTCGGCATGACTACGGGAGAACTGCTTCGGGCGGTGCAGGACCAGAACCAGACAGTGCCGGGAGGAACCCTGACAACTGCAAGCCGTGAGTATCTGCTGAGAACCATAGGCGATGTGGAGTCTGCAGAGGATTTTTCCGATATTATCGTTCGAAGATCCGATGAAACAGGAGGGATTGTCCGTGTTGATGATGTAGTGAATGTGATCGACGGAGTTGATCCTGATTCGCCGAAAACACGCTTCAATGGAGACAAAGCAATAAGCCTCCGAATCACAAAAATCCCCGGCGGCAGCTCTGTGGATGTGGTTTCCGGGACACGCCGGATTGTTGAAGAGGCTGAAGATGAAATCCCCTGGGGGATCAACTTAACTCTTTTCAATGATTCTACGGTTCAGATTGCATCAAGTCTCTCGGTCCTCACTTCAAATGCCCTCATGGGGCTGTTTCTGCTGGTGATCATTTTGTGGCTATTCATTGGGTTCAGGAATGCTATGATCACCGCCCTGGGGATTCCTGTTACCTTCGCCCTGACATTTCTTGCTTTGGACCTCTTTGGTGAGACGGTAAACACGAACACCCTCTTCGGCCTGGTTCTTGTGCTGGGACTTATCGTGGACCACGCGATTGTCATCATTGAGAATTCGTACCGTCTTCGTCAGAACGGGCTGCTCCGTCACGATGCAGCAATAATCGGAACTAATCAGGTTGTTCTTCCTGTGATCGCCGCCACGGCCACCACGGTTGCCGCTTTTCTCCCGCTGATGATCATACCGGGAACTATAGGAAAGTTCCTTCGGGTCATTCCGCTCACCGTGGCCATAGCTCTGATTGCAAGTACCGGTGAAGCTTTATTCTTTCTACCCAGCCATTTTGCAGACTGGGGAAAGGATCCATCCGAAAAGAAGGGAAAGAAGAGGAAAAAAGAGAAGAGAGAACCGGGAAGCTGGTTCAACAGTATCAGAAAACGTTACGACAAGCTGATTTTTCATGCCTACAATCGAAAAGGGCTGGTTCTCATCCTTGTGCTTGTTATCGCAGCCGGCAGTTTCAGCCTCATCGGCGGTCTTCAGCAGGATCTTTTTTCCGCTGAGGATTACAGTTATTTCACCATCGACATCAGCATGCCCACCGGCACGCCCCTGGAAGAGACGAACCGGGTGGTGGAGGAGTTTGAATCAGTTCTCCTGCCGAAGCGGGGCAATGGTGAAGTGCTCTCCATCCTTTCCAGCGTAGGAACAGCCCTGGGAGGAACTGGCAGTACAAACAACTCCAATGTCGCACAGATTCTTGTGGATCTGACTGAAAAGGATGAAGGCCGGCTGCGCAGTATCGATGATATTATCACCGAGACCGAATGGGAGACCTACTATATCCCCGGCCCTGAGCAGGTCCTTTTTCGGAAGGCGCAGAACGGGCCGCCCACATCCGCAGCATTGAGTTTTCGGGTCTATGGTGATAACTACGAGCAGCTGATTTCTGCATCAAACAAGCTGCAGGCCAGTCTCAGCACTGTTGACGGGGTAAGCAATGTGGAGGATGATTATTCCGCCGGAAGTCCTGAGTTGAGGATCCGGGTCAATCAGGAACGTGCTTCAGCTTTAGGAATCAGCGTTGGTTCCCTGGGAAATTATATTCGGGCACGGTTTGACGGTATTCCCGTGGGAAGCTTTTTTACCAACAACAAGGAGATTGATGTTGTTCTCCAGTTTGATTCAGGGCAAGCAAGAAATTACGAGGAGCTGGAACAAGCTCTTATTCCGACTGAAGACGGCCGGCTTGTTCCTTTTACGAGTGTTGCTCGGGTTGTGCAGGATGTCTCCGTAGGAAGTATTCGCAGACTGGATGGGAAACGGGAAATTACTATTTCCGCCGATGCTCTGGACAGTGTCGACTTAGGGGAAGTGAATGCTTCTATAGAGGAGCTCTGGAATGAGGAACTGGCGGCACAGTTTCCCGAAACTTCATTTGCTGTGGGCGGCGAGTTCAGCGAGTTCCAGGACCTGCTGCTTGATATTCTGCGGGTCTTCCTCCTGGGGATCTTTCTGATCTACCTGATTCTGGGAACGCAGTTTAACAGTTACAAGCAGCCCTTCCTCATTATCTTTGCTATCCCCTTTGCCTTTGTGGGAGTTGTGCTCTTCCTGGCTGTTTCCGGGACCCCCTTTTCCACCACCGTACTTTATGCCGGTGTTGCCCTGGCGGGGATCGCTGTAAATGATGCCATAGTACTGATTAGTTTTATTAATGAACTTAGGAAAAAGCAGGGGCTGCCCGTACGAGAAGCTGTCCTCCAGGCGGCGGGAACACGCTTGCGTCCCATTGTACTTACGTCGCTCACCACCATCATGGGGCTCTTACCCACGGCGATCGGCATTGGAGGAACATCCGTAGTGTGGGGACCTATGGCAAGTACCATTATTTTCGGCTTGATTTTCTCTACTCTGACCGCCTTAATCATTATCCCCCTGCTCTACGGCCTCTTTTTTGATAAAAAGGCTAAAAAGGGCGATGGGGGAGAAGGCAGCGACAAGCCTGCTTCAGAACGACCAAAAAGGAGGGGAGGTGTGAAAAGAAGACTCTACCATGCAAAACAGCTAAAAACTACAGAAACAGCCTTTGCGGGCCTGCTGCTTGGACTCGGGGCTCTCGTCCTGTCCGGCCTGTTCAGTCCAGTCGGGCTTATCCATGCGGAAACTGCGGATGATGAAGCAGCTCTTCCGGGTTCCTTTGTCTCGGGATATCCTGAACTCTACTCCTTCAGCGAGGGCCGTTCCCGAGAAATTGATACGAGTCAATTGAATGTATCAGATATTGAAAATTTTCTGGATGAATGGGCAATGAATTCCGCTGAGCAGCAGGCTATGAGTTTTTCCGATATGCTCTCTATGCTCGATGCTACCCTTGATAAGGGAACGCCCAGTCTAGACCAGTTGGAGTCGGCTTCCAGGATACAGGAAGCTCAGGTGAAAAATCTTGAGCAGAGCAGGTTCCCGAATTTCTCCATCGTCACCGATCCTGCTCAGACGCCCCTCTACAGCTACAGTCGAATAGAGACAGTTCCCTCTGCAACATCCCTGGTAGAAAGCCACAGTTTCGGAGCCGGCCTGAGCGCATCGTACGACCTTCCCACCGCTGGAAACCTCTCGGCATCGTTGAATCAGTCGACAAGCTATTCCCTTAAGGAAGGGGAAGACTGGAAGTGGCAGCAGAGCCCCTCCCTGGGACTGAGCTTTAATCAGCCCCTGTTTCAGGGGCCGGGGGTGATACGCACTGATCACGCTGCCAATACTCTGGAGAAGGCGGAGCTTGACCAAACCGGGACTCAGGAGGCGTATAATACTACTAGAAGCCAGCTGCTCCTGCAGGGTGTACGGCTTTTTCATATGCGCCAGTCCCTTCTGGAAAATCGCTGGATCCTCCAGGAGCAGATTGAGCTCGCCCGGAATGATCTTGAGCAGGCGAAGGCTGATTTGAAGCGCGGTGTCATCAGTTCGCTGCAGCTGAGGAGAGAAGAGCTCGATTTTGATGAGCTGCTCCTAGACCTTGCCGATATAAACAAGGAGATATCCCAAGCCGAGATTTCTATTGAGGAGATCTGGAACGGAGATATCAGGAAGATCCTGGAACTTCTGATGATGCCGGATGGAAGGGTGACTGAGTTCATTCAGGATGGTGAATTCAGACTTATAGAAAATGGGGAGCTCTACAACCGAGTTCTGAAGCATGATTCAGATTACCAGACTGCGCTGCGTGAAAAAAGGAAGGCGGAACTGGATAAGATGCTCGGCAGCCCGGCTGATGCCCCCCGGCTCGGCTTAGCGTTGAACCTGTCTCCAAAGTATCCTGCCGGAGAGACGGGATCTCCTGATTTGGGTGAATCCTTTACAAAACTTTTTTCCAGCGACTCCAATCCGACGCTTTCGTTTTCTGTGACTCTGCAGGTCCCTGATCTGCTGAGGAAGCAGAAGGAATTTACATCCGCAGTGCAGAAGGAACAGATGAAGCAGACAGAGGCAAAGCTCGCTGAGGCTGTCCTGGGCGTTCAGGAGACTTTACGGGACCTGCAGGCGCGTATTCGCAGCCAGTATCTCTCTCTTGCCATAGTGTTCGAGGAGTTTAAAATTGCGGAAGGCGATTTTCAGCAGGAGCAGCGGCGGCTTGAATCGGGTTTGTCGAATCAGACCCTGCTGCGGCAGCGTGGGCTTGCGGCTTATCGAGCAGCCTTTCATGTGATGCAGTCTCTTCGTGAATTGAGTATTCTCTCCCTGGAACTTGATCTCCTTCAAGGTGGTAATTTTTGATTACTTTCTGAAAAAATCTTTCTGCAACTGGAAAAGACAGCACTTATGACACGCGAATTAAAGCCGGAAGATGAAACCATCTCCGGTTTTTTGTGTTTTAGAAGTATGCATGTGTAAAAAGTATAAGTAAAAAAGTGAATAACGAAGCTGCATCGCTGCTTGACTCCTTTCAACTTATAGGAGTGTATTATGAAAAAGTGTGTTTTTATTTGTGTGATTAGTTTTCTTGTCTTAGTGAGTTCCTGTGACTTTTTTTCATCCCTATCCATTTTTTCTTCTTCTCCCCTGCAGGTTATGTTTTTTAATGGCAGTTCTTCTACCTACAGCATTGAAAGTATAGAGCTTGAATACGGAGGAGAATCAAGAGAAATTACACTTTCAAACAGCTGGGGGGATAATATTATCCCTGATGGTGAAGTTTTAGCGCCGAATGAACATTTTTATTTTGATGTGGATTTGGATAGCGGTGATTTTACCTATTACCGAATTACCGTTACCGATACTGACCACAGTCTTGGTGAGATTACCTTGGAGTATGCTTTGGATGATGCTGATTTCCCGCTTACCTTTCAGCATTGGGGTGGTCCCAAGCGTACAGTCGGCGTTTATGTTGAGTATGATGATGCAGGTGGTTTCTATGATACATTATATAATGGAGTATATGTATCTGGAACTAGAGATGAAGTTGAATGGGATGACACGCTACCAACTGTTCAAGCCAGTTGGAATAACTAACAGTTTTAGGTGGGTTCAGCAAAAAAAATGAAGTTTCTCTTTTCCGAAAAGTTTCTGACATCAATTCAGGAAGAACTGCTGCAAACCGACTTGCGTGTCATACGTGTCATATGACACCATCTTTTGTCATAACATTCGTATGCAGCTAAATTATTTCGTAAAGACATATTTAGATGTGTATGTACTGTATTATAAAAATAATAATCAGTAAAATATACTTTATTACTAATAAAAAAAGTGTATTGAGATACATATGACAAACCCCTTTGTCATATGACACGTAGGTGGAGGAGCTAGCAGTTAGAACTACATAAAGACGCTTATCTTGAAGAACATGATTACGTGTGCTCTTCTTGAAGGCCGCTCATTTTTCTAGCGAGCGAGTATTCCTGTAAATGACTCCTTTCATTTCTCTTTCATCTCTGAATGCAGCCGCTGCCTTAGGAGTTTGCATTTTTACTGCGGGCGGAGTACAATAGCCTGTCATGAAACAGTATATGGTTATAGCCGGGAATATCGGGGCGGGGAAATCGACGCTGGTGGAGAGGCTCTGTCGGCGCTTAGGCTGGCAGGCGTACTATGAGCCGGTTTCTGAGAATCCCTATCTGGAAGATTTTTACCGGGATATGAATAAGTGGGCCTTCCATTCTCAGCTCTATTTTCTCACCGACAGGCTGCAGACGCATAAATCACTGCAGGATTTCAATGGTTCTGTGGTGCAGGATCGATCGGTCTTTGAGGATGCCGAAGTATTCGTCAAAAACCTGTATCAACGCGGAGCCCTTTCTGAACGGGACTTTCGTACCTACTGGAAGTTTTATCAGCTCTTTCTCTCATTTCTTGAACCGCCGGATCTTGTTGTGTATCTGCGCTCCTCCCTGGAGACCTTGAAGGAGCGGATAGCCCTGCGAGGCAGGAGTTACGAGGAGGGGATTTCTGATGATTATCTTTCAGGGTTGAATGATTTGTATGAAGAGTGGATTGCAGCCTATCAGCTCGGCCCGGTGCTCATCGTGGATACTGCCGATGTGGATATTGTGAAGCGGCCGGAGGATCTTGAAAAGGTGACTGCCCAAGCCGCAGAAAAACTTAAGGGAAAGCAGCCCGATCTGTTCCCATCATGAAATTGTTCTGTTTTCGAACCCGGCAGGCAAAGTGCAGTGCGTCAGCATCAGCATAAATAGGGTTTCGGAAACTTAGACTTCCTCCAAATCTTCATCTTCGTCTTCTTCCAGGATATGTTTGTCCAGAAGTTCCTCTTTTTCCAGGGTGACAAGAGAGAGTCCTAAGGCGGATACTATGGCAAACTGGTAGAGGACCGGGGTGAGGCGGAATACCCATTCCAGTAAGCCGAGGGCAAAGAAAGCCGCCATCCCTACAGCGATGCCGAGGAGCAGGATGTGGTGGAAATATTTCCAGTGCAGTCCCCTGAAGACTATGGGA
>JAIPFU010000062.1 GCA_021736505.1 Spirochaetia bacterium | reverse complement strand
AGGAAGCCAAGGAACTCGGCTACACGGAACCGGACCCCAGGGATGATTTATCGGGAATGGATATTGTGCGTAAGACGGTGATCCTGGCTCGTGAAATGGGATTGAAGGTTGAAGTTGAGGATGTTCCTGTTCGCAGCTTAGTACCGGAAGCCTTGCAGCAGAAGTCCATAGAAGAGTTTCTTCAGCAGTTGAATACGATTGATGATGACATGCTTGCTCTGTTCAAGGAAGCAGAGGATCAGAACAAGAGTCTGAAATATGTCGGTATTATTGATTCTGACGGCTCCTGTAAGGTAGAGCTCCGTGCCTATCCTCAGGATCATCCGTTTGCTAGAATTACCGGAACAGATAATATTGTTGCCTTTACGACAAAGCGCTATCACGATCAGCCGCTGGTTGTGCAAGGTCCCGGAGCCGGTCCGGAAGTAACCGCAGGCGGCGTTTTCGGCGATTTGCTTCGTCTGGCTGCCTATTTAGGTGCGCGATTTTAATATTCAATGCAACTGCAAAAAGTAAACAAAAAATAAAGCTAAAATGTGATTTGAACAGAAAGCAAATGACTTTGTTAAGGTTTGTAAAGGTTTGTAAAGGAATTTGAAAAAAACAGGGAGGATGGAGAAGTCTATGAAATTTGTCAGTACCCGTGGGAAAGCGTCCCCTGCCAGTGCATCAGAAGCTATACTTAAGGGGCTTGCCCCGGACGGCGGACTGTATGTGCCTGAGCGTTTCCCTTCATTGGCTGAAAAAGCTCTGGATCCGGATGCATCATATCTTGAAACTGCTGCAGCAGTTCTGGCCCCGTTTTTTTCTGGAGATCCTTTAGAGGATGATATTGCCGAACTCTGCAGAAGCGCCTTCAATTTTCCTGTTCCTCTCCACTGGTTTAAGCGCGAGCACGCCCTTCTCGAACTCTTTCATGGTCCGACTGCAGCTTTCAAGGATTTCGGCGCACGATTTCTGGCCGCAGCCATGGAGAAAATCCTGGAACGGAAGAATCATGAAGCCATGATACTTGTGGCAACCTCAGGGGATACCGGCGGCGCCGTAGCTTCGGCCTTTCATAGACGTGAACGGGTCCGGGTAAAGGTACTTTTCCCCTTGGGCGGAGTTTCGGAGCGCCAGCAGAAACAGCTGACCTGCTGGGGGGATAATATTGATTCCTACGCTGTGCGGGGGAACTTTGATGACTGCCAGCGGATTGTCAAAGAGGCTTTCATGGATGAAGCTCTTAATAACCGCTGGGGGCTTACTTCTGCCAATAGTATCAACCTCGGCAGACTGCTGCCTCAAATGATCTATTATATCTATGCTTCAGTCCAGTACCGGAAAATTGCCGGAACTGATCCCGTTTTTATTATTCCCAGCGGCAATGTGGGGAATTCAGTCGGTGCCTACTGGGCAAAAGCCATGGGAGCTCCGATCAGCAGCATTATTCTGGGGGTGAACAGCAACAAGACAATTCCAGATTTTCTTGATTCCGGCGTGTATCAGGCGCGAAAGAGTAAAAAAACCTTGGCAAATGCCATGGATGTCGGTGACCCGAGCAATATGGAGCGCCTGCGGATGCTGTTCCCTGATATTGAATCAATGAGGAAGAACGTGAGTGCCTACAGTGTGGATGATGAAGAGATCCGCGGAACTATTCGGCGGGTATTTGCTGAAGAGCAGTATATTATGTGTCCCCATACCGCTGTGGGAGAACGGGTGAGAAGTCTTTATGCCGCTGACCAGCCGGTGATCACGGTGTCCACCGCCCATCCTGCAAAGTTTGACACCATTGTAGAGCCGGTTATTGGGGAGAAAGTGCCTGTTCCGCATCAGCTGGAAGTGCTGCTCCATGCGGAAAGCCGTTTTCAGACCATAGAGCCTTCCCTGGAAGAGCTGTTTCCAGGCTAAACTTTCAGACAAAACTTTCAGACTAAATTTTCAGGCTAAATTTCCAGACTGAGCATGGAGTGAGGTAACTGAATTTGAGGAAAATTTAAGACAAAGAAGTCCAACCTCTTCCTCCGATTTCATGCAATAATCTGCATTGTCGGTTTGCTGCGAATTGAAAGTTTCGTGGTACTCCCTTTTCCAAAAACACTATTCATTTCCTCCTGGTACTCCTTGAAGTGCTCTGTAGGGATGTAGACCTGAATGGTTCCTGCAAAACCGCCTCCATGAACACGAGCAGCTCCTTTGCCGCCGTGATTCTCTATAAAATCTTCCGTCAGTGCAAGAGCAATGGAGATCCCCTGCTCCTTCGGCAGCGGGGCAGGATATATATTCTGCAGGTAGCGGATTGATGACTTGCCGGAATCCCGGACCATCTTAAGATACTCCTCGATTTTCTTCTCCCGTAAAGCCTGTATCTGTTGGGGAACTCGCTGATCTTCCTTTATAAAGTGATACGCCCGCAGAAATGCCCTGTCCCCGCATGTAGAACGGATATCCTGGATTTTGGAACTCAGCTCGTCAATGCTGATGCCCCTGCAGACTTCTTGTCCGAAAAGAGCGGCGGTCTGCTTCATCTCCTCCGGGATAGCGGCGTATTCAGGGGTGAGGTTTGCATGATTACCGCCCGTATCTATCACCACCAAAGTATAGCCGTAATCGGAGAAACGGATGGATATCGGTTCCAGTACAGGCTCATTCGGATTCAGGAAATCTATTCCCACTATACCGCCTTCAGCGCACGCTGTCTGATCCATAAGTCCGGAAGGTTTCCCGAAGTATGTGTTTTCTGCAAACTGACCGGCCTTAGCCAGCTCAACTGGAGAAAAACGGTCTTCACAATACAGGCTGTTCCAAATAGTGCCGATCAGCACTTCCACTGCAGCGGAGGAACTTAGTCCTGATCCCTTAAGCACCCTTGAAGTGGTATTCGCCTGAAAGCCCCCAAGCTCTGCTCCAAGATCAGTTAAATAGGCGGCAATTCCTCGAACAAGAGCTTCTGTGCTATTCTTCTCCGATGCTCGTACCTGCGTGTCGCTGATGTCTACCTCAACTCTCGGGTAGCCCTCTGAGTCAATGATAATGCGCTTATCGTTTCGTTTGTTCACCGCCGCAATGGTATCCAGGTTGATGGATCCTGCCAGCACACGCCCATGATTGTGATCGGTATGATTCCCTCCCAGTTCCGTACGCCCGGGGGTTGAGAAAATGCTGACAGCATTTTCAGCGGTAAGCGTATTTGACCGGCTCTTTTCTTCCGCTTCGGCATCATCATGGCTGATTCCGGAAGTAGTAGTATCGGGAAAAAACAGATCCTTATGGGTTCTGATTAAATTCTGGTACCGTTCGTACATAGCTTCCATGCTTTGGGGATCCTGCATGCTCTCGCCGTACAAATTTAAAAAAAGTTTATCGAACTTCCTCTGTTCAAGCTGAGAAATAATGTGATCTGCTGTTTTCATGTACTGCTCCTAAAAATGGGGTGTAAAAGCTGTGGGCAGTGAATATGCAACTGCCCTGCATCCCGGCATTCCTGCATTTTGAAATCAGATGGCTCTATCAGATGGCCTAATAAAATTGCCCTATTAAATTGCCCTAGAGATGCCCTAGTCAGAATCGCCCGGATTTTGCGTAAAATGGGTCTCGCTCATCTCCCGCAATCGCTGTGCACTCTGTTCGGCGGTAATATCCCGCTGAGCCATGGCCATCATTTCGTAACCCACCATGAATTTTTTCACCGTGGCGGAGCGCAGGAGGGGCGGATAATAATGAAGATGCAGGTGTACTCCTTTTCTTACGATGTTGTCCGTCGGGGCTTGGTGGATACCCATAGAGTAGGGGAAACTGGTCTTGAAGAGATTGTCATATCTGATACCCAGGCGCTTAACCGCATCGGCCAAATCAGCCTGTTCCTGGGCGGTGAGTTCGGGAAGGGAGCTTACATGCCGTTTGGGCAGCACCATCACTTCAAAAGGCCAGACAGCCCAGAAAGGAACAAGAACAGCGAAGGTTTCGTTTTCAAAAACGATTCTTTTCCCAGTTTCGATTTCATAGGAGATATAATCCTGGAGCATCGAGCTTCCGTGCTCCTCAAAGTAGAATTCCTGATTCCTCAGTTCCGTGGCGGGAATATCGGGAATCAGTTCATCCGCCCAAATTTGGCCGTGGGGATGCGGGTTTGAGCTGCCCATGGTTTCACCGCGGTTCTCGAAAATCTGTACATGATTGATGAAGTCCATGCTTCCCAGTTCCTGATACTGGTCGGTCCATAGCTGCACAACCCCCAGTACGTCCTCATGGGGCATCAATGCCAGGGTCAGATCATGGCGTGGTGAAAAGCAGATTACTCTGCAGATTCCCCGTTCACTTTTTGCCTGCAGGAGGTTGTGCGGTCCCTCCTGAATTGTTTCATTGGCCGGGGAGTCCGGAAGCAGCGCGGCGAAGTCATTATCAAAGGCGAAGGTTTTTGGATAATGCGGGTTTTTGTGTCCGCCTGCCCGTTCGTTCCCAGGACATAAGTAGCATTTGGGGTCATAAGCGGGGCGTTTTTTCTGGACAGATTTTTCTACCTGTCCCTGCCAGGGGCGTTTTGTTCTGTGGGGCGATACCTTAACCCATTCCCCGGTAAGAGGATTATATCTTCTGTGAGGATGTTCGGAATAATCCATTTTCTGCTCCCTCCTTACTTGAAAAATTTAATGTACACGTGTACAATACCGCACAGGTGGTGCTATGTCAAGTGAGAAAGAAGCAGAAAAGAGTATAAATAGAGATCTAGTTGCAGCCCGGGCGGGCGTAAGCAGTGCGACCGTATCCAGGGTGTATAATGACCCGCAGCGTGTTTCAGCTGATAAACGTGAAGCTGTGCTCAAAGCAGCTGATGAGCTGGGCTATACCCCCAACAAATCGGCATCATCCCTTCGCAGGAAGGGCACCGGAACCATCACCCTTATTGATTTTGAGAAACCCGAGCGTCCCTACTACTGGGGCAGCCTGCCCGATTTTCGCTGGTTTTATGCTGATATTCTGAGCGGAGTTCGATCGGTGGTGGATTCATCCATGTACCTCCTCCAACTGGTGAACTTGAAAAGACCGCAAGACATCTCATCCCTCATTGGTAGAACTGACGGTATCATCGGATACGACATCGACCGGGAGGAAGAGGCTTTGGCTATTGACGGCACCGGGATCCCCTACGTACTCTGTCATCATACGGCCCATTTTCAGCACTTTCACCGATTTTCCACGGACAATTACGGCGGCGGTAAACTTCAGGCAGAGTATCTGATTTCCCGGGGCAGCAGCAGGCCCCTCTATATTACGGGATTTCTGACGACAGTTGAGTCCCACTCCGACAGGCTGCAGGGTTTTACGGATGCATATCGTGCTCAGGGGATAAAACAGGTTGAAATTGTTGATGCCCAAGCGGGGCGTTCCGGGGGGCGAAGCGCGGCGGCTTCTATCAAGGCTCTGCTGCAGAGCGAACGGATTGACGGCATCGCCGCAGTGAATGATCTAACCCTCCTCGGCCTCCTTTACGGTTTGCAGGAGCTTTCGGATGCCGACTGGGAAGGGCTCCCGATCATCGGATATGACGCCATGCCTTTCCAGGACATAATACCCTTTTCCTTCCCTTCTATCGACATTCAGCCCAAGGAGATTTACCGTCAAGCGGCGGAATGGCTGGTTTCAAGCCTTGTCTCAAGTGCTGCCAATGGGGATTATCAATTTTTTAATAGAGAAAGGAGCAAAACACAAAGTGTTCATAAAACCCAGGCGTGCAGAATTGTTAATATACCCTGAGATTCTCGCTGGAACGATCGCCACATAGTGTAATATGGTGTAACATAAATTGCACAATATGTATTACACATCAAATAAGGAGTCGTAAAATCTACGCTTTCCCGGTAACAGCATGCCCTTCCATAGACCTCTGGATGATGATTTCAGACAGCCGGCTTCAACAAGATGGCCTAGAGCAGTTCGCAGATCATCCCTATCCCAGGAGGCCAGGCTTCCAAATTTTCTGATACGCCAGTAAGCCCTGGAAAACAGGGTCAGCTTTCTGCTGCAGCTGAGAATATCCGCCCACTCCTTTACTGAAAATCGGCGGGGGAGGCTTCCCACGGCGGCAATAATCTCCTGCTCGCCCCAAGCATACTTGAAGAGGGCTCTACTGCAGACATCGCAGCCGGAGCAGGTGTCATGGGGAACTCCCAGGAGTGAGATCATACCCCTTCGCCGACAGGTGCTGTCATCTGCAATTACCCGGTATAAATCGATGAATCGACTTGCCGAAGCATCAGCATGGATGAATTTCCGTTTATCCTCCATACCGACTAAGAGAATTGCCAGAGATGGGCTGCGGTCCCGTCCGGCTCTCCCGGATTCCTGCAGGTAAGATTCCACGGTCTGGGGCAAAGACTGATGAATGACGGTACGAATATTTTTTTTGTCCACCCCCATTCCATACGCAGTTGTTGAGCACAGTATTCCCTTATCTGAGCTGAAGAACCACTCCTCGATCTCCTTTTTGACCTCCTTTGACAAGCCTGCGTGATAATAGCGAATGTCCGGATCCTGGTGTCGATGAGATAGCAGCCGGGCGAGGCGTTCGGTCTCATTGCGGGTACTGCAGAAGATGATGAGGGGGCGCTGGACTGGGGAGCCCGGGGCGGTCAAAACAGTCAAATCGTGGTCTTTTGCGATGGAGGGGAGTACGCGGTAGCGAATGTTCGGGCGGTCTGGATTGGCCTTGATAATGTTCAGCTCTTCCGAGCGGATTTCGGGGAAGATGATTTCGGTGACGCGCTGGATGATTTTTGGTGACGCCGTAGCGGTGAAGGCGGTTACCTGGGGTACTTTGAGTTTCCGCTGTATGTCGGTCAGCTCAAGATAGCTCGGTCGGAAAGTGTCACCCCATTCGCTGACGGTATGCGTCTCGTCGATGACCATATGGGCTAGGGGAAGCTCTTGTATCCTATTAAGGATCTTCTCCTGTTTCAGGGTTTCCGGGTTGGTCAGGATAAAACGGGTCTCCTTATTCTTAAGTCTATTCCACAGCCGCTCACGCTCCTGTCGGCTCTGGCCTCCCCGCAGGATGACCGGTTCTTCCCCGATTTCCTGCACCCGTCGACCTTGATCCTCTATTAAGGCTAAAAGAGGAAAGATAATCAGGGTGATGCCTTCGATCAGCAGGGCAGGCAGCATAAAACAGAGGCTCTTACCTGAACCGGTCGGCAGGATGACGATCTGCTTACTTGGTGCGCTGTACTCCTCAGGTACTTCATCAAAACAGCTTAAATCCCCAGGTTTGTCAATTTCACCACTTTGAGGGCTTGCAGCAGTTTCAGCAGGTGCTTGAACTGCATCAACTATATCAGATCCATCAATTTGGGGTGGAGAAGGGATGCCCGCAGGTATAGTGTTTTGTCCATTGAGGCCTCTCCTTTTACTTCTTCTTTTAATTGCTTGGTTTGCCTCCAGAATATTGGTGATAACCAGCTGCTGATAAGGAAAAAGTGTGGGGATTCCGAATCGTTCCCGGGCTGTTTCTGCGATTAGCAGCTGGGTGGTCAGTTTACTGTCTTGGAACTTAACTTCATTACTGTGATCTGAAATGTGATCTGAACTGTGATCAAAATCCATATTGGCTCCTCTTACATATAGCATGTAGTTTTTAAGATTTTTATATTTCATGAACTGACACGGTACCCCTTTACTATTAGATAAGGCAAAAATAGGAATTTTGATTGAAAAATTATGAAAAACTAGGAGAATATTTTTTGATTAGAATAGAGTGATTTTTAATAATATGCTAATATCACGTAAAAATAGTGTAATGAAGTATGTAAAATGAAAAAAATAGCGTTTCAAAACTTAAACAGCAGCATCTTGTTTTTCCTGATCTTTCTTATTGGTTATCTTGCTAAATACAATTTTCTTGCATATCAGATATATCAATTCCCCTCAGTAGGCGGACTGGCCGCGAAAAATCTTGTTTTTTTCTTAGTAATACTAATTTATCTATACCCTTTAATTAAATTTCGTCAGGGAATGAGCATCCTTTTGATCCTATACCTGGTATTTACCGCGTTTTTTTTGATGAATATCTGGTATAATCGCTATTTCGGCAATTATCTGAGTCTCAGTGATATCCTGATGGGACGGGGAGTCCGGCCGGTAAAAGTACTTTTTCTGCAGCTGATGAAGCCTATTGATATCCTTTTTCTAAGTGATGCCGCAGTTCTGCTTTATATCAGACTGCGCTTATCATCCAACTGCAGTGAGCAGTTCAAGCCGATTCCGTATACCCTGAACAGAGGTGTTTGGGCTCTTATTATTTTAACTCTGTTAACAATGCAGATCTTATTGACCAACAATCGCTTCGGAGGATCAAAACCTTTACAGTTGTATCAGCAGAGCACATCTGCCTATGCAAATGTGTATGGTATCATCCCGCTCTACAGCCTCGAATATTTTATGCTGTTTCATCCGCAGAATTTTACTACACCGGAGGTCGCAGAAACTCCTCTGAAAATTGAAAATGATCTGATGGGTGAAGAACTTGTAAAAACTGGGCAGAATATTATCTGCATACAGGTAGAATCACTGGACAGTAATATTATCGGTTACTCATATGAAGGGAAAGAAGTGACCCCCTTTCTCAACAGCTTGAAAGAAGAAGCTCTCTATTTTGATAATTTTTATGCTCAGCACGTTAACGGCAGTTTTGATGCTGAATTCTCATTTTTCACCTCTATTTACCCAATAAATAAAAATTACGGCTTTAAGGTGAATGACCTGACGGCCTTTGATTCCCTAGTTGAGAAGCTGAACAGAAAAAACTATACGACGATGGCTTTTCACGGTAATGACAAAACCTTTTTTTCGCGGGACAAAGCTTACGATGAGCTGGGCTTTCATGAATTTTACAGCAGGGAGGACTACGATGAAACCTCCATGCGTTACTCCAACGAAGGATCATACTTAGGGATAAATGACTATGATTTTTTCCAGCAGTCTGCAGACTTCCTTGACACTGCAGAGGAATTCTTTTTTGCTTTTTTTATAACGGTTACCAGTCATACCCCTTTTGACTTTTATCCCGAAGAGCTTGCTGTAGAAGAATTTGAGGATATACAGAATCCTCTGGTAA
>JAIPFU010000061.1 GCA_021736505.1 Spirochaetia bacterium | reverse complement strand
TCCTATACTGGTTACGGCATTGATTCTGATTATTAAGCGCTCGTACCCGCTTTTTACAAAAGTGCAGCAGCGTATTGATGAAGTGAATGTGGTTACCCGGGAGAATGTAAGCGGTGTGCGGGTAATCAAGGCTTTTGTTCGGGAGGATCATGAGAACAAGCGTTTTGCCGAGGCCAACAGGAACTTGATGGAGACTATGAAGCGGGCTTCGAGCATCCTGGCTCTGATGTATCCTGCGTTGATGCTTCTGCTGAACGGAGGAATTGTCCTGGTAATCTACTACGGTGGGCATCTTACGGGTACGGGTGCTCTTACGACGGGTCAGCTGCTGGCGTATATCAACTATATTATGCAGCTTCTGATGTCGCTGATGATGGTGAGCATGGTTATGGTTCGCTTTACGCGGAGCGAGGCTTCGGCGAAACGGATTATGGATGTGCTGGATACGCCGGGGGCTTTCAGTTCGGATGAAACAGGTGCTTCTGGTACATCAGGAGCTTCAGGTGTATCAGGTGCTTCAGGTGCTTCGGAAGTGGCGGAGACATCTGGAGCTTTAAGAGGAACGAAGGTTTCTGGAGCACCTGGGGAGCTGTTATTTCGGCATGTGTGGTTTTCTTATGAAGAAGGGTATGGCGGGAGAGACGGGAGTGATCAGCCCTGCGGAAATATGCAGCAGGAGAGTGACGGTTGTGCGGTTCTCAAAGATATTACATTCAGCATACCACCGGGGACCACAACGGCTGTAATTGGTTCCACCGGTTCGGGAAAGACAAGTCTTGTGAATCTGATTCCTCGGCTCTACGATGTTACGAAGGGAGCTATAGAATTCGGGGGCGTAGACATCAGAAATATGCCGCAGAAGGAACTTCGATCCAGGATCGGGGTCGTGACGCAGCAGGCGGTGCTCTTCTCCGGGACCATCAGGGAGAATATTGCGTTTGGAAGGCCGGATGCTTCGGATGAGGAGATTTTAGCGGCGGCGGAGACAGCGCAGATCCGAGATTTTATTGAAAAATCTGAGGATGGGCTGGATACGCACCTGAATCAGCAGGGGGTAAATCTTTCCGGGGGACAGAAACAGCGGCTCTGCATCGCCCGGGCGCTTCTCTATGATCCCATGCTGATCATTTTTGATGAAAGTACCAGTGCTCTGGATGCCCAGACGGCATTCCAGTTTCAAGAGGCGCTGCGCAAGAGAGAGGTACGGCAGAAGGGAAGTGAGGGCGGCAGCGCTCAGCTTGAGGAGAAAAATCAGGCGAGTACCTTGATCATCGGGCAGCGAATTGCATCGGTGATGATGGCTGACTCAATCATTGTGCTTGATGACGGGGAAATTGTCGATCAGGGGGAGCATCAGACTCTGCTTAAGCGCTGCTCTTTGTATCGGGAGATTGTGCTGTCCCAGCTGGGAGAGGAGGCGCTCCATGGCTAGAGCGGTGAAATCAGCAGTAAAATCCGAAGCAGCAGTGAAATCCGAAAAAGCAGTGAAATCCGAAAAAGCAGACAGATCAGCCGGAGTGAAAGCGCCTGGGGCAAAGGGTCCTGGAGGTGGAGGCGGTCCCGGCCACGGCGGCATGTTCAGAGACGAAAAAGCGAAAGTGCGGGACCCGAAAAATACTATCAAACGCTTCTGGAAATACATGAAGCCTTTCAAGATTCAGCTTTTGGTGGTCTTCCTTCTGGTTTTTGTAATTTCCGCCCGTGAAATGCTGGCGCCCTGGCTGATCAGTATAGCCATTGATGAATATATAGTGCCGGGGGATCTCAGCGGTCTGCTCGGCCTGAGCCTGATTATGCTTGGGCTCTATATCGTAGTTGCGCTGGCCGGCTGGCTGCAGCAGTATCTTATGATTGCGGTTACCCAAAAAACACTGCAGAGTCTGCGGAAGGAGCTTTTCGGGCATCTTCAGGAGCTTGACCTTAAGTATTACGACAGCCACCCTCACGGGGAGCTTATGAGTCGATTCACCAACGATGTGGAAAACATCAGTAACGTACTGACCCAGGTGATCATCCAGTTCCTCTCCAGCATCGTGACCATCGGCGGGGTGCTGGCAATGATGATCATCCTGAATATCCCTCTGGCTCTCGTGACCATCGTGACGGTACCGGTGATTTTCCTCTTTACAAAAATTATCGGTAAAAGAACGCGGAAAAGCTTCAAGGAACAGCAGAAACTGCTGGAAAACATCAACGGTCAGATGGAGGAGACTATCACCGGTATGAAGGTGGTGAAATTCTTTTGTCAGGAAGATGCCTCAGCGGCGGAGATGGAGGAGACAAACCAAAAACTGAAGCAGGTCTCCGTCCGGGCGAGTATCCTGGCGGGGCTTATGGGGCCCTTCATGAATCTGTTCAATAACCTGCGCTATGCCGTTGTTGCTGCCGCTGGGGGAGTCTTCGGCGTCCTCGGGATGGTCAGTATTGGTACAATCGCCGCCTTCCTAAACTACACCCGGCAGTTCGGGCGACCCCTCAGCCAGCTCGCGCAGCTCTACAACTCCATTCTGTCCGCCCTGGCTGGAGCAGAACGGGTCTTTGATGTAATAGACAGCAAGCCGCTGATCAGCTCCTCTCCGGATGCGCTGGATTTTGGCGATGCTGAGGGACACGTTGCCTTCAAGCAGGTTGATTTTTCCTATACCGAAGGCGTCCCCGTCCTGAAAAAGGTCTCTTTCACCGCTGATCCCGGGAAAACCGTAGCCCTTGTAGGTCCTACAGGAGCGGGCAAAACAACCATCGTTAACCTTCTTACGCGGTTCTACGACATTCAAGGCGGGAAAATCTCTTTGGACGGCCGTGATATTACTTCATATCGAGTGGACAGTCTGCGGAAAAACCTGGGGCTGGTGCTGCAGGATACATTTCTCTTCAGCGGGACGGTGATGGACAATTTGCGATATGGAAATCTTGGGGCTTCTGATGATGATGTCTACGCTGCCGCGAGGGCTTCTCGGGCTGACCATTTTATCCGCAGCTTACCGGAGGGCTACCAGACGAAACTCTCAGATGATGGACAGAATTTGAGCCACGGCCAGCGGCAGCTTATCGCCATCGCCCGGGCGATTCTGGCGAATCCGAAAATCCTTATCCTTGATGAGGCGACAAGCAATGTGGATACCCGTACAGAACGGCATATTCAGGCGGGGATGATGCATCTCATGGAGGGAAGGACCTCACTGGTCATCGCCCATCGCTTATCCACCATTCGAGATGCGGATATGATTCTCGTCCTTAAGGACGGAGAAATTATCGAACGGGGGAATCATCAGGAGCTGCTGGAGCAGAAGGGCTTTTATGCTCAGCTGCACGCCGTCCACTTTGAGACGGAGATCGTGGAGCATCCTACCGCGTAACCCGAGCTATTGTCCGGAAGATTGACGGGTAAATTGCAGCACGAAGCCATCTTCAAGTTCATCTTCAAGTTCATCAGGCCTTTTTAGGATTTTTCAGGCGATTTTTTCGGGGATGATGGTGGGGACGCAGGCTGTGCAGCAGGTTCTTTGCCTCTTCCCGCAGGCTGAGCAGGTCCTCAATAGGGTAGTCAATGGCCTTCAGCAGGCTGTCCGGAATGCTCAAGGCTTCTGTTTTCAGGCGCTTCCCTTTCTCCGTCAGTTCAATAATCACTCTGCGCTCATCGGTTTTGCTCCGTTTCCTGACGATAATTTCCTGGTTCTGCAGCCGTTTCATCAATGGGGTCAGGGTATTCGTGTTGAGGAGCAGTCTTGATGAGATTTCCTGCACCGTCATGGGGCTCTTCTCCCAAAGCACCAGCAGTACAAGATACTGGGGATATGTTAATCCGAGTTCCTTCAGCATGGGCTGGTAGTAGCGGGTTATCATCCGTGAAACGGCATAAAGGGGGAAACAGAGCTGGTTATCCAGATTCAGTGTATCATCTGATGCGGGAGGGGCTGCGTTTTCTGTTTTTTTTACTTCGGTCATGTTCATCTATCCCCCTGCTTCCCTTTCTCCAGCAGCGACTTCAAGTAGGGTTCCATCTCCTCAGGCTTTGTTTTTGGAGAAAAGCGTTTTAAGGGATTACCTTCCCTGTCGATAATAAATTTCGTGAAGTTCCACTTAACGGTTTTCCCGAGTGTTCCCCGCAGTTCGCTGCTGAGCCACGCAAAAAGGGGGTGGGCATTTTTTCCCTTTACATCAATTTTGTCGAAGATCTGGAAAGTGACTCCGTAATTCAGGAGGCAGTCGTTTTTGATGCTATCGGCATCACCGGGCTCCTGGTTTGCAAATTGATTGCAGGGAAAGCCGAGGATTACGAGCCCCTTATCCTGGTACTTTTTATGCAGATCTTCAAGGCCGGCATACTGGGGAGTAAAGCCGCACTTGCTGGCTGTGTTAACCACAAGGACAACTTTACCTTTGTAGTCACTGAATTGGATGGTGTCTTTATTCAGGCTGACTGCGGACATATCATAGAATGCTGTTTGTTTTTTCATACTATAAAAAATAGGTATAGGGTGGTGAAAAGTCAAGAAAGATTAAATCGTGCGCGATATATTATGCATGGGCAGATAAGAAAGAGATTAGAAAGAGGATAGAAAGAGCTAAAGAAAAAGCTAAAGAAAAAGCTAAAGAAAGAGCTAAAGAAAGGGGTTAAGGATGGGGAATATTTTTCCTTGCTTTTACATATGTATGTGCATATATTTTTTCTATGAGTGCATACAGAGCTGAAAAAAATACCGATGCAGAAAGTAGAAATACAAAAAAGAAGTTAACTGGAAGACAGAAAACGGGATATTTTTCTCTGGGGGCTGTGTTCGTTCTCATGTGTATGTTCCAGCTTTGGTACACCATTCTGATTGTGTTCAGCTTAGGGCTGATTCTTACAATCAGGGACAGGCGCAGAAGTTTCTGTACCTCCTACTGCCCCATGGGCACGATCCAGAATGATTTTTACACGAAAACTGCCTCATCCCGGGATGCCTCCAGGGAGGCGGTAGAGGCGGATGCAGTGGATCTATCCAATGCCGCCGAGAAGAATCGAAAGCGCAATCGTGTCTATGCATTTCTTCAGAAGCAATGGTTCAAACTGCTTGTTGCCTTGGTTTTTTGGGGTTGGCTGATTGGGGCTATTGCACTTTTTTACAATGAACCTGCCAAATTGTGGCAGGCTATGCTCGGCTTGATGCTGGGAAGCACCTTTATTGCCATAATACTGCAGTCCATATCGAGAAAGCGCGTCTGGTGCTCCACCATCTGTCCCTATGGAAATCTTCTGCAGAAAACCGTCCAAGTCTCGGGCGGAGGGCGGAAGAGTCCTAGGAACAGCAAGTAGAATATCAGACAGCACCGCATGAAACACCGCAAATTGTTCGACAGAATGTAGGCTTGTATACAGCAAAAACACGGCAAAAAGTACGATAAAAGCACAGCAAAACACGACACAAAAATACGACAAATAGAACGATAAAAAAAATTAAATTTTTTTTCTCACCTTTCTTGACTTTTCCCTTAGGGCAAACTGTAGTATCTATATATCTCTTGCGCAGGAGAAGATATGTATACAATTGGAGAATTTTCAAAAATTAACCGGATAAGCACCAAAACTTTGCGGCATTATGACCGGCTCGGACTGCTTAGCCCCGCAAAAACTGATGAGTGGACGGGCTACCGCTACTACCGAGCTAATCAGCTGGAAAGGATTCGCTGGATTCTGCAGATGAAGGAGCTGGGATTCAGTCTCTCTGATATCGGCTTGATGTTGAAGGACAGCGAAAAGACGGATGTCCTGATGAAGCAGCGTTTGGAGGAGCTGAAGAGAGAAATATCCCTTAGCCGGAGACGGGCTGCCAAGGTACTGGGCTATCTGGAGCGATGGAGAGGAGAAGAGTTTATGGAAAATAAGGTAATTATAAAAACTTTGCCGGAAGTTGTCGCCGCTTCTATGAGAACGGTTGTTCCCGGATATGATGCGTTTTTTGAGATTGTTCCCCAAATGGGGGCGTATATGGAGTCCGTAGGGGCTGTTTGCCGTGAACCGGCATATTGTTTCACCATTTATCATGATGGAGAATACAAGGATCATGATATTGATGTTGAGATTTGTGAAGCTGTGGAGAAGTCCTGCAGGGATTCAGATAAAATTACTTTTAAAACTATCCCTGAAGTGCCTGAAGCAGCCTGTCTCATGCACAAAGGGCCCTATGAAACAATTGGTTCAAGCTACAGTCAATTGTTTGCCTGGGTGAATGAAAATGGCTACGAACCGGCGGATAATCCGCGGGAATCATACATTGATGGTATTTGGAACAAGGAGGATCCTGAAGAGTGGCTTACTGAGGTTCAGCTGCCCATAAAGCCGGCGAACTGAAATCTGCGTTCCGGCTGATCCATCAGCTGTTTAGATTGATGCTCTCGTTTTCCGCTGCCCGGTCCCTTGCGGCCGGGCGGCGCCATATATAGAAGGGGGTAAGGAGGCTTGCAGAAAATGGGATAAGGGCAGATGAAAATTCTGCAGTCCTCCCCGTGCAGATCAACCCAGAACTTTTATCCAAGGCAGCTCATCCAAGCAATTTAGCCTAGGCATATGCCGATGCTCTTGGCAGACTGTATAAAGTGATGCTCCAGGGGCACAAATTTTTTCTCACCCGCCACATCTTCAAGGGGTACAGGAACCATTTCGTATCCCTTTACAGCTATCATATTCCCCCAGTTCCCTCGGCTGATCTCCATGGCGCACTTTGTGCCCAGGGCTGTTGCCAGGACTCTGTCGTAGGCCGTGGGAGTCCCTCCGCGCTGCAAGTGGCCGAGAATGGTAACCCGGGCCTCCTTGTTCGTCATCTCTTCCAGGTGCTGTGCCAGCTGGAGTGTCCGGTCCTTGAGGGAAGCATCGACCTTTTTATTGATTTTTTTCTGCTTCTTTTCATCGGAAGTTTTACTGTCCGTATCCTTTTCTACATCCTTGATAATATCGTCATATGTTTTCCGGGAGACGGCTCCTTCCGCGACAGCTACAATACTGAATTTTTTGCCCTCCCGGGAGCGCCGCAGGATAGCCTCGGCGATTTTTTCCTCGCTGTAGGGAATTTCAGGGATGAGAATGACATCCGCTCCACCGGCAAGACCGGCGCCCAAAGCGAGCCAGCCGACACGGTGTCCCATGGTTTCCACAATGATGATTCGATGATGGCTGTGGGCTGTGCTGTGCAGTCGATCCAAAGCCTCAGTGGCAATCATGAGGGCTGTATCGTAACCAAAGGTGGTGTCTGTATTTGCGACATCGTTATCGATAGTCTTAGGGAGGGTCATCACATTCAAGCCCTTCTGGGCAAGGCGGAAAGCGTTTTTCTGTGTTCCGCCGCCGCCGAGGCAGACGAGTCCGCTGAGGTGGTTGTTGTGATAATTCTCCACGATGAGGTCAGTCATATCCAGTACTTTGCCGCCCACAGGCATTTTGTGAGGTTTATCACGACTGGAACCGAGTATGGTTCCTCCTCTGGTTAAGATTCCGGAGAGCTGGCTGTCATCAAGATCTATGAAACGGTTCTCCATCAGGCCTCTGAAACCATCACGGAAACCGATAAGTTTAATATTGTAACTATTATACAGGGCTTTCCCCACTGCCCTGATTGCTGCGTTCAAGCCCGGAGTATCTCCGCCGGAAGTAAGTATTCCAACAAGTTTTTGCATAGCGCCTCCCTTATACGGTTTATTTTATCCCATTATCCTGTATTTTTATAGAAGTTAAGCTCTGTTATTCACAAATTGCAGGATGATTTCCAGCAGATCCGTTTTGTCTATACGTTCTGAAATTTCATACGGATCCGCAGGAATACATATACGCTGCCGAAATGACGCTTCCGGCCACTCTTCCAATTCTTCCAAAACATGCATGGGGTAAAGGGTGATGTCGCAGCGACCGCCCCACTTTTTCACTTGGTACCCTCCGATTGGGCTGTCAGTCACATGACCGACTAGTCCTGCCTCTTCATAGGCTTCGCGGATGGCAGCCTCCACTGCTGTGAATCCTGGATCCACAAGCCCCTTAGGTACGATTAAGCGCCTCTTTTTTTGGGAAGTAATCAGGTACAGATGCAGTTTTCCATCAATATAGGTATAGGGGAGCACGCCGCTCTGCTCGTAAACCGGTTCGCTGCTATCCTTCTGAAGCTTTTTCTTTTGAAGGCTATCCTTCTGAAGCGCTTTTACTTCGCGCAGAGGAGATAAATCTGCACAGGCCAGGGAGCTGTTCTTGAAGACTGGGTCGTCAGTCACATCTGTACCGAACCATTCCGGAGGGATAAATGCCTCCATTGCTTTCCGCGAACTGAATTCGACTTCTGCTATGACCAATCCGTCGTGTTTACCGCTAAAGACATCAAGTTCAACCTGAAGATCTTGAAGAAACTGTGTTTGTATATCATGTGAAACTAAATTCTCAGGATCTCTTTGATGTGACCAAACAGTCACTCTTGCTGCATCTTGATATGGGATGACATAGCGCCTTTTTTGTATAATCCGATTCTGTGTGAATTTCTGCAGCCGATTAAAATCGGACGAAGAGAGGGGTATTTCCTCTTCTTGCCGCACAGCTGAGTCACTCTGGCCGGCGACAGCGGACTTTACCGTGAGGCTGCAGTCGCTGTCTCGGCGGCGAATGCGCACCTCTGCATCATCAATAGAAATATATCCCTGGAAAATCTCACTGGAGGGAAAATCATCCAGCTGCAGGGGTACGGAAGATATGTCGAGGATAAGAAATTTCTTCTCAATTTCCATATGTTTTTTTTCTCCATTATGATCTTCAAGGCTCCATTATGCCCTTCAAGGCCCCATTGTGATTTCAAGGCCCCAGCCTTTAGAGGATTCATCGGTTTGGATTACTTCCACATTACCGCTTTCATCTCTCTCCAGAGCTCTTTGTAGGCCGCTGCAGCCCGGGAGGAGGGGGCAAAATCATGCAGCGGGGCGCGGTACAGGCCCATTTTTTCCACAACGGAGCTGTAGGGAATGATGCTGGCAAAACTGTGATCATCATCAGACTGATCCTGGATGACTTCCTTGTGCAGACGCTTGCGGTAATCCGCCATGGCGAAGAATGTATAGACCTTGGCTGTGTCGATATCCATGTGCTTCA
>JAIPFU010000060.1 GCA_021736505.1 Spirochaetia bacterium | reverse complement strand
AGATCCAGGTGCCTTTTCTTGATTACCTCTCCAGCAAGTCATCCAAAGCTCTGGCCGAACTCCTCATGAAGGAGCAGAATCTGCGCGGAATGATCCCGGAGAACATACCCATATCCCACGACCCCATTCAATTGGCAAAGCGTGAAGTCTACTCGCTGCTGGAGTCGTATCTGGATATGGTGGAGCAGGCAGTGCAGGAGAAGCGGGGGAGGGCTATCAGCGAATATACCAGCCTCTACGAGAATATGGAGCAGCTCAACTCCTACATCGTCTCCCGAATTGACTACATCAGCCTTCACGGCTTCCGCGAACAGCTGACGGGCTATGAAAAAGTCATCCAGACATCCCGCTCCCTTCAGTTCTGGAACCTGCTGGTCATCATATTTGCCTTTCTCTGGGCCATCAGCTGGATGCTCTACTCCCTGAATCGAGTTACGGATCCCATGCATAAACTTGCGCAGACCGCCGGCGAACTGGCTCAGGGGAATTTTGATGTACCCGATATCCATGTTGATGCCGTATCGGAGGTCAGCAGCGTGGTGGAGGCCTTCAATCAGATGAAAAGCGACATCCGCCAGTACATTCAGGAGATTCAGAAACAGAAAAACATAGAACAGGGCTATCTTTCGGAGAAACTCAGGAACATGAAGATGGAGCAGCTGCTGAAACGCATGGAATTCTACACCATGCAGGCGCAGATGAACCCGCATTTTCTCTTCAACACTATCAACACCGGTGTACAGCTGGCCATAGTGGAAGATGCCGATAAAACAGCGGAATTCATGGAGAACCTGGCGGAATTCTTCCGGAACAATATTCGCGAACGAAAATTATTTGTTCCGCTGAAACAGGAAATCAAAGGACTGCGTTCATACTTCTACATTCTCAATATCCGATTTCCCAAGTCGCTGAATATTGAGCTGGACGTGCAGGAATCCATTGATGAAGGCTGTGAGGTTCCCGCAATGATTCTGCAGCCTCTGGTGGAGAACTCTGTGATCCATGCCTTCAAAGGCGTTGACCGCAAGGGCTGCATCACCGTAAGTATCTGGAAAGAGGATGCGTACATTTGCCTCTCCGTAAAAGACAATGGTATCGGCATGTCTCGTGAAATGGTTGAATCACTCCTGAAACACCTGGATCGGAGCACCGAATACGGATCAAAGGTGATGGGCCTGGAAAACGTCATTCAGCGGCTCTATTTCTTCTTTCCCCAGAATGACGAGATTATCACCATCCAGACAGCTCCGGACGAAGGGACGGAAGTTCTGATACGTATAGATACAAGGGAAGAACCATGTATAACGTTATGATCGTTGACGACGAAGAACCAGTATTAGACAGTTTTGCCTTTATGCTGGAGAAAGGGACAGAAGATTTTACTCTCTGCGGAAAAGCGCGCTCCGGGAAGGAGGCCATAGCCCTGACGGCGGAAACCCACCCGGATGTAATCTTCATGGATATCGGTATGCCTGGAATTGACGGCCTTGAGACGATACGGGAGCTGCAGAAACGCTACCCGGAGATCCTCTTCATCCTCTCCACAGCCTACGAACGCTTTGATATTGCAAAAAAAGCCATTCCCCTGGGAGTTTTCAGCTATCTGGTTAAGCCCATATCCCGAAAACGATTCCTGGAAACACTGGAGAAGGTGAAAGTCTATTTAGATGAGAAACGGATCAGCATGCTGAATCAGCTCAAACAGGCGCAGCAGATGGTTCATCACACCAACTGGGAGATCAAGAACTTTCTCTCCTCAATCCCCTGGAAGCATCTGGATCAGGATGAATGGGAACGATACAAAGAGATGTTTTCCATAAGCGGTGACAGCGCGGCAATCTATCTTATTTCGATAAGCCGGGATTGTACTGAGGAAATTAATGCCGATTACCTGGACAGTGATGTCGATTCCGTGAACAGTTCCATGTATAGCGATATTATTTCCCGGCTCTCCTATAAATACCAGCTCTTTTCTATGGAGTATCTTGGGAAATTGATGCTGATGATTATGCAGGACAGGAATTCGGCCAGGCTGTTGAAGACGGTGGAGCATACCATCCGGGAAGTAATTCCTGAAAACTGCAGCTTTACCTGCGGAGACGGCAGCTTTCGTCCCTTCAGTGAGTTCTATCTCTCCTTCAATGAGGCCCTGAAACCCTTTGCCGAGCAGGAGGGGGATTCTGCCCGCAGCTTCCAAGAGGAGCGGATGGCAGCGGAGATCCGCAAGGCCGTGGGGAGTCTGAAAACCTTTCAGGAAGTTCTCGAGCTGTTTACCAGTTTCATGGATCTGTTTATTCGGAACAGCTCCCTGGAGCTGTTCAAGGGGAAACTGATAGCCCTCTTTACCCTTCTGGAAGACGATTTAAGCCATTCCCTAGGGGAGAGCGGCCAGCTGACTGACTATGTACGGGAGCTGGAGGCCTTGAGGACTGCAGATGACTGTAAAAATTGGGCGGTCCGCAGCCTCCGGGTAATTGTGGACAAGTCGGCGATTTATCGGCAGGAGAATCGACCTGCCCCGCTGCGGAAAGCTATGGCCTGCATCGATGCTCAGTATGCCGACCCCCTTCAGCTTACCGCAGTTGCTGAAACCTGCGATGTGTCTCCAGCATACTTGAGCCGCCTGTTCTCAGAACATGTCAAGATGAATTTTGTTGATTACGTGACCTCCGTTCGCATTCACAAGGCGGAGGAGCTGCTGAAGCAGCAGAGTAAATCAATAAAGGAGATCTCCTTTGCGGTGGGATACCAGGACCCCAACTATTTCAGCAGAATTTTTAAGAAATATACAGGGAAAACTCCCACAGCGTATGCTGAAAATTTCGGTAGAGGTAAGGGTGTATGAATGTGATAAAGATGATCCGCAGGTGCATGTATTCAGCGGCTTTCATTCTGCTGCTAGCTTCATTAATCACTGCCTGCAGCGGTGAAGATGGTGCAGCTTCAGGAGCTGGGAGTCGGAACAGTGCTGCAGGGAGCGGAACAGCGGGAAACGATGGCGGAAGCATCACCATAGGTTTCTCTATAGCCACAGATACGTTCATTATTGAGCGTTGGAACAAGGATATTAAAATTTTTACCGAGGCGGCGAAGAAGTTGGGCGCGGAGGTAATTATGCAGCTTTCAGCGGGAGGAACACAGGCTCAGATTGATCAGATTGAGTACCTGCTGAATCGGGACATTGATGTGCTGGTGGTTCTGGCCCATGATACGGACCTGCTTTCCGGGGTGGTGAAGCGGGTGAACGATAAGAAAATTCCGGTGATTGCCTATGATCGTCTGGTACAGGGGGTGCCGATTCCAGCTTATATCTCCTTTGATAATCAGGAGGTGGGAAGGCTTTTCGGAAAGGCGCTGCTGGGAAAGGTTCCGCGGGGAAATTATCTTATTGTGAACGGCTCAATCCGGGATAATAACAGTTATGAAGTTAATGACGGGCTGCACGAGGTTCTGGATCCGGCTATAGAGCGGGGTGATGTCAAAGTGGTGGAGGAGCTCTGGCTGGAAGAGTGGAGTTCAGATGAAGCGACTGAAAAAGTACGGGCGGTGCTGGAGCGCACTACGGATATTGATGCTATTTCGGCGGGGAATGACCAGCTTGCGAATGCGGCTATTCGGCTCTTGGCGGAGCGGCGCATGGCGGGGGATGTGGCTGTGGTGGGTCAGGATGCGGACCTGCTCTCCTGCCAGCGGGTTGTTGAGGGAATCCAGCTTATGACGGTGTACAAACCCATCGGAACACTTGCGGTGCGTGCGGCTTCTCTTGCGGTCTCATTAGCTCGGGGAGAGGAGCCGGTTCCTGACAGGTATATTGAGAACGGCAGCGGAGAGCCGGTTCCGTATTTTGTGGAGGCGCCGATTGCTGTGTTCAATAATAATATGGACAATACGGTTATTAAGGATGGGTTTCACTCCTCCTCAGATGTCTACCGAAATGTGCTGGATACTGCGGATTCTGAACATGACAACTATGATCTTGGAGAATGATCTTAGAAAATTATCTTAGAGAAGGGGAGGAAGATTAGGGTGCTGATGGAAAAGTCCAGGGTGAGTGATCAATGAAGAGTGCGAGGTTATTGATGAGCCATGAGGGACCATGATGGGTAATTGCGAGAGCTTGGGTGGGGTGGATTCTGCATGTCTGGATAAAAATGACATCAAAAATATACTTATGTGTACGCAGAGTGCTTACCCTAGATAAAGATAGTGCGACATCTCATAAAATCCTCTTCTTTCGGTGATGTGAAAAACGCACCTATAATGAGAGTAAATAAAAATCACATTATCAAAAGGAGAAATTATGAAAAAATTAGTAGTGATCTGCCTCGTAATGGCTGTAGTCATGGGATCGCTTTTTGCGCAGGCTCAAAGTGAACAGCTGGATATCGGACTGGCAATGCCCGAGACGCACGTGGAAAGATGGCAGAGAGATGGAGCAGCCCTGCTTGAGGATGCTCAAGACATGGGATATAACGCCGAAGTTACCTATGGTGACGCTGATCAAAGTAAGCAGAACCGTCAGATTGAAGATTTTATCACCAAAGGTGCTGATCTTCTGATAGTCGGTTCCATCAATGAAGGAGTTGTTTCCGTAGTAAGTGATGCCGCTGAAGAGGGCGTTATCGTTATTGCGTATGACCGCCTGATTACCGGCTCCGATGATTATGACTACTACATCACTTTTGACAACTTCAAGGTTGGACAGTTTCAGGGAAAAGCAATCGAAGAAGCTCTGAACCTCCCCGAAGCATCTTCCTCCGATCCCAAAGTCATAACCCTGTTTGCAGGATCCCCCACTGACAACAATGCCAATTTCTTTTTTGACGGTGCCATGTCAGTTCTGAGACCTTACGCGGAAAAGGGCGTTCTGGAAATCGTAGGACCGGCTCCTCTTGAATCATCCAGCGCTGATTTTACCAAAATCGCCACGGAAAACTGGAGAGCAGACCTTGCTAAAGCACGGATGGAGAATCTGCTGAACAACGATGCAAAAAATGTTGTTTTAGATGCAGTTCTTGCACCTAATGACACTTTAGCACGCGCAATCATCGAAGCGCTTTCAACGGATGCAAAGTATAACACCGTGTCTAAACTTCCTGTAGTTACCGGCCAGGATGGTGAGGTTGCTTCAATTCAGTTTATTCGGGATGGGAAACAGCACATGACGGTATTCAAGGACACCCGTAACCTGGCTGCAGCAGCAATTAAGCTGGCCGATGCTTTATTAAAGGGTGAAGATCCTCAGATTTCCGGTGCCAGATTGGATGATGAAACTTATGATACGGGCAAGAAAGTCGTTAAATCATATCTGCTTGAACCGGTTAATGTCACAAAAGATAATTACAAAGAAATTATGCTGGACAGCGGTTATTATTCAGCGGACGATCTGAAGTAAAATTGCTTATTCGGCTGCTTCGTTAGTAAGATGTAAAAAATTTGGATGGGGGAGTGCTGAAGAGCATCTTTCCCATCCTGTTTCAGTGTAATACAAAGTAAAAACCTTAAGGCGTATCAAGATAATAGGATGAAACAGTGAGCGAATACATTCTGGAAGTACAGAAGATCACAAAGGAATTTCCCGGGGTAAGGGCACTTCATGATGTAGATTTCAAAGTGAGAAAAGGTGAAATCCATTGTCTCTGCGGGGAAAACGGTGCCGGTAAATCAACCCTGGTGGGAGTTATCAGTGGGGTCTACCCAAAGGGAGATTATGAAGGCAAGGTTCTGGTGCATGGGCAAGAGACCCACTATAAAAGTATCCGAGACAGCGAAAAAGATTGTCTTACGGTGATACACCAGGAACTTGCCCTCAGCCCCTATCTTTCAATCTACGAAAACCTCTTTTTAGGGCATAAAAGACCACGTTTCGGTGTATTTAACTGGGATGAACTCAGGAAAGAATCTCTGCCCTATCTCAAGCGCGTCGGACTGCAGGAAAATCCAAAAACCATCGTTAGTAAAATGGGAGTCGGGAAGCAGCAGCTTGTTGAAATTGCCCGGGCTTTGTCAAAAAAAGCGGAACTCCTCATTCTCGATGAACCGACATCATCACTTAATGACGATGAGAGTGAAAAGCTTCTGGATCTAATCCTCGAGCTGAAAAAAGAGGGACTTACCTGCATCATGATTTCCCATAAATTGGATGAAGTACTGAAAATAGGGGATTCCATAACGGTGCTCAGGGATGGGGAGTCCATCATCTCCTATGATACCCGTGAGGAAAAAGTGACGAAGGCCATGATCATTAAGGGGATGGTCGGCAGGGACATGAAACACATGTATCCAGAGAAAACTCCCAAGATTGGAGAAAAAGTTTTTGAGGTAAAAAACTGGAATGTCTATCACCCGGAGTACCACAGCTTGAAAGTAGTGGATAATGCATCCTTTTTCCTCAAGAAAGGAGAGATCCTAGCTTTCTGCGGACCTATGGGTGCCGGTCGCACAGAATTAATGATGAGTATTTTCGGTAAATCCTATGGATCCTTGTCTGAAGGGGAGATCTATTTGGAAGGGGAAAAAATATCATTCAGTTCCCCACGGGATGCCATACGTAAAGGACTTGGTTACGTTTCAGAGGATAGGAAGGAACTCGGACTCATCCTCATTCAGGATGTAAAAACGAATATTACTAATTCAAGCCTTAACCAGTTATCCCATTTGGGAGTGCTCGACTCCTACAAAGAAATTCGTGCAGCTGAAGAGTATCGGAAATCCCTGAATATAAAAACACCTTCAATAAACCAGCTGGTGCAGAACTTAAGCGGCGGGAATCAGCAGAAAGTGGTTCTCAGCAGGTGCCTTCTGGCGAGCCCGGAAATATTTGTAGTTGATGAACCAACTAGGGGGATAGATGTCGGAGCCAAGTATGAGATTTATACAATACTGAATGAGCTAGCCAGTCAGGGAAAGAGCATTATCATGGTCTCTTCTGAGCTGCCTGAGGCTATCGGCATGGCAGACAGGATCTATGTAATGAATGAAGGGAGAATAAAAGGGGTGCTGGAACAGAAGGAAGCAACTCAGGAAAAAATTATGCATATGGCATTGATCTGAATCGCCTGTGCAGCTTGTACATAACTGCACACATAGAGGTGGTGAATGTATTATTTGGATGAACAGCAGGAGTATCATGGATGATTGACACAAAGAAAGAAAATCAGAAAGAATCTATTTTTCAAGTAGCCAAGGCGAACACAAGAAAATATTCGATGTTCATAATGCTTGCGCTTATTTTTATTGTCTTCTCTATTTTAACCGGGGGAGTGAATTTTTCATCCCGGAATATTACGAACATTTTTATTCAGAACAGTTATATTCTCATTCTAGCAGTGGGAATGGTGCTGATTATCATTATTGGGAATATTGACCTGTCAGTCGGCTCCCTCTGTGCGTTCACTGGGGCAATCAGCGCCATGCTGTATAACACCGGTATGGGCTTGGTTCTTACGTTGATACTTACGGTGATAGCCGGGTTGCTGATTGGTGTATACCAGGGCTTCTGGGTTGCTTATGCCCATATCCCTGCATTTATCGTCACCCTGGCGGGGATGCTGCTGTTCCGAGGACTGACGTACATCATCACCAATGTCAGCCCTATCTCCCTTGCCGATGACAAATTCAAGCAGATCACTTCTGGTTCAATAACTATGGAATCCCTCGAAATTGGGGGAATTCATGTACTTGCTCTGCTTGTAGGGGCGATAATTATTGTTCTCTATATTCTTTTTTCTCTGAGGATACGACGGAATAAGCGAAAAAATGCATTTGATTTACTACCTATACCGTTCTTCATCCTTAAAATTAGTATGGTGACGCTGCTTATTGCGCTGCTGTCCTGGAAGTTTGCCGATTATCGCGGAATTCCTACGGTTGTAGTTGTATTAGGTGTTGTGGTTGCAATATTTGTATTCATCACCAATAAAACAGTCATCGGCAGATATATTTATGCTGTCGGGGGAAATGCAAAGTCAGCTAAACTTTCGGGAATTGATTCAGAACGGGTGATATTTATTGTTCACGTGATTATGGGAGGTCTAAGCGGTCTTGCGGGATTGGTTTTTACCGGTTATATGAATTCAGCACTTCCACAAGCGGGGAACCTTTTTGAACTTGATGCCATAGCGGCCTGTTTTATCGGCGGGGCTTCAGCTTCCGGGGGTATCGGTACGATTATAGGCGCCATAACCGGCGGACTGGTTATGGGGGTTATCAATAATGGTATGTCTCTGATGAATATTGGTGCAGACTGGCAGTATGTGGTAAAAGCGCTGGTTCTGCTGTTTGCTGTACTGTATGATATTTATACACGCAGAAAAGCAGGGCTCGGTATTTAAGTCTTAAGTCGGTATTTAATTCTTATTTGGCATTTAAGAAAGAGTAAGAAAAGAGTAAGGATTGTGAGTAAGAGTAAGGAAAACAAGAAAAACTGTGGAAAGTAAAATAGAGTAAGCAATAATGAGGGATTTTAGGATCAGGTAGATATTCAGTTATCAATTAAGTCTAAAATAGTGTAAAAGGTTTTGTTACTGCAATTCAGAACCATTGCCCTAACCGTGTACATGTATATCGTTTCATGCGGCAGAACTATCTCTGTTGCAAAATTTGAAGGTATGTTTCCGATATCTTCATTATGAAACTCATGTACATGGTTTTTTTCTGTTTCAGTTTCGGCAACCCGAGCATGGAAGAAATATCCATATACGCCTGATTTACTTGAGTCGGGGACACTGCTGCCTTCGGGTATTCTCTCTGGACGAGAGCTAAGAGAGCTAAGGGCTGATGAACATGCATTGTGTTGAACTTCACCTTGCATGCTCACAGACCCAGACCTAGATTGGAAATGAAAAAGATCTCCTCTCCGTCAACTTAGTTCCATCCATCTTGCAGCTCGTTCGAGTTTTAGCGTCTCATGGCAACCGCTAGATTGCCATGAGATCACCATATGAGAATCCGATCTGTTCAATTTCCTTCTTGCTCAGTTTGATGCATTTTTCCTAGTCTCTTACAATGGCTTGTACCACTTGTGTATCATTGAATTCGGAGAGACCTTCAGTCACAACCGATTTGGTATTAGGTTTGAAGTCGGATGCAGGTTCTCGAACATCTGCCTGCAAAGCCTTCTCCATCGCTGAATTGGCGGAGCTTACACCGACCAGGACACGATCGCTGGAAACATTATCTTGATGGGTTAAGC
>JAIPFU010000004.1 GCA_021736505.1 Spirochaetia bacterium | reverse complement strand
CGCATGTAAAAATTCTTTTTTCCGTATGAGGTAAAGAGAAAGGGAGCACCCCGGAGACAGTCATAAGATACAATCAGCAGTTTTCCCAGAGCATCATGCATAGTAAGATTTCCAAAAAGTTCCTTTAAAAGTGATTCAAGAGTTTCCTCTGAATATTTTTCTATAAACATCTGCTCAAAGGCTTTCAGATGTCCGAAGCTGCTTCTTGGGAAAATATCTTCTCCCCGCTTTTCGTAGATTTCCAGAATTTTTTCTATGGTAAACGAAGGCAGAATATTTTTCTGATACGTTTTTGCTCGCCTTTTTGTAAGAAAAGAAAATAATTTACTTGATTTTGATCTGCTTCTATCAGCCTCAGAATTTGGATCCCCTGTATAATCTGCTGATTCTGCTGATTCTGCTGATGCGCCTGAAGAAGATACTGAGGGTGCATTTAAGCCAAGAGCAATTAATCCTCCCGTTGAAGTGCCTGAAATCAAGTCAAAATATGAGTATAAAGGGCCATTAAGTCCTTTTGCCGTCATTATCTTTTGAAATTCTACAAGAATAGTGAGAGGTATAACTCCTCGGATGCCCCCTCCATCAATGCACAGAATTGTTATGTGTTTATTTCGATGATTATTCGTGAATATTGCCATATGTGTATTATTGTTTCTAATATTTCAAACATGGTCAATACTAATGAAAGGTATCAATACCCCAGGGCAAGCCCTGGACCCAGGAGTCTTCGCCTCTTTTGCCGCCCCAAGGGGCGGGGTATTTTTCCTTACGTTCCCTGCTCTCGCTCGGGAATGGAACCTTCTCATTGCTTCCGCTCCTCTCGCTCCGTTTGGGAATAAAACCTAAGGAAAATACTACGAATCCCAAATCTTTGAACTTTCTATTCGAAGGAAACTGAATTAAGAAAAAAAATGACGAGTCATTACAGACTCGCCATTTAGCTGAACTTTCAGCCTTCTTAAACGCTTATAAAATTTATATTTACAATAAAAACTATTCAGCTTCAGCTAACGCTTCTGCTGCTAATTCAACAAAATCATCAACATGGATGGAAACTCCGGAAACTGCATCAGGGTAGCCGTCTTCATTAACTGAAATTGCGGCAGGATCCTGAGTTTCCAAGAGGCGCTGCTCCATCAAGTTTGCCTGAACAGTCCAATCAGACTGAGCTCCTCCGTGTTCTACCATCCCATATTCACCAGCTGCATCAACTTCTTTTTTATTTTCGCCGGCTTCATTAACAGCGTTCCAATTTACTGCAACAATAAAACCATTTGCTACAACAATATCAACAGTTGTTTTCCAGCCTGAGCTCTCAGAAAATGCATCAGCTTCAGCGTGGTATTTGCCGTCTTTATAAGGAGCTTTTCCATCTGGTCCGTCATTCAGTGCTTTTTCAGCTAATTCAAAAAAGTCGTTCACATGAATGGAAACACCCGACAGATCATCCGTGTACCCTTCTTCATCATAAGTTATAGCGGCAGGATCCTGGTTATCAAGAAGAAATTTCTCAGCTTCTTCGGCCTGCACATGCCATTCAGCTTGTGCTCCACCTTTGGCAACCATACCGTAGTCCCCTTCTTCTGAAGCCACTTTCTTGGATTCTCCTGCTTCATTAACGGCATCCCAGTATGCAGCAACGATTCTGCCGCTTACCACGGTAAGGTCTACAGTAGATTTCCAGCCTGATCCTGCAAATTCCATGGCTTGTGCAAAGTAGCGGCCATCTTCATAGGGACCTAAACCTGTAGGACCTTGGGCAAGAGCTTTTTCAGCGAGATCAAAGAATTCAACTACGTGTATAGAAACTCCTGCAATGTCATCTGTGTGTCCTTCATCATCGGAGTATGTAATTGCAGCAGGATCCTGATTTTCCAGTAGGAATTGTTCAGCTTTCTCTGCCTGTTCGTACCACTCAGCCTGTGCTCCTCCGAACGCGACCATATTGTACATTCCCATCTTATCGGTGGTCTTTTTATCAAGTCCGCCTTCAACATTAGCACCATTCCATTCAGCAGAAACAATCTCCCCATCTTCTACTTCCAGGGTAACCATATATTTCCAGCCGGTCTTTTCAGAGAAACCATCTTCCTGTGCAAAATATATCCCGTCTTCATAATCTGCTGCTTCCACAGTCGGAGCTTCCTCAGTAACTTGTTCCTCAGCTTCTTCAGTTGGCTCGGGTGCTGGAGCTGGGGCTTCTTCCTCTTTTGAGCATTGTGTAAAAAGCAGCATAACCGCTGCAAGTGAAAAGATAAGAAGAACAGAAATTGAAATTCTTGCTATTCTTTTTGTCATAAACTATCTCCCTCCAAAAATTAATTCTGAGTAAAATTATAAGTAAAAAATCGGTTTAAAGCAATAGTTTTTGTTTTATTTATTATGTAAATATGATATATTTACTATTGTAATGAAAAATGTGAAGTCAGTAGATATTATAATTATAATTTTCACAATAATAACCATAATTATATTTTCACTGTTTGTTTATTTGCAGCCGAATGATGATAAACAGGTAGTTATTGAATCTTCTCAAGAAACATGGATATATGATATACATGAGGATATGAAAATCGATATACCCGGACCGCTGGGAGAAACAGAGGTAGTCATACAGAATGGTTCAGTGCATGTTCATGATTCACCCTGCAGGAATAAAATATGTGTTTCCACCGGTGAAATAAAAAGAACTGGTCAGTGGATTATCTGTCTGCCTAATGATGTATTTGTAAGAATTGAGGGAATGGAAAATTCCAATGAAGATAAGGTAGATGATGTCGCATTCTGATATATCCAAAACTAACTTAGAGGATAACAATAAGAAAGAAAGCATCTCCTCTGCAATGAGTGGGAAAGCAGTTCCAGAAACTCATGCGAAATTTCGGCTTGAAACAATAGCTCTTCTTGGAGCATTGGCTCTTTTCCTCTCTACTGTTGAATATATGGTTCCTAAGCCAGTTCCATTTATGCGCTTAGGACTTGCGAATTTAGCTGTAATGATTGGGCTTTCATTTTTGAACAACCGGGAATATCTGCTCTTAATCGTACTGAAGGTAGTTGGGCAAGGGTTGGTACATGGAACGGTTTTTTCATATATTTTTCTCTTTTCATTGGCGGGAAGCACTGCCAGCGGTATCGTCATGCTTCTTTTATTCAGGCTGGTGAATAGACATGTCTCATTTGTCGGCATTAGTATTGCTGGAGGGATAAGCAGTAATCTGATACAGATACTGCTGGCCAGACTTATCCTATTTGGTGAAAGTGCATGGCTGATAGCACCTCCATTTCTCATATTGGGATTCTTTTCTTCTCTGTTTCTGGGGATCTTGGTACAGCGTTTTTACAAACAGTCAGAATGGATAAGTAGACACATATCCCAAGTCAATGATAAGAAATCCCAGGTGTATGATCCCCAGGTTTATGATCCAGAGAAACTAAAAACTGGGAAATCGGCATTTTCATTCCGCAGCAAAAAAAATCTACCCATGCTTTTCGGGCTTACCATGATTCCTGCAATTGTATTTACTGATTTAGTTTGGCTTCTTTTTGTACAGGTTCTGTTTCTTCTTACTCTACATAAAATTCAGGGACGTAAGATTAAAATGCTGCCGAATATAATAATGATTATTTCTATAACCGCTCTGAATCTGCTGCAGGTAAACGGAAAGGTCTTGTGGCTTCTTGCAGATTTTCCTATCACAGAAGGGGCTCTTATCATCGGCTTGAGGAAGGCTTTTCTTTTAATAGAGTTGATTTATTTATCACAATATATGGTTTCACGAAACCCGGTATTCCCTGGAAAAGCAGGTGCATTGTTATCTCTGCAGTTTTCCTATTTTAACAGACTTATGAAAAAAAGATTCTCTCTGCATCCTGGAAGATTTATGAAAGATATCGATAAAATCATAAATACCATGGAAGAGGAACAATTAGAATTAGCTAAAACTGAAGCTGAGAATTCAGGTGCTGCTGAAGACTTTTCCATCAGTCTTGAGAAAGGGAAAGGAAAAAGGAAAGAAAATGGGAAAGGAGAGGTTACCCCCATTGAAAACACTCCTATTCATGGTTTCGGTTTAGTGCGCGAAGGGAGCGTAGCAATTCTTTTCTGGCTGCTTACCATTGGGCTGACTTTTCTCATGAATGAAACATCCGTTTTAATTCCATTTACTTTTTTTTCATGATAGTTCAGAGCTTAATGGTGTAATCATCATTGTTTAAAGCGTAGGTATAAACTGTCCCCTTATCATTTGCTGCTTCTGTATCAGCACTTCTATCAATAGCTTCATCTGCTTTAATGCCCGAAGTAAGATGTATCTGTTTTTTATTATCAACAAAAATTGCCTCAACAGCGTCCATTTCTTCGATGAAAGAAATGCCATGTTCCAAGCCCATGGAAAAAACAGCAGTGGATAAGGCATCAGCAATAAAGGATTCCTCACTTAAAATACTGACACTTTCGATACTATTTTCTACGGGATATCCGGTTTCAGTACTGAGAATATGGTGATACCGGGTACCCTCTACAGTAAAATACCGCTCGTAAGTACCGGAAGTTACAACAGCGCCGCTTGTAAAACTGATAACCATTAGGTAATCACCTCGAGGTGATGCAGGATCCTGTATTCCAATTCTCCAGGGATCACCTCCCGGCTTGGATCCTACGGTTTGAATATTTCCGCCAAGATTAATTATTGCACCTTCTATTCCTTCTGAAATGAAAAGATCTCGGAGTATATCCGCAGCATAGCCCTTAGCAATACCTCCGACATCAATAACCATCCCTTCCTTTTCCAAGCCAATTTCCAGACTTCCATTATCTTCAAATAAAATATTCTTATAGTCGACTAGGGGCAGCAGTTTATCCAGCTCGCTTTCGGAAGGAATTCGAGCATTATCTGAACCGATTCCCCATGCTTGTACCACCGGCCCTATTGTGGGATCAAAGGAAGCATCGCTAATTTTAGAAATATGTACCGCCTCCTTTAAAACAGAAAAGGTATCCTCTGAAACAGAAACTGGAGAACTGCCTGCAGCGCTGTTTATGCGGTTTATTTCACTCTCACCAATATTCAAGCTCATTAATTCTTCAATCTCATCAAGCTTGTCAAAAGCCTGCTGAAAAATATGAGAATCTTCAGATATTCCTTCATCATATATACTGATTCTACAAGCTGTACCCAGTGCTAAATGATTTGAATATACCGGTTTATGTGAAGATATGTTTTTATTATGTGAAATTGTTTCACTTTTACAACCGTTTATATAAAGAAAACATGATAAAATTAGTAAAAATAGCCAATTTATGTGTAGAAATCTTTTAAAATCCATGGTTAAATTATGATGAAAAAAGTAAGACTTGACAACTGTTGTTTTGGCTATTAGTTTGTATTTGCAGATAAAATTGGGAGTATATGATGAAAAAAATTAAAATTGTTATTCTTGGCGGCGGGTATGCCGGTGTTCATGCAGGAAAAAAGCTGCATAAGAAGTTCAAGAAACTAAAAGACCGTGTTGAAGTGACTCTTATCGACAAGAAACCATATCACACTTTGATGACGGAACTGCATGAAGTTGCAGGAGGAAGAGTTGGTGAGGAGTCTGTAAAAATATCATTTGACAGAATTTTTTCCGGCAAAATGGTCAATGTTATTCAAGACGAAATTAATGATATTGATTTTAATAATCAAAAACTCGTTTCGTCGGATAACTCCTATGAATATGATTATCTACTCATATCTACAGGTGCAGAAGCTTCAGATTTTGGTATTCCGGGAATCAAAGAGCACTCTTTTCCCCTCTGGGGGCTTGAAGATGCTTTAGCAATTCGCGAGCACGTGGAAGATGTTGTCCGCCGAGCTGCCCTGGAGAAGGATGATCAGAAAAGAAAAGAGATGCTGACCTTTGTAGTTGCTGGTGCCGGTTTTACTGGTATAGAAATGATGGGTGAGTTAGTAGAATGGCTCCCAATACTCTGTAAAAAGCATCATGTTGATATAGATGAAGTTTCTTTGAAAACAGTTGAGGGCTTAGGCAAGATACTGAATACCTGGCCGGAAAAACCGAGGAAAAAAGTAGAGAAATATCTCAGAAGAAAAGGTGTTGATCTACATCTGAATTCTTTTATTACTAAAGCTGAAAAAGATAAGCTGGAGTTGAAAGATGGAACTGTTATAAAAACAGATACCATTATCTGGACTTGCGGAATAAAGGGATCTTCTTTCGGTGAAAATCTTGACCTTGAAGAAGGGAAAATGGCCAGAAAGAAAGTTGACGCGTACATGAAAAGCCCCAATTACGATAATGTGTATCTGGCTGGTGACCAAGTCTGGTTTCTGGAAGAGGAACGACCGCTTCCGCAAATTGTTGAAGCTGCGGAGCAGACCGCTTCAGTTGCCGTTGATGGAATAACTTATAAGGCAAAGGGTGAGTTAGGCTATGATGTAAAGGAACCCAAACCATTCTCATCCAATTTTCATGGATATATGGTCTCGATTGGCGGTAAATACGGTGTATCCTACACCATGGGTTTCTCTCTATCGGGATTTTTCGCTTTGGCGCTGAAGCATCTCATCAACATCTATTACCAGCATACGGTTTGCGGAATAAACGGCTGGTGGAGATATATTCAGCACGAAATTTTAAATATTAAAAATAAACGCTCTTTGATTGGCGGTCTTGCGTCATTTAAGGTACAGTCTTACTGGACAACCTTTCTCCGCATGTTCCTTGGGGCAATGTGGTTTATTGAAGGAATAAAAAAGGTTCTTGATGGCTGGCTTGCTGATAAAACTGGCGGATATGTCTATTGGGGAAGCAGTGCGGAAGGGGCTGATGATACTGCCGCTGCATCCGCAGCAGAATGGGGAGAAGGAGCAGCTGAGACAGCTGAAGCTGCAGGAGAAGCTGTTCAGCAGTTTGCACCGCCCCTGCTTGATAATCCGACTCTGTTATTTCAGTGGGTAAATGAGACTTTTGTAGCCCAGGCGCCCTATTTCTTTCAGGTCATGATTGTTGTAGGCGAGATCATTCTTGGACTCTGCTTTCTCGGTGGTCTATTTACATTCCCTGCGGCTGTTGCCTCTATCGGTCTTTCAGTTATGCTTCTCATTGGAGCGATGGCAGGTCAGGAGATCCTTTGGTACATCGCAGTTTCAATTGTGATGCTCGGCGGAGCTGGACGAGCTTTTGGATTGGATTACTGGGTTATGCCTTGGATTAAGAAAATTTGGAACAGTACACGACTTGCACATAAGACTTACCTGTATCTTGATGAGCCTGTATTGAAGTGGAAGAAGAGAAAATAATAAAGTAGTAAGTGAAAGGAAACTGAATACGTGATACATGATTTTTGGAAGGATGCGCCTGAAATTGAGAAAGAACTTGAACGAGTGGATAATGAAATATACCGTTCAGTTTCCTCGGCTCATGGTTTCATTAAAGAACATATACAGGACTTAATAACACAGCAGGGCAAAAAACTTCGCCCTGCCTGTGTACTTCTCTCTTATCAGATTGTTTCAGAAAAGCTTCCTAGCGATACAGTATACCGATTAGCAGCAGGGGTTGAATTAATTCATCTGGCATCTTTAATACATGATGATATTATTGATGATGCTGACCGCAGAAGAGGAAAACCTGCACTTCATGCAAAAATAGGAAATAAAAAAGCTATTGTAGCAGGCGATTTTTTACTTGCTAAAGCCTTTTCACTCCTTTCTCGCGAAGAAGTGGATTCATTGAATCCATCCGTTGTTTCTCAAAGAATTACCCGACTTTGTGAAAGTGAGATTGATCAGGATAGTGAAATTGGGGATTACTCTATTTCAAAATCCCACTATCTCAGAAGAATAGCCGGGAAGACAGCATCCCTGTTTTCACTCAGCTGCTATGTCGGAGCACAAGCGGGGGAGGCAAGCAGAACTACAGTCATGCTGCTTTCACGTCTGGGGTACAATATTGGGATGGCATTTCAGATTAGAGATGATATCCTTGATTATTCTGGTGATAGTCGTAATCTTGGAAAAGCAATAGGCAAAGATCTGGAATCTGGAATAGCAACATTACCGCTCATCTTAGCTCTTAAAAATGAGAGGATTAATAAGAGAGATTCTCTGCATTCTCATTTAAGCTCTTTTAAGCAGAGTAATGTAGATTCTAAGAAAAGAATTATAAAACTTATACATGATCTTAAGGGAGTCGAAAATTCTCAGAACATGGTTGATGATTATTTACGGCTTGCAAAAAGGGATCTGAAAAAACTTACCCCTAATACTGCCAATAAAACGTTTCACTGGATGATGAATGCGCTGCTGGAAAGTAGTTTGTAGATACTAGAAGCTGCATTGAATTTGGTGAGAAGATGATAATCTCCTCTGTAACCTTCAGCTGAAATTACTGTTTACTAATTAAAGTTTGAAAATTTTCTGTCTCAATACTGCATTAACAATCACAAAAGAGGATAATTATGTTCAGGAAAAGGATTTTACTGTTCTTTGCATTTAGCTTATCAACTTGTTTCAGCATGTTTTCATTAACTGCTCTTGATTCATTTTCTTTAAATCCGGGTGAGGCGAGAATCATGGGTTTGTCAGGAGCTTTTACAGCTGTTGCCGATGACAGCAATGCTTTATTCTACAATCCTGCCGGTTTGTCTGATCTTCAGAATGGTAATACAAAGGTACAACTGGACTATGAAGATGCAGTAACCATGAATGGACTGGAAATTGATAATATGGATCATTTCTTTTCCAAGCCCGTGATAACTCCAAAAATTCTGTATACAGCACCCAATTGGGGGATTTCCCTCTATTCCGGATATCAAGCGGATATTCCCGATTCAGAAGATAGCTCTTCCGAGAATAATATGGTGCTGGATATTACAAAAAAAAATGTATTAGAAGCCGGTTTCAGCATTGATTTAGGTTCAATCTCTCTCGGTTTGGGTTTTCGATCATCAAAGGAATTGAATGCTGAATCTATAACGATCCAAAAGGATATCTCAACTGAAAACCTCTATATTGAACTGTTTCAGAATGTTCTTTTAGGGGAGTATACATCCCAGAGTGGTGAAAATGAAGAATTGATGGTAAGCGGCGGATTTTTAGCTGATTTAGGAAGTTTTTCAGTCGGGGTGTATAATGACTCCTTGATCGATCTCATTTCTTTAACAAATGAAGGGGATATTCTCAATTCTTTCTTTTCCGATATTAGTGTTGGAGCTGCTTTTCGTACTAGGAATTATGATGATTACGGCAATATAAAACTGCTCAGATTTCTTTGGGCTCTTGATATTGATAATGCAGCCTTAGGTGTATTTGAAGAAAATGAGGATCTGGACATGGATCAGAGAAAACTGCAGATGGGATTTGAAACAGGCCTGTATTTTTCTGAAAAGGCTAACTTAGCAATTCGTGCAGGTTACAGCGAACCGCTACCAAAGTACAGGGACCTGCTTTTTGGTTTGAATATCAATGAGGGAACTTTTTCCTTTGGTCTCGGACTGAACTTTTTGTTTACAACTTTTGATATAGGAGTACAGGCTCCTCCTGATGCTTTTGTATTACTTATTGATCCTGAATATGACTACACCGGCGATCCTGTACAGGGAAGAATCACTTTGGGAGTTTCTTTTTAATGTTTAATATAAGGGGCGGCACAAAGCTTTATGCCGCCCTCATCATATACGATATAAAAATAATAGTAATAAAGTACGATTCTCTCTATGAAATTTCACTAGCTGAAGATGTTTAACTTCAGAAATTATTTGGACCTGCCTCAAATTAATTCCGGTAAGCCGTATTTATTCCGGTAAGCCGTATTTATTCCGGTAAGCCGTATTTATTCCGGTAAGCCGTAAGTATCATACACATAATCTATGTCTTTATCCCCCCGCCCTGAAAGATTAACAAGAATAGTTTTATCCTTCGGTAGTTTTTGGGCAAGCTTTATTGTAAAGGCAATTGCATGAGCTGATTCAAGTGCAGGTATTATTCCTTCCGTCCTGGATATTTCATAGAAAGCTGAAATGGCTTCAACATCGTTGGCAGTTGTATATTTAACACGTTCAATATCTTTCAAGTAGCTGTGCTGAGGCCCCACTCCGGGGTAGTCCAGTCCGCTGGCGACGGAGTATACAGGGAGCGGTTCTCCATCATCATCCTGAAGCAGATAGCAGGAAAAACCGTGGATTTTCCCGGGTTTTCCATAGGTCAAGGTTGCAGCATGCTCTCCAGATTTAAAACTTTTACCTGCAGGTTCAACACCATACATTTGTACTTCTGTGTCATTTAAAAACTCTGTAAAAAGACCAATTGCATTTGAACCGCCGCCGACACAGGCGATCAGGTTGTCAGGAAGAGTATTTGTTAAGTCCTTAAACTGCTGTTTGGCCTCTCTGCCGACAATTGACTGAAAATCTCTTACCATCATGGGAAAAGGATGAGGTCCCACTACTGATCCGATTGCATAAAGTTGAGTATCAGGATCTTTCACGTATGCTTCAAATGCTGCATCAACGGCATCTTTTAGAGTTTTTGTTCCCCGATCGACGGGAATGACGTTTGCACCTAGTATCTTCATCCTTATGACATTTGGATGTTCTTTAACAATATCTATTTCACCCATGAATATATCGCACTCAAGTCCAACGAGGGCAGCCGCAGTAGCAAGGGCTACTCCATGCTGACCAGCTCCTGTTTCAGCAATAATTTTCTTTTTTCCCATTTTTTTTGCTAAAAGGGCTTCACCGATACAGTGGTTAATTTTATGAGCTCCAGTATGGTTAAGATCCTCTCGCTTGAAATAGATTTGCGCGCCGCCGAGTTTCTCTGAAAGATGTTTTGCATAATAGATCGGCGAAGGACGTCCTACATAATGCGTATAGTAGTAGGCCAGTTCGGTTTTAAATGATTCATCCTTACGTATTTCTGTATATGCATCCCGGATTTCATCCATAATGGTCTGCATTTGGGGAGGAAGATAACTTCCGCCGTATTCTCCGAAATATCCCTGTTCATTAGGTAAATTGCTTAAATTATTCTTTACTGTTTTCATTATCCATCTCCTCGATTAATTGTCTGCATATTGAATCTTGCTGTTTCAGTATTTTTGATCCCCGGGTTATCTTGCAGAGACTAATGCCTAAATCGTGGGCAATCTCTCTTTGGGGAACTTTGTGTTTCAAATCTTTCATAAGGCGCCAACGCAGTGCAAAATCATACTTTTCTTTCATGGTAAACAACTCTTCAAACAGTTTCTGCATTTGTTCGTAATTGTTGACGGATGCAAAAATCTTAATAACTTCTTCAATGTCTTTCATGATGCTCCTCTGTTTGTTCTTGAAATCCGCCGCATTGTTGTTTTTTTTCTGCAGATGTTTCTGCAAGTAGTAACGGTTTCCTGTATTTGCCAATGTTACTATAAATAGTAACATATGTAAAGAGGAGAATTTAATTTTTTCAAAAAATTCAACATAAGGGTTTGTCCCAGCATAAAAACAACGTACTCAGATTGGCATAAAATTGTTCATAGAAGTGTTTTACTGGATGGCTTCCCCTTGACTTTTTATAGAACGGTGACTATAGTTTTCGAGAACTTCACCATAAATTTTTTGAAATAAAGATTATTAACATAAGGAGAACATATGGCTAAATCACATAGAGGTTCCGGAATCAGGGAAGAATTGAATCACGGCCGGGGAACTTGCCCAATTTGTAAACGTACCGGTATAAAACTCTTTTACGAACATGAAGTGAATGATAAGAAAATAATGGTATGTAAACAGTGTCACTCGGCTATAAAGAAGGGAAAATTTAAAGACGAACTCAAGGCTGTATAGAAAGCATCAGTTAAGTATAATCTGAGTGTATAATAGAGGATCGCTGCTTAATTACTTGCATTTTGCATTTAAAATGCTGTGTATGATTACCTATTTGACAGGGAAGTATGAATTATTATTTAGTTGGGATTTGCGGAACAGGTATGTCGAACCTTGCGGTTATTCTGCATCTCCTTGGGCATACTGTTTCGGGTTCTGATGCAGATTCTGCTTTCTACACCTATGCTGATTTGAAACGCTGCAGAATACAGGTCTTTACAGGTTTTTCTAAAAAGCGCATCACTAATGATATTGATGCGCTTATTTATTCTTCAGCTTATAAATCCACCAGAACAAAAGAATTGAATATCCCAGAAAACAGTGAAATTCTTGAAGCAGAAAAAAAGAATATCAAAACATATTCCTATGCTGAAATGGCAGGCGCTCTCTCTGAGAAGTACAGCACAATTGCTGTAGCTGGTACACATGGTAAAACTACAACATCTATGATGCTGGCGTATGCAATGCGGGAACTGCACATTCCTGCTCTTGTATTGGCAGGAACTTCCATCGAGCAGGAAAAATTTTTGCTTCCTGAACAGAATCAGACTTCAGTTAATAGTGGACTATCCCCTGTTCTTATCCTTGAAGCCTGTGAATATCAGGAACATTTTCTTCTGTATTCACCGGATATTCTTGTGCTTACAAATATTGACTATGATCATGTAGATTACTATCCTACTGCTGAATTGTACAGAAAGGCATTTCTTCAATTAATTATGAAGATGTCCCCCCAAAGAGCTGTCTTGTATAATCCCGAAGACTACGGCTCTCAGAAAGTGATGGAAATGGCAGCTGCTTTAGATTATTCAGCACTTTCTGTGCCTTACGGAGTTAATTCGAGTAATCACAGCTGTGTGTGGTATGGAGAAAAATCTCTAAATTCCCGAATTACCGAGAAGATACAGAGTATACCCCGATCATCCTCCGTTTTTTCTGGAGGCAAAGCATTCCAGCTTGATGGAGCAGCTGCTTTTGCTGCCTGCGGGGTATATATACAGCTGCAGAAGGGAAGGGAACTTAAAGATGCAGCTCAAGTTATTGCCCGGGGTATCTCTTCATATCCTGGAGCTCGAAGAAGGTTAGAGCAAATAGGCGAAGCTGGAGAGGTTCTCTTCTTTGACGACTATGCGCATCATCCGAAGGAAATACAAGCAGCCTTGGAGGGACTCCGTTCTGCCTACCCGCAACGCCGCCTGGTAGTAGATTTTATTCCCCATACTATAAGCAGGACAAAAGCATTTGAGAGGGAGTTTGCAGAAGTTCTTGCTAAGTATGCAGATATAGTCTTTCTTCAGGAGATTTATGCTTCCATACGAGAAGCCAGTATTTCTGAGGATTATTCATCCAGGACAATTGCAGATAGAATTGAACAAGCGGTGTTTTTTCCAAACTATACTGCGGCAATGGAGAATATTCCTTCCTGCTTGAAGAGAGGTGATTTGTTCATTACCATGGGAGCTGGCGATAACAGGGAACTCGGTATCAGTATTTTTAAGGCTCTAAAACAAATTGAAATGGATAAGGAGAAGACGAATACATGAAAAGTATGACAGGATATGCCTACCAGGAGTTTCAGAATGATGAGGTGCAGCTGCTTGTAGAGGTTAAATCATATAACAATAGATATTTGGATATGACACTTAATATTCCCGCTTTTCTAAATCCTCTGGAGCCTAAAATTCGTTCAATAATAAAAGGTACTGTATTAAGAGGTCATGTGGATATAACTATCCGTCTCAGAAAGCTTTCTATTGATGCAGAACTGTATGTGGACAAAGATGCAGTACTGAAATACAAGCAGTCATTTCAGGAAATTGCTCAGATAGCAGGAATTGATGATACTCTGCGGCTTTCACACTTTATGCATTTGGATGATATTATCAAACCTGTGAAAAATCAGGATATTGAAAAATATGCTGAAATTATCATCCCCATGCTTCAGGAAGTAGTAGGAGAGTATGAGGAAACCCGCAGGAAAGAGGGAGAAATGACGAGGAAGGATATCATTTCTCAGCTTACCGATTTTCGTCAGTCCCTGGAAGATGTTAAAAATTCAGCGATGCTTCTTGAAGATCGTATTAAAACAGTACTGCTTGATAAATTTGAAGAGCTGCTGGGAAAAGATTATGATGAGAACCGTTTCATGTCAGAAGTAGCAGTTCTTATGGTAAAATACTCAGTTAATGAAGAACTTCAGAGAATTGAAAGCCATCTGCATCAATTTGAAGCGTTTTTAGAGGAAAAAAATGCGGTGGGCAAAAAAATTGATTTTCTCTGCCAGGAACTAAATCGTGAAATTAATACCATAGCTTCAAAAAGCAGCATGGTGGAAGTAAACCAAGCGGTTGTTGTCATGAAGGATCGACTGGAAAATATTCGGGAGCAGCTAAGAAATGTTGAATAGAAAAAGTAAAAAAGCGGTGTCATCCAGTGATAAAGACTTATTTAGTAATACAAAGTCTGAACCAGATGAAATTAATACTAATATGGGTAAAAAGAAATATCATCAGATCGCTGTTTCGGGAAAAAGCGGCTGCGGTAACAGTACGGTAAGCAGATTAGTAGCAGAAAAACTCCGAATTGATGTAATCAATTATACATTTCGAAACATGGCAGAGGATGAAGGGATCTCTTTTCATGAATTATGCAGACTTGCAGAAGAGACTGATGCATACGATATTAAGCTTGATAAGAAGCAAGTTGAGCTGGCTTCCCAAAAAAACTGTGTCCTCGGTTCACGACTTGCAGTTTGGATGCTGAAAACAGCAGATGTTAAAGTATATCTTGAAGCTTCCTTGGAAACCAGGGCAGAGCGTATTCAATCACGAGAAGGCGGAAACTTTAAGGAAAAGCTTCAGGAAACGCTGGAACGGGATCGAAGGGATACCCAACGGTATAAGCGTATTTATGGTATTGATAATAACGATTACCATTTTGTGGATTTGATCATTAATACTGATGAAAACAACCAGTTTGAAACTGCTGAAAAAATTGTTGAGGCTTATTACGCTTTACAAGTAAGATAAAAATCGATATACTTAGCTGACTGAAAGCGCATCAGAAAAAGCACCATTGTCATGTATCATAATTCTCATGAGATAACAATACAGACACAAAAATGCTGTTTTTTTGTAATTATTTCAGTAGCATCAATTATTTCTGATGAATGCCGGGAGGAACACCAGTGGCAATACCGATAGATATCTTGATTAATAAAGATTCAAACGTGTATGAACTTACAAGTGCTTCAATAAAGGAAGCAGCCTTTATCACTAAATATGGGGACACGGAAGTTGAAAAACACAACGGAAAAGTTGTATCCACCGCAATAACTCAGGTGCTGGAAAATCGTGTCAAATACTTTTTTAACAAAAAAGAGAGCTGATCCCTCCTCATTGTATCCTGTTCTTTTAATTTTTGGTCCTACAGCCGTAGGGAAAACCCAGTTAATTAATAGTTTTTTTCATACAGGATATGAGATTATAAATGCTGATTCAATGCAGGTATATACTGGACTTGATATTGGAACAGCAAAACCCTCTCAGAGAGAATTATCAATAGTTCCCCACCATCTCATTAATGTGCAAAATCCTGACAAACAGTTCACCGTGGGGGACTTTGTGATTTCTGCTGATGCATTAATTGCTGATATTGCTGCTCGGGGAAATATTCCTCTAATATCAGGCGGAACTGCATACTATTTTAAGCATTTTCTCTTCGGTCTTCCTGGAACTCCTAAGGGAGATTCTTCTATCCGGAAGAGGCTTGAAAACAGTATGTTTGAAGCAGGGGTAAAGGCTATGCATGAGAGGCTTGCCCTGGTTGACCCTGAATCTGCAAAAAAAATCTCCAAGCAGGATGCTTACCGCATTATTCGCGCACTGGAGGTCTTTGAAGCTTCCGGTTTCCCTCTTTCATCCTATAAGGTTCCGCAGACTTTACGTTCTCATATCGATCCCTTAATTATTGGTCTCTATAGAGAAAAAAATGAGCTGGAACGCAGAATTGAACAGAGAGTGGAAATCATGATGAATCAAGGACTTGCAGATGAAATTAAGCATTTGATTAGCCATGGAGCTCAAGAGGACTGGCCTGGTATGAAGGGTATCGGTTACAGGGAATTCTTTTTGTGGAGAAAAAGAGGGGAGGCTTCCTTAAGAACTATTCGGAATCTCATCATAAAAAACAGCTGCAGATATGCCAAACAGCAAATGACTTTTTTTAAATCCCTTCCTGAAGTGCAGTGGTATCACCCCGATCAGACTGAACTGATTAATCAAGCGGTTCGGCAGAAATTTCCTCAATTGAATCTATAATATAGTGGTTATTTACCTTTTTAAGCTCCAACTCTTCTACAAAACGAGTACTTGCGGGGACTTCAAACTTTTCAGTTTGCGCAGTCTGATCAGATTCTTCCTGATTTGCTGATGCTTCGCTATCAGCAAGTTCCGGATCAGGGTACCAGAGAATATAGTCTGCGGTAAACGTATTGGGGCCAGTCTTTTTTATTTCCAGATCCGTTATTCCGTAAACCAGGGAGTACTGTTCCAGCTTAGGTTTGCCTTGATCAAGCCAGTCTTGAGCTTTGAGAAGTCCTTGCTGAGATCCATAGGCAGTACGGACTGCATTTGTTACATAAAGATAGACCATCTGGTTCTCTCGACTGTTTTTTACGGATTTTGATAAGACTGTATCAAATTCATTCATGTTCAGATCATTCTGGAGCTGGTAATAGTATTCGACAACTTTTCCTGGCGGCCAGCCTTCGGTTATAGGCGGCTGTAAAGAACGGTATATGGCCGTAGAGCCACCTATAACGATAAAAAGAAGTACAGCAGCGCCTATAATCAGCATTGTGCCTTTTTTTCTGAAGAAAAGCGAACGTTTGGCCTTTTTCTGAATCATCCCTAAATATTCTTCTTTCTGCGCTTCCGCTTTTTCCACTGCTTTGGTATCAGCATGTTTAGTAAGACATTCCTTACTGCTGTCGATCCATTCAATAAATTCCTGTAATTCAGGGTAATCCGTTTTTTCTTCCAGCCAGTTGTTGATTTTTTCTGAGCAGTCTTCAGTTATCCCGGGATAGAGATATTCTACAGGGATTGGATGATAGCCGCTGTCCCGGATAATTTGTTCCTTCAGGGGGGCTTTTCCTGTAAGCGCACCATACAATAGACTGACTAGTTGATAAGAGAAAGCTTTCTCGTCGGACAGGCCGGGTTTTACCCAATCCCTCTTATAACGATTCTCTTCATCTGTAGAAAGTGACTGCTCCATGAACTGTACAACCGTAACGGGAAGAACCAAGATTCCTCTGTTTGGTATGAGCCAAATGGAAAGTAATGGGCGAGTAAGTTGAAGCGAGATAGATATCTCCATTTCTGAAAGAAATTTGTTCAGCATTTTATATACAAAGCCCAGTCGCTGTATCCTCGTTCCTACGGAAGCTGCAGAATTATCCTCCAAGGTGCTCAGCGGTTGGAGTTTATCAATATCACTGTATATATATCGTGTTCCCTTAATGGTCGTAATCCCTTCCCAATACCAAGGACTGATAGCTTCTGGTGTTATCAGATAACCTGGTTCCTTTTCTCCTTGAAACATCTTTCTAGGAAGTGAAGTCTCGGTTTTGGCAACGGGAATTCCACACTTTGCTTTGTCGTTTATAGTGAATTTTTTTGCTGATAATTTCATTTGATTTCCCTGCTGGTATATTGAGTGAAACTGCCTTTTATTGCATAAGCAATTGATTAAGCAGTAGTATAGTTTAAAATCTGCTTATCTGAATATATATCAAAATAAATTAAAATGAAAGCTAATGCAAGTTAGGATTACCGCGAAAAGGTATTTAGATGTCATGGAATACTTCTACTTATAAAGCTTGAAAAATGTGCAGCGTAAGCATCATCATAATATGCATATTCAGAAAGTTCAGCATAAACGGGTGAACAAATTTCAGCTCTTCTCAGTGCTTCCAGAGCTAGTGGATTGCAGATAGTAAGCTCTTTTTTTCTGTAGAGTTCAAGCAGTGGGTATTCCCTGTGAAAACTTTTATTTCCAGTAAGCCATTTTTTTGCTGTGGAAGCATGTTTTTGTGCCTGTTCACGAAGCTCATAACCAGTGAGATTTGCTGATACCGCGTAGATGGTATCCGGACTATCTATGCGGCTGATAACGGCGGCTAAGGTTTTTGCATCTTTTGATTTGCTGCTTCCGCAAAAAATAGGTACAATTGGAACTCCAGTGAAAAAATATTCGATAAATGGGAAATTCAGCTCAAGGGCGGGTTCTTCAAAAATATACACCCAGTCACGGTATACGTTAGAGCTGATTGAAGCCGTCTTTGTGAAGGTATCTGAAGGGAAGGTATCTGAAGGGAAGGTATCTGAAGACAGATCTGCATCTGATGAACCTATTTTCTTTCTTTGACCTGCAAGTGGATCTGCAAGTGGATCTGCAAATTTTCTAAGAATAAGTTCAATTGACGGCCTATGTATCGAAATAGTACCGCTTAGAGTTTCCAATTCTTCCATATCAGGAATGAATAATCCTTCAAGCCCTTCCGGGTGCGGCTCGTGGACAGGCAGCAGAACTACAATTTTTTCCGGTTTTACCCGTTCATCAACTGGTATTCCAACTGTTTTATAATCCTTTTGACTGCTTTTATTTTTGCTGGTATGAGTGTTTGTAAAATTATTGAAAGCAGCGCTCCAAGCATGAGCTAGAAGTGAAGCAATATGATCATATGAAGCATGGGGGACGAGGATAGTTCTTGAATCAGGGTCTGACAAATCTGAATATACATCCTGCAAGGGACCAGCAAGTGCCGCGACATCTTTTTGCATGGTTTCAGCAGAATCCGGATATAGGATGCCGCTGCTTATAAGTTTGAAGTTTTGTCTATTTTGTGCACTCATGATGAACTCCTGTCTCCATTGAATAGCTTATCTATACGTTTCTTGTCCAACTCAATATGCATATTTTTTTCTTGAGTAGGAATGACAAGGCCTAGTTTCCCATGTTTTGCACGCCTGAGATGTTTTACTTGTGTCCAGTAAAGATCCGCTTTACCGTTAGAACGCCCTTTGGAGAAGAACAAAGCCAAATTCCCTGCATCAAGTAGGGCATGCAGAGGTACTGACTTATTTTTCTGGTACTTAATAAAAACATAGCCACCGGGATAATCTCTTGTATGGAACCAGTAATCATTTCCTCTAGTGAATTTTCTTAAAAGAATATCATTCTCCTTGGCTGTTCTTCCCACAAGTATGGTGAACCCCCCGGATGAAAACTGCAAACCCGGTGGGCCGCCGGTGTCCTTGTTATCTGTAGACTGCTTGCTCTTGTCACTACGATATTGTGAAACAAGTTCCTGCAGGCCCTGAACGGATTCTTCAAGATTTTTCAGGGCTTCTTTCTGCTGTTTTTCACCAGGTGATGGGGTTGCATTGTTATCTTTGATAGATTTTTTTCTTTCCGAAAAATTATCTTTTTCAGGCAGTGAAGAGTTTCTGGACTGAAAATCACCGAACAACGCCATTGTATCCCTATCCATCCGTATCTTCTTAAGCTGACGTCGGCAGTTTTCTGTCTCTTGATCTATATGTTTCCCGGCAGATTTCTGTTTCCGATACTCACGGTAGAATTTTTCAGCATTTTCCGAAGGGCTCAGAGAAGGATCTAGAGGAATATGAATTTTCCTATTGTCATGATAGAAGTCCTCTAGTTCAACGGATGTATCGCCTTTTGATACGCGATACAGGTTAGCAGAGAGGAGATCCCCCAACTCCTTCCCGCGATTCGAATGAGAGACTGCTGAAGCTTTTTTTTCCAAACCGGAAAGTTTTTTTAGAAGTTGTGCTTCCTTGGAGCTTATGAGAGCTTCAGCCTGCTCCAACAGCTGCTTGCGAGTGTCTCCAAGCTCTTTTATTCGATAGTAATAGTCGATAAAGGTATTGAAGGATGAATAATCCGTATGTTCCCGTATGCTGAATCGATCTGCTGAAACTGTATCTTCCTCTGGTGAACGTAACTCAGGATTATATATTGCACCGGATGTTTCTGATTTATTCGGCCTCCTGTAATAGGAATCGATAATTACATGATTTTTATCAGTTACGATGATATTGGAAGCACCGCCCCAGAGGCGGATATACAAAAAATAGTTTTCTCCTCCGTGGTGTATAGCCAGTCTCACGATTCTATCATGGAAAAGGTGGACTGCTTCTGTTATTTTGCCGCCAATGAGTCTGGAACGCAGCATTTGGGGAAATCTCTGAAGTTTTTTTTGGGATTTTTTCTGAAGAACAGTAGTTTCATGAAGCCGTGCCCAGTTCTGGGTAAGATCTATGTAAAGAACATAACGGCCTTTATCAGGGTGATAGAGGATACATGACATGGAGTGAAAGGTGTTCTGAACAACACCCTGAATGTGAGAACGCTCTAGAGGAAGTTCTTTAAGGATGAGATCAATTTCTTTCCAATTAAGCGACATGTTTTTTATCTTACCTTTTTCCGATAACTGAATGATTGTTCTTGGTGAATTAACTTATGGAGAATATGCTTTTACTTAAGTTTGAGTGCATCTATAAATATTTTCTCATCCTTTTCTGAAAAAAAGACAAAGTACACCTTCTCAATATATTCTGCTTCATTCTGCAAAAATTCTTTTACACTTTGCCATGCTAATCGGGCAGCCCGGTCTTTTGGAAATCCATAAACGCCGGTTGATATAGCCGGAAAAGATACGCTTCTGCACTTAAGTTCATCCGCTGCAAAGAGTGAATTTTTATAGGCATTCCTTAAAGTTATGTCTTCTTCCTGCTTGCCGCCGTGCCAAACAGGTCCGACGGTATGTATAACCCATCTGGCTGGCATTTTCCCTGCTGTTGTTGCCGCTGCGGCTCCGGGAGGAAGACCGTCTCGATACTCATTAGTCCGAATTTTCCTGCAAGCTTCAAGAATTTCAGGGCCTCCGGCTTGATGAATAGCTCCGTCCACACCACCTCCTCCCAACAGGGTGGAATTTGCCGCATTCACCACGGCATCCGTTTCCATCTGTGTAATGTCTGCAATTGTTGAAAAAATCCTATGGCTAAGCAGTTCTTTCATAATTTTATAACCTCTTACTTTTTTTAATATTTCTAATATATGACGACACTGAATATAAGACAACAATGAATATATAACGACACTGAGATGAATGTTTTCAGCTCAAAAACGCTATTTCTCGGTTTTCTGCCGACGGAAACAGTATAACACGGGAATAATTGCTTTTCATCCATTAGAAGACTTATCAGCCTATTCTTTTTGTACTTTCAATTTACACTTTAATATCTTTATTAGTCGGCAAAAAGCTTTAAACACTCTGAAATATTCATATTGACACTTTACTGATTTTTCAGGCAGGAGTATATCTCCGCCGCCATATAAAATGAACCTGTAACAAGGATTCCTTCGCTGCCGCTATAAAGGAGCTCTCTGCTTCTCTGTAAAGCTCGAGAAGGAGAATGTTCAAGAAGGAGAATGGGTGGGGCTGACAGATGCCCCTCACTTTCAAGATTATGTGAAATCTCAGAAAAAAGATTAAATAACTCTTCAGGGTCACTCGGTTTAAAACTGCCGGGGGTGGATATAATTATACGATTGAATTCTTTGAGGATTGTCTCCGCCATTCGGGCATGATCCTTACCTTTTACAGCCCCGAAAATTATTACACCTCCGGAAGGATACATGCTGCGATATGATTCAATTATTTTTTCCATGGAACGCTGCGTATGGGCCCCGTCGATAATTATTGGAGGCTCAGTTCCTATAACATCCATTCTTCCGGGAATATCAGCTTCCGTTAAGCCCTTCAGTAAAGCCGCTTCCGACGACTCATCTTTCAGAAAGCCCAGTGTTTTTATAGTCAGAATTGCCAGTGCAGCATTTTCAGCCTGAAAATTGCCATGAAGCCGTAATCGGAATTTCTGTACATGGCCGGAGTTCCAATGAAGACATACATCAGTTCCCTTCAAATGTGTTTTGGATTCACTGTGATACAGGTAATCAGTTAATGTAAGCATGGGAGATGAGCGTTTTTCAGCAATTTCAGCAAGAACACGTTTTGCATCCGGATGCTGAGCCGCAGAAAGCACCGGAACACCACTTTTTATGATACCGCCTTTCTCAGCCGCTATTTCTGCATAGGTAGAGCCGAGAATTTGTGTATGCTCCAATTCTATTGGTGTGATTACGGAAATCAATGGAGCTGCAACGTTAGTAGCATCTAGCCGGCCGCCTAAACCGGTCTCAATCACAGCATAATCACATTCTGCCTGCTGAAAGAGAAGAAAGCCAAGGAGGGTAAGCAGTTCAAAAGTTGTTGGAGATGTAAAACCCTCCTTTTCCGGGAAAGAAAAAGTTGAAAGCCGTTCTACCATGTGATTTATGGTTTCGAGAATATGCTCTTCCTGAAAGAAAGCACCTGCCAGAGTAAAGCGTTCAAGGTAAGTAGAGACATGAGGAGAACTGTAAAGCCCAACGGTAAATCCCATGTTTTCCAAGGCCTTTGCAATAAATATGCAGGTGGATCCTTTTCCCTTGGAACCGGCGGTATGAATTACCGGACAGGAACGTTCCGGATTTCCAAAGAAATCGAGAAGCTGATGCATTCGGTCAAGTCTGTACGTCCTGACAGTATAATGCATAGTTTTTTCAAGATTTGTGAATGACTCTATATAACTAAATGCTTCTTCAATATGTGTAAATTTCATGGCTTTTAACTTTAGTACAGCTTAAAATCTTGGTCAATTATCATTTTCTTCTTTACCAGTATTTTAGGACTGATTTATGATATATACGTTACTGAAAAGTTTGAACCTATTTAGAGAACCAATTTACTGATATCCATCGTATAAAACTCATAATTTTTATACTGTATTATATTGAGTTTTAACTTGCGCATTCTCATAGAATAAATTACAGTATAGTTCAAAGTGTAAATAAAAAAATGAATGAAAACTGCTGGTGATCAGCGGTTCAGAAAGCTGTATGACTTTGCTTGTTTCTCTGTTTTCGTAAATCTGGATTGCAGCTTGGTTTTAAGCGTTATCAAGCTTAATTGATGGATTTAGAAATAAGATTCAGTTTGAATTTAAGAGTGTGATCAAAGTCCCCTGAGGAGGAAACATGGCAAGAACAAAGGATTCTCAGACCCCTTGGAAATTTCTGGATGAGTTTAAAAAAGATTTTATTACCGGTGAATGGCCGACTCTGCCGGAGATGTTTAATATTACTGTTGAACGATATCCTGAAAACAGGTGTTTCACTGCATTTTCTCCGGAAAATTTTGAACTTACCTATAAGGAATCTCAGGATGCAATTCTGGAAATATCGAATTATTTGGTTGGAAAGGGTGTTAAACCCGGAGACAAAGTTGCTGTCACTGGAAAAAACAGTCCTGAATGGGCTTTAGCCTATTTGGCAGTTCTTTATGCCGGTGCTGTGGTTGTTCCTCTTGATTATCAGCTTACTCCCGAGGAGATGGACAACTTGATGAAATTCTCGTCCGTGAAGATTCTTTTTGTGGATCAGGAAAAAAAGGATCTAGTGGGGAAAAATACAGAACTTGAGGAGAAAATATGTCTGGAAAAGGGAGGGGATGACTACATACTGCAAAAGCGTCAGAAAAAGTACCTGGACCGTAAAATGCCTGTAGAGAATGATTTAGCCGCCATTCTATATACATCTGGAACTACAGGAACACCAAAGGGGGTTATGCTGACTCATCAGAATCTTGTAAGTGACTGTTACCTTGCCCAGGCAAATATGAATTTATATCCTGATGATGTTTTTTATGCACTCCTGCCGATCCACCATTCATATACGATGCTGGCGGTTTTTATAGAGAGTATTTCTGTTGGTGCTGAACTGGTCTTCGGTAAGAAACTGGTAATTAAGCAGATATTCAAGGATCTTGAAAAAGGTAAAATAACCATGTTTCTTGGGGTTCCGATGCTTTTCAACAAATTGATAAAGGGTGTCATGAATGGTATCAAAGAGAAGGGTATTCTGGTATACGGGCTTATTCGTTTTCTCATGAGCATCAGCGGAACCATAAAAAAACTTACGGGAAAGAATCCAGGTAAGAAGATGTTCTCGGGGATTTTGAAGAAGATCTCTTTGGACACGAATAGAATTTGCATTTGCGGCGGCGGCCCTCTTCCGTCATCTACCTTTAAGCTTTTCAATCAACTGGGAATTGATTTTGTACAGGGATATGGTCTAACTGAAACATCACCGATTCTAACGCTTAACCCGATTTATGCATATAAGGAAGCCTCCGTAGGGAAGGTAGTACCCAGGGTGGAAATGAAAATTATGGACCCGGATGAACGTCAAATTGGTGAAATTGCTGTGAAAGGTCCTATGGTTATGCAGGGATACTACAGGAATAAGGAAGCCACTGAAGAGGTTCTTACCGAGGATCGTTGGTTGTACACAGGAGATGTAGGATATCTGGATAGAGAGAACTACCTCTATCTCACAGGGAGAAAGAAGTCTCTAATTGTTACTGAAGGCGGGAAAAATGTATTTCCTGAGGCCATTGAGGATATGTTTCAGCTATATGAAGAGATTGATCAGATTCTTGTGCTTGGCTATCTTCTTGATAAAAGGCAGAAAACTGAAGGCATTCAGGCTCTTATTTATCCAGATGAAGCCTATATGGATAAGATGAAGAAGCAGTACAGCGGAAAAGAGCTGGATGAGCAAGTTGAAAAGCGTATGAACGAAATTATTGAAGATGTGAATAAGCATATGCTTCCTTATAAACGAATATCCAAAATCCATGTTCTGAAAGAACCGATGGAGATGACTACAACGAAGAAAATTAAGCGCTTCAAATATGCCCAGGAATACAAGTAGGGCGGCTAAAAAAAGAACCGCGAAGAATTGCTTAAGGGTATACAGCTTTAGTCAGTGATTTTGAAGCTGTATACCTGCCTTATCCCTGCTGTTTGTGCCTTCTGAGTGCAGACTAATATCCCGAAAATTCAAGACGGATGACGGAAAAACGAATGACGGAGAATCTGAAGAGATAATTCGTCTAAATACAGTTCCTCTGCATATTTTCATTTGCCGGGGATATGAATTCTATCCATTTTATGGTATATATAAGCTATGGATAGTAAAAAACGGAAAATGCTGGAAAAAAAGGCACACAACTTAAAACCAGTGGTAATGATTGGGAAAAACGGACTTACAGATGATGTTACAGCGGCGCTTGATGACGCATTGACTCATCATGAACTGATAAAAGTTAAGTTTATTGATTTTAAAGATGAAAAACGAAACATCATGACAAGTATCTCTGAAAAAACTGAATCAGATGTCATCTCTGTAATAGGGAATATTGGAATTCTTTTCAGACAGAACCGAGATCCGGAAAAGAGAAAAATTACCGGCATATCCTTTAATTAACACATACATTCATCCAAAGAAACTGTAATACGATCTTCTGAAACTTTCAATGTAAGGAGCGAGGTATGGAGGCTTATACTTTTTCCAGAATTCCAAAACTGCTTTTCGGGAATGACCGATTGTTTGATTTACCAAAGATGGTAAAAGAGGCAGGCTGCGACAGAGTAGGGATTATTACCGGCGGATCCTCATTGAAAAGCAGCGGGATACTGGACAGTTTAATAAGACTTTTTCAGGATGATGATATTCTTGTGGGACATTTTTCTGTTGAGCATGAACCTTCCCCTGCTGATGTGGATGCTGTGGCTGAGGCCTGTAGAACAAACGGCTTGAAGTGTATTATTGGTATAGGCGGCGGCAGTGTAATCGATACTGCCAAAGCAGCTGCTGCCATGATAAACATGGAAGGAAGTGTAAAAGATTATCTTGAAGGTGTTGGCACCAAAAAGCATCCTGGGTCAAGAGTTCCATTGCTAACTGTTCCGACTACTTCAGGAACTGGTTCGGAAGCAACAAAAAATGCAGTTATCAGTGAGGTTGGACTGAATGGTTTCAAGAAATCTCTCAGGCATGATAATTTTATTCCGGATATTGCAGTACTTGATCCCAAACTCATGGTCTCCTGTCCACCCAGTGTGACTGCAGCTTCGGGGCTTGATGCTATTACACAGCTGCTGGAATCCTATGTTTCTTCAAATGCTAATATTTTCTCAGATTCCCTGGTTCGGAAAGCCCTGAATGTGGCGGGTAATAATTTTGAGCTTGTCCTTGCTGATGGTAGTGATTTGAAGGCTCGGGGATCAATGGCATATGCCGCGTATATTTCTGGGATAAGCTTGGCCAATGCGGGCTTGGGAGTAGTACACGGAATAGCAGGAGTTCTCGGTAGTAGCATTAATATCCCTCATGGGACTGCTTGCGGCACGCTTCTTGCAGAATCAAGCAAGATGATAATTGATAAAGCCTTGTCCCAGGGGAAAACTGAGGCGTACAGAAAATACGCTGATGCCGGATTAGCCCTCATGGGCAGCGGAGAAGCTGCAGTTTACGATTCCGGCGATGTCTGGAATAACAAGACCGAAACCTCGAATGAACACATTAGCCGGGGTATAGATTATCTACTGGAAAGGCTCTATTCCTGGCAGGAACTTCTTGAAAAACCGCGGTTGTCAGATTTCGGACTAGAAGCAGATGCCATCGAGGTCGTGGCAAGAAAAAGCGGTACAAAAAACACGCCAGTCAAACTCGACCACGAAGACATCATCAAAATCCTAAAAAAACGCTTCTAAGATGGAATACTTCTTGTAAAAAATTCACAAACGGTTATACATAGATATGCTATGATTGCTCCAGTTTCAAAGTGATGGTCGGCTGGTTGCAGACTTCATCAGGTCCGTAATATTGAATAGCTCCCGGGAAAACAAAAGAAGTTGTCCGAGCCCACTCTTCACGATGTGATGCGAACGTCTTAAATGGTGCAGAATCCAGTTCAACCAAGGCTTTTTTGATTACTGGTTTCTTCTTTCCATGACGCTGTTCAAGATTCATCATCATGGTGATGGGAATTCCGCCGGCTCTCCATTCCTCAGCAGGAGCAGAAAGATTTGTAACAGATGAGATATATCCAGTCAGTCCCGAAGCTATCAGCATAAAAGCATTGTAGCCCAAGGAATAACAGTAGTCAGCATCAAAGTTTGAAGGGAAGGCGCATCGTCCCTCATAGCCGAAAAAGTGATGCTGGGTACTGAATTTACCAGTATAATTACCATTTTCCTGTAAAGCATCCAGTTTTTCTGTAACCATTTCAATAAGCAGTTTTTCAGTCTCAATCCGAGAGACCTGCACGTTGCCATGGGGGTCTCTATCCATTAAAAGCTGCAGCTGGATATTCTGAGGCAGGGAGGAAAATACCTTTCTGTCATCACCTTGCAGTTTTTCAGTTACCCATTCAATTTTATCAACAGAAGTTTTTAGTTGAGAAAATACATCCGCATGCTCCGCCAAGAGGTCATTCAAATCGCCGATAAGGATATTCATCTCAGGGATGAATTCGATCAGCCCCTCTGGAACCAGCACAACACCAAAATTCTCTCCCTGTTTGCTGCGGTATACAACCTTTTCAACAAGGTCATCCACAATCTGAGCAAGTGTCTGCTTTTTTTCCGCAACTTCTTCGGAAATGATTGCTGTAGTGGGCTGTGTCTGCAGTGCGCATTCCAAGCAGATATGTGAAGCGCTGCGCCCCATGAGTTTAATAAAATGCCAATATTTTTTTGCAGAATTTGCATCCCTTTCAATATTACCGATCAGTTCAGAATAGGTTTTTACAGCCGTATCAAAACCGAAAGAGACCTCGATATGCTCATTCTTTAAATCACCGTCAATCGTTTTAGGCGCCCCAATAACCGCAATACCTGCGTTTGCGTTCTTAAAATATTCAGCCAGAACCGCAGCATTGGTATTAGAATCGTCTCCGCCAATAACAACCAGCGCATCAATTTCACGTTGATGGCAAACCTCAACACAGCGGTCAAACTGCTCCTCAGTCTCAAGTTTTGTCCTTCCGGAACCTATGATATCAAAACCGCCTGTGTTCCGATACTCATCAATAAAATCACTGGTAATCTCCACTGCGTCATCATCCAAAATTCCTGAAGGGCCGCCCCGGAAGCCGTAAAGCACAGAATCTTTATTGGCATTTTTCAACGCATCGAAAATACCGGCAATCACATTATGCCCGCCCGGCGCTTGTCCGCCGGAAAGAATAACTCCAACCTTCACCTTTTTAGAAATAGCAGTATTCTGTCCTGAATCAAACGAAACAATCGGCATACCGTAGGTATTCGGAAAAAGCTTCTTCAGTTCAACCTGGTCTGAGGCCGCATCCGTGGCTTTCCCGGACACCGGTACCACATTATGGATATCCTGCCTGAAAATCCTAGGCAGCTTGGGCTTGTACGTGTATCGATCTTTTTGAAGAGGGGAATAGTTCATGAAACATGCTCCTTAACATAGTCTTGATCTTATCCTACTTTTTCAGAAAACCGTAAAATTTTCAACTGTTTCCCATAAATGATTGACCACTTTTTCACTTAATTATAGACTATGCCTATGAATATATACAGATTAAAGAGCATTGTACAACAATACGCCTGGGGTTCCGCAGTTCATATACCTGAACTAATCGGGCAGGAAAATCCGGAAAAAGCTCCCTTCGCCGAACTGTGGATGGGTACACATCCTAAAGGCCAAGGAGAAGTCATTATACCAGAAGGGGATAAAGAAATTTTTGCAGTTTCAGAGCAAAACTCTGGGAATATACCTGCTGATGCTTCCGCTTCCGAATGTGCTCAGCAGACAATTCGTTTGGACAGTCTCTTGAAACGTAATCCGAAACAGTGGGGCGGTGAAGATTCTCAGGGGAGTGGAATCAAAGATCTTCCCTTTCTCTTCAAAGTTCTTGCCATTGAGAAGCCCTTGTCCATACAGTGTCACCCCAATAAGGAACAGGCTGAAAAAGGGTTTGAACGGGAAAACAAGCAGGGGATTCCATTGGATGCCTTCAATCGGTCCTACAAAGACAAAAACCATAAACCGGAAATACTCTGTGCAGTTAGCCCATTTACCGCAATGTGCGGCTTCCGCGATCTTAAAACTATAGATGATCTCTTCATGAAAACCGGGTCTCACTGGTATTTGATGTATCTGAGACCTCTGGTTCAGGACCGCGGGATCCCCGAAGAAGAACGCTACCGCAAGCTTATTGAACGACTTCTGAGCCTGCCTAAAAATAAAGCGGATCTCACAGTAGAAGAAATATGCGGGTATATAGAGAAAAAAGAGCTTATGGAGGATGATCCCGCCTGCCCGTTCTCACTGGTGATGCAGCTTCATCGGGAATATCCACAGGACATAGGAGCTCTGGCTCCACTCTATCTGAATGTTATCCATCTGCAGCCCGGAGAAGCTCTTTATCAGCCCGCAGGAGAACTCCATGCCTACATACATGGCTTGGGAGTTGAGCTTATGGCAAACTCGGACAATGTCCTTCGCGGCGGACTGACGGAAAAATATATCGATACTGCCGAGCTAATGGAGATTCTTCATTACAGGGGCGGTGCTAAAGAAAGTCTGAAAGCTGCCCCATGTGAGATCAAATCCGGGACCCTTTATTCCTATAAGACTCCAGCGAATGATTTTTCCCTGCGACGCTGCAGCTCTTCCAGCTTTAGTGTCCAAGGTCGTCGCAGCATCGAACTGGCTATCGTTATGACGGGGGAAGCTCGTTTTTCGTATCGTGATGAAGAAAAAAAGAGGAGCGTAGAGAAAGTTTTCCAGAAAGGAGAATCCCTGGTAATTCCAGCAGATATAAAACAATACACCTGTACTTGTACCGGTGATATTTTCTTTGCCGCCATACCTGCTGATTATGCTGTCGAAAAAACTGTCCCGGATCAAAAGAGCGGAGTGTAAGTAAACGTATGAACACGAAAAGTATGGCAATATGGATTGACGGAGATGGCTTCCCACGGCAACTAAGGGATATTGCGCTGCGTGCCGGAGACAGGACCGGTCTCCCAGTTATTCTTGTAGCGGATAGAGCTCTACCAGTAAAGGAAAATGAAAAGGTGCAAATGGTGGTGGTGGAGCAGGGTGATGACGAAGCGGATCGTTATATTGCGCAGCATGTGAAAGCAGGGGATATTGTATGCTCCCGAGACATCTACCTCATGGAGCGCTGTGTTGAAGCTGGAGCGGTCTGTATGGACGATCGTGGAAACCTCTATACTGAATCAAACATTCGGGAGCGTGTATCCATCAGAAAGATGATGGGCGAATATCGCCAATTTGCCGGGGACGGTGCTCACGGCGGAAATAACGCCTTCACATCAAAAGAAGTGAAGGCGTTTGCCGACCTTTTTGATTCATTCCTTACTAAACAACTTAATACACATCTACACTAAAATGCTGTTGAAATGCTTCATGTAACATGTTAAGAACTTAGTATATCTCGTTATGTATCCCTATACTTGTAAGGAACTGTTATGAATAGATCATATATTTCTTCCGTCATTGAATATGCTATGATTACGGCTGGTTCAGTCGTAACAGCCTTAGGAATTGTTTTATTTCTGGGTCCGGCAAAAATTGCCGCTGGAGGGGTCAGCGGTTTGGCAATAATTCTCTATCACCTTACGGCAGCAGATACTGGCCTGCTGATTCTGTTGATGAGTATTCCCATTTTTTTTCTTGGGCTGCTGATTTTTGGCAAACGTTACGGTTTCAGATCCCTTTTTGGAACACTTATACTCTCTCTATCCGTTTCAATACTAGGACAAAGCATAGGGTACCAAGGAATTCTCCCCTATGCCGACAGAACGGATATTCTTTTATCAGCCCTTTTCGGAGGAGTCCTTTCGGGAATAGGCCTCGGTGTGGTCATGAAGGGAGGTTCTAACACTGGCGGTACAGATATCCTCGCTCAGGTTGTTCAGCATTATACAAAGATACCTCTGGGGACATCTCTGATGCTGGTTGACGGACTTATTATTCTGCTCTCCGGTTTTGTTTTTGGGGTTGAGAGTGCATTATTCGCTGTTATAACCCTCTATTCCACTGGACAGGTTATAAATTTGATTACCAGCGGCCTGAATTATGCTAAAATGGCCTATATTATAAGTGATAAGTATGATGAGATACGGTATGAGCTGCTTCACAGTGAAGGGCTCGGCGGTACCGCCATTCAAGCTCGGGGGATGTATACTGATAATAACAAAAACATCATCATGGCAGTGGTGAAAAACCGCAAGGTCAGTCGGGTTACTCATATCGTTCGGCATATTGATCCGGATGCCTTTATGATTATATCCCCCGCCCATGAAGTGATAGGAGAGGGATTTACTCCCTTCAATCCTGGGCATGCTTAGAAAGAAAATTTTTTAAATTAGGAGAAGGACGTATGGATTTTAAAGACGTAATTATCAGCAGAGAGAGTGTGAGAAACTATGATCCAGAAAAGGAGATACCTGAAGAAGTCCTTATGCGCATCCTTGAAGCCGGTCGAATTGCCCCTTCCGCTACCAATTCGCAGCCCTGGCAATTCGTTGTGGTCAGAAGCCCGGAAAAGAGGAAAGAGGTAAACAAGTGCTATGGAAAGGCCTGGTTCCAGAATGCTCCCGTAGTTCTTATAGTCAAAGGGAAGAGAAAAGATGCCTGGAATCGTTGGGATGGATACAATTCCCTGGAGACTGATTTGACTATCGCTATGGACCACATGATACTAGCTGCAGAGAATGAGGGTCTCGGTACTTGCTGGATAGGGGCTTTTGATTATGAAGTCTTGAGAAAAGTCTTACCCCTGGATGCGGATGAGGAGGTTTTTGCGATGACGCCTCTAGGATACCAGGAAGACGGCTGGAAGAAAAAAAACCGCAAAATACGCCGAGAATTAAATGATGTTGTAAGATTCATCTGAACTTTGTATTTTTTTATGTGTATTTTTTATGTGTATTTTTTATGTGGTGAAAGCCCTGTCATGTGCTGGCGGGGCTTAATTAATGAACTGCATCCTGCTGGTGTTTCTCATAGTTTACTAATTTCAAGGAATCGCCTTGATGCTCTGCTAGGAATCATCAGAGTCTTTTTTGTCTTTTTTGCTGTCTATCAAGCCTTGCTCTATGGCAAACTTTGTCATACCAACATCCCCTTTGGATTTTATCTTTTTCTTTATATTCTGTCTGTGTTTATATACCGTATTAGGGGTGATATCAAGAACTTGTCCTACTTCATGAGCTTTATATCCATTATTTGAACAAATAAGATATATGACCTGTTTTTCTCGATCAGTAAGAATATTTGAGTAGTTATCATCTTTTTGTGACTCTACTTTTTTTGTCGAACTGTCAATTTTACGATAACATTTTAGTATCTCCTTTGATAAATCCCTTAAGGTTGAATCTTTTTTAACAAAACAGTCCATACCCATTTCTAAAGCTTTATTGATAATAGAATTATTGCAATAATTTGAATAACCAATGCATTTTATGTGATTACAATTCTTTTTTACAAAGTGTATAAGCTGAATACCGCCATTGTTATGCAAATAGAGTTCCGTAACAAGAATATCAACTAAATGATTATTTTTTTTCAACAGTTTCACAGCCTCCCTACAGCTTTTTGCAGTGAATATTAAAGAGAACTGATCTCTTTTCTCGTAAAAAAAATTCTGCAGTCCGACTTTACTCGCATTACATGGATCTACCAGCATAATTGAGATTTTTTTTGAATCTTTTTTTAAGGCTCTATGAAATACCATAACTTTTCCTTTTTCGGATTGAATTTAGTAAATTTTAAAACAACTTATGGATAATGAACACAACCTTAAAGGTATAGTTTACTCACTGAAACGGAAAAAATTGTATTTTTTACTCTTTACCAAGTCAAAATCTCTAAACTCAAGCTCAATCCAAATTCAAATTGAGCGAAGGAAGGAGAAAAAGAAGCTATCCTTTCAAGATCATCTGAATTTCTGTTAAAGGGATTCCTCAATAGAAAATACGGTTCTATAAAAAATCTGTTATTCACATTTATCGTATAACCTGAAGATATTTCTGTCATATAACAACTGCTATTATCCGGTTTGTTTTCTCCATATATGATGAGATTCTGTAATAAAGTAAGTCCGAACCACCAGTTAGCAAATTTAGGGAAAAACTTTACCTTTCCGGAAAAGTCCAGTATCCAAATTTCTTCTCCGCTATGTATGAAAAAATTTATTGGTATAGAGAATTCTGCTTTTCCTTTGAATCGAGCTGCCGGAGATATGCCAATATGGAAGTTTTCAAAAAACATACCGTCAATATCATGTGAATAAAGTGAAAGGATAAAAGAGTTCTTTGCATTTTTATTCAATTCATTGTTTTCGTCGACGGTATCTTCACTAAAGAGACAGAAAAGGGGAATAATGCTCAAAAAAATGATTGTTACCAGGTTTTTTTTTATCATATTCTCTCCAATCTAACTGCACCGCAGGTTTTGTATAATACAGAATACAATTGTTTTAGCAGGGTAACAAATCCCCAAAAGTAATGACAAAAGAGGAGAAGGATAGGTGTTTGCGAATATAAACAAGTTTCTCAATAAAACAAATTTTTTCCTTCCCTAAACCCCAAAAAACTTAATACATAATTTTTTCCAAAAAATTTGTTTAAAATTGAATCAAAAATCCTTTTTTCAGTGTCATATATAGTATGAGGAATGTACAAATAATTGGGAAAATTTCATGGATGCGAACAGAAATACTGAATGTTTTAAGTTCATGTTCAGATGAGTTGAATATTTTCTTATGTAAAAGCTTAGCTGAATACATGAAAGCGGTCTATCGTGAATATCCTCTGAACCCGGGATCGGGTGAGGCCTTTCACAATACTAGTAATACTCTAATTAAAGAAAGGAGAAATACTCAATTTTTCTGCATTGATATTGATGCTGTCAGAAGCAGTAAAACAGGTTTTAAGGATGTTATATATCTTTTAAGAAAGAATTTTTCTGTCCTGACCTATTTCAATTATCCTTATGACAATAAAGATAAAAGTCTGCTGTCAGCCTTAGGTGTTCGAGACACATTATTTTTAGAGACTCCAAAAAAGGAAATTACGTATAAAATTCGAAACTTCTTTCAGGAGGAAGTCTATTTTGATACTGAAACTCAACAAGGGAGGTCGCAAAAAAAGCTTGAACATAAGGAATATCCAGTTCAAGTAAAACTGCTGAGTAGAAGAGAGATACAGATAATGATAATGATAAGTCAAGGAAAGACAAGCAAATTCATGGCTGTGGAGTTATCAATTTCAGTTAATACCGTAGAAACATATAAAAATCGAATTAAGAAGAAGCTTAACTTGGACTCCATAGCTTCAATAACCCGATATGCCATTGCTTCGGGCTTGGATGAGGATATAAAAAATTGAAAAATTCCCCATGTGGGAAAATTTTATTTTAGGAGGGGTTTTATGAAAAAAACTCTTTGCATAATTGGAGTAATTCTTCTGATTACTTCAATGACACTTATGGCTCAGCCGATGACGGTTGACTCAATGTTCAATGAGGCTGGGGGGGAACCCTTAAGCCAAGAAGAAATGGAGGGTATCGAAGGAGAAGGTTTATTTGCATCCCTTGTCGGGGGCTTTTTCTTGGGATCTCTTGGGTATTTAACCAACTGTATGTATTCTAATCAGAGCCCTACCTGGGGAGGAGCAATAGTAGGAGGGTGTATTGGTATGATCAGTGCTTATAGTCCTTCTTTAAGTGTTCTAGCAGGAATGAATGCAGCTTCAGGAACAAGCTTGCATATTCCTTCAAGCTTAGCGCATTAAATTAAGGAGTAAGGAGTAAGGAGTAAGGTGAAATACCAAGGGATATTATTACATAAGTCTTATTAACGGTTTGAAGCTGTATTTAGTAAGATGCTGAAGAGCGGTTGGGAACATAACCACAAAGGATATTAATCAGCAGAAAGCGGCAATATCCTCTGTGGTTATAAAATTACTAAAATTCTGCATTCTGCACAGTTCGGGGGAACGGGATCACATCACGTATGTTCTGCATACCAGTTACATACTGAATAACCCTTTCAAATCCAAGACCGAATCCAGCATGGGGAACTGAACCATAGCGACGCAGATCAAGATACCACCAGTAATCTTTTTCATTAAGCCCTTGTTCCTTAATGCGCCGTAATAGAACATCATATCTATTCTCTCGTTCGCTGCCTCCGATGATTTCTCCGAGCCTGGGGACAAGCACATCCATAGCCCTTACAGTTTTCTCATCGTCATTAAGCCGCATATAAAAGGCTTTGATTTCTCTAGGATAGTCAGTAACTGTTACGGGGCCTTTAAAAACCGTTTCCGTCAAGTATCTTTCATGTTCTGACTGGAGGTCATCTCCCCAAGAAACAGGGAATTCGAAATCTTGTTTGGATTGCTCCAGTTCTTTAATGACCTCAGTATAAGGGAGGTGAGTGAACTTTGAATTGACTACGTGTTCTAGAGAATCTTTTACGCCCTTCTGTATCCATTTGTTGAAAAAATCCATATCCTCTTCACAGTGATTCAATACGTAGGAAAAGATATATTTAAGGAACTCTTCAGCCAAGGCCATATCTCCATCCAGGGTGCAGAATGCCATTTCCGGTTCTACCATCCAGAATTCTGAAAGATGGCGGCTGGTATTTGAGTTTTCAGCCCGGAAAGTCGGCCCGAAGGTGTATACATTCTTCAAGGCAAGAGCATAAATTTCCGCCTCAAGCTGTCCGCTAACTGTAAGATTTGCCGGTTTACCAAAGAAATCCTTAGAGAAATCAACCTTGCCCTCTTTCTTGCCCTCTTCCTTCGGAACCTGATTCAGGGGAAGGGTAGTAACTTGAAACATTTCTCCAGCCCCTTCGCAGTCAGAAGTTGTAATAATGGGGGTATGGATATAGAGAAACCCCTTTTCCTGAAAAAATGAGTGCACAGCATAGCTCAAAGAATTGCGCACCCGGGTGACAGCACCGAAGGTATTCGTCCGGGGGCGGAGGTGGGCTATTTCCCGGAGGAATTCAAAGGAGTGCCGTTTTTTCTGCAGGGGATACGTATCAACTGGAGCATCTCCCACCAGCTCAACGGCTTTTGCCTGCAGTTCCACTTTCTGGTTTTTTCCGGGAGATTCCACGAGGATTCCAGTGAATCGAACACTGGCTCCGGTAGAAATAGCCTGAATTGTAGAAATGACGGAATCATCCTGCTTGTCCAGGATGACCTGGAGATTTTTCAAACTGGATCCGTCATTCATCTCGAAAAAGCAAAAATTTTTTGAATCCCGCTTTGTACGAATCCAGCCTTCCACGATAATTGTTTCTTCATCCGGATCCCTCTGTAAAAGCTGGCTGATTCTCATTGAATTGAACATCTGCATATCTCTCCTTCTGTATATTTTCCACACATCATTCTTGATTAAAAAAAATCTCCTGTTTACATTAGTATAATGTAGTGGATCTTTCAATATGAGGGGTGAAAAGTTTTGGTTACACAAATATTCGGCAGGAAAAAAAGCAAGGATACTCAAAAGGCTGTACGGTTTTTTAAGGAACGAAAAATCCCTGTTCAGCTTATTGATGTAGATGAGAAAATGCTTTCACAAGGAGAGCTGCAATCAGTTCTTCGCTATTACAGTCCCGAAGAACTGATTGATAAGGAAGCTAAGATCTACAAAAAACGGGGATATGCCTATATGGATTTTGATCCCCTGGAAGAGATTTTTGATTATCCTGAATTACTTAAAGTTCCTATACTACGTATGGACGGCGGTGTTCTGCTTGGATATGATGAAAAGCTGTACAGGAATATTCTTAAAGAAAAATCCTGAAACAGGTGACCAGGCATCCTTACAATTTGATTATTTAACTAGTTTTTTCATACATAATAAACTTGGTAAATTACTGTTCCATGTAAATTAGGTTCCATGTAAATTACTATTTTTCCCTCGACAGAAGACTACCTGTATGCATATATTATAAATAGGGTTATAATAAGTTTTGGGGAAAACACATATAAGGGAAAAACAATTATGATACATTTGGAAAAAGATACTCTGGCGGAACTTTTTGAGAAAAGTACCGCTGCTTATGCGAATCAGCCCTTCGGAGGCTTTATTGACGAGGAGCAGATTACATATAAAGAGTGGGAACAGCATACTCTTCATGTAAAAAAGAATCTTGAAGCTAGCAGTTTTGGAAAAAACAAGAATATTGCACTTCTTGGAGAAAATTCTCCTGCTTGGAGTGCAGCCTATTTCGGGATTGTCCTCTCAGGTAACGTTGCTGTCCCGATATTGCCGGATTTTACTCAGAAAGAGGTACAGAATATACTGGAACATGCTGAAGCAGAACGAATCTTTGTATCAAAGAAACAATTGAAGAAGGTAAAAGAGGTTTTTTCTGATGATCAGGCTATTGTGCTCCTTGATGAACTGCTGCAGGAAAAAGAGCAGAACGAAAGCTCATTGGTGCTTAAGGGCTGCGAAGGCATCACCAAAGACACATTGGCAAGTATAATCTACACTTCTGGAACCACAGGTGTTTCAAAGGGAGTTATGCTGACCCACGGGAATCTCTGTTCTAATGCTATGATATCTTCCACATCTTTTATAAAAATCCTTCCTGAAGATAATATGCTATCTGTTCTGCCCATGTCCCACTCGTATGAGTTTACCATTGGACTGCTGCTGGGAATGATTGGAGGCGTACATTTTAATTATTTACGGAAGCCGCCATCTGCAAGTATGCTCCTGCCCGCATTGAAAAAAGTCAGACCGCAAATCATGCTGTCTGTACCGTTACTTATTGAAAAACTCTATCGAGCTTCTGTTCTACCGAAAATTGAAAAGAAGAAACTTCTGAAAATGCTCTATAAAGTAAGTCTTTTCAGAAAAATGATTAATAGGAAAGTTGGAAAACAGCTGAAAGAGGTTTTCGGCGGGAGACTTAAGTTTTTCGGGATCGGCGGAGCTCCCTTGGACCCGATGGTTGAACGTTTTCTTTTTGAAGCCAAATTCCCCTACGGAATTGGTTACGGTCTGACTGAGACAGCTCCGCTCCTGGCTGGATGTGCCCCGGGATGGACAAAAATTGCATCTACTGGAAAGGTTCTGGGCAATGTCCAAATGAGAATTCAGAAAGAGCAGGATGAAGAGGTTCAGGCTTCTGAAGATACTCAAGATGGGGAGATTCAGGTTAAGGGACCTAATGTAATGCTGGGGTACTATAAAAATCCTGAAGAGACAAAAAAGGTTTTTACCGAAGACGGCTGGTTTAAAACAGGTGATCTGGGAGTTTTTGATAAAAAGGGCTATCTCTTCATAAAGGGAAGAAAGAAGAACATGATCCTCGGGCCGAGCGGTGAAAATATCTATCCAGAGCTGATTGAGAATATGCTGAATAATTATGATTTTGTTGAGGAATCACTGGTAATGTCTTCCAAAGAGGGTATAACGGCGAGAATTAAGATTGATGTTGAAGAATATGCCAAAAACCTTAAAGTATCTGCGGATCAGGCCGGGGAACACGTAAAGGAATATCTGGATAATATCAGGAAGCGAGTAAATAAGGAGCTCAATGTATTTTCGAAAATTAATCATGTTATTCATCAGAAAGAGTCTTTCATCCGGACACCAACTAAGAAAATAAAACGATATCTCTATGATATAATGCATAAAAAATAAAAATATGATACAAACTTGTTAACAAGGGAGTATCTAAAATGAAACATATCAATGATCTGCATATACATCGGGTTGATAAACTAGCTTCTCCGCATGAAATAAAGGAGAAAGTGCAGGTTTCCGAAGAACAGTTAATTCAGATAGAGGGCTGGCGAAAACAGATTCGGGATATCATCCTCAGAAAAGATAAACGAATCATCGGCATTATTGGGCCATGCTCCATTCACGATGAAAAAGGGGCCTATGATTATGCTCGGCGCCTCAAGAAACTAGCTGATGAGGTGAGTGATGAGATCTTTATCATCATGCGCTCATATTTTGAAAAGCCCAGAACGATGCTCGGTTGGCGAGGGCTTGTTATTGATCCGAGACTCGATGAAAGTTACGATATTGAATACGGTATACAGCTGGCTAGAAAAATACTGCTGGAGAT
>JAIPFU010000059.1 GCA_021736505.1 Spirochaetia bacterium | reverse complement strand
GGAATCCATATAATGCATATCTGACCTGGGTGAAGGATAAGCTGATATCCCTGGGCTTTGAGGAGTTTGACGGCCCCCTGGTGGAGACGGAATTCTGGAACGGGGATGCCCTGTTCATGCCGCAGTTTCACAGCGCCCGCGACATTCATGATGTCTATTACGTAAAGAATCCTTCCCATGCCAAATCTATAGAGCAGCCCTACTTAGATCAGATCGCCAGTGCCCATGAGGACGGTTGGAAAACAGGAAGCCGCGGCTGGGGCTACAGTTTTGATCACGATTTTACCCGCCGCCAGGTGCTGAGAAGTCAGGGAACCGTACTTTCTGCAAAAACCCTGCCGAAAGCCAAGGTCCCAGGAAAATATTTCGGGATAGCCCGCTGTTTTCGGTATGACCAGGTGGATGCCACCCACGGGGCGGATTTTTATCAGACCGAGGGAATTGTTCTGGGAAAGGAAGTAAATCTCCGAACGCTTCTTGGTCTTCTCAAGATGTTTGCTGAAGAGGTGGCCGGGGCTGAAGAGGTCCGCTATGTGCCGGGGTATTTCCCCTTTACTGAACCGTCAATCGAAGTCCACATTAAGCACCCCAAGCTCGGCTGGTTTGAGCTGGGGGGAAGCGGCATATTCCGACCGGAGGTCTCGAAATCCCTGGGTGTTGATGTGCCCGTATTGGCTTGGGGGCTCGGGATAGACCGAATGGCCCTGATGCATCTTGGACTGAATGATTTACGGGAACTCTTTACGCCTGATATTGAACGAGTACGACTGAGGAGGGGAAAATAATGCCCAAAATTGAAGCAGCTGCAGACAGTTTTTTCGAATTTCTCGGAAAATCATATAGCGAAGAGGAACTGGAAGCAGTATTTCCCGCCGCGAAGGCAGAACTGGACGGCTGGGATAGAGACGAGGGAATCATCAAGATAGAGCTGAACGATACTAATCGTCCGGACCTCTGGTCCACCGCCGGCCTAGCTCGGCAGCTCAGGACCTACAATGGTGGAGATGCCCCCCTGTATGATTTCTTTTCCAACGCGGAAGAGACCTTTGAGTCGGATAAGCGCGTGGTGCAGGTCCATGAGAATATACAGAAAACCCGACCCTATATCGTAGGCTTTTCCATTGCGGGGAAGCCGGTAGATGAGGCAACCCTGAAGGATCTTATTCAGACCCAGGAAAAACTGTGCTGGAATTTTGGGAGAAAACGGAAATCCATTGCCATGGGTGTATACCGCAGTGATCTCATAGAGTTTCCCGTACAGTACTTTGGTGCTGATCCTGATGCGTACCGTTTTGTGCCCCTGCAGATGGAGGAGGAGCTTTCCCTGCGTGAAATCATCGAAAAGCACCCTAAAGGACGGGAATTTGGTCCCATCGTGGCGAATGATGCTCTTTTCCCCTTTATTACAGACAATCGGGGAAAGGTTCTCAGCTTCCCTCCAGTGATCAACAGTGCGGAAATTGGAGCTGTACAGGTGGGGGATGAACATTTATTTATCGAACTTACCGGGACTGAGCTCAAGGATCTGCTTCTCACCGCATCCATAGTAGCATGCGATCTTGCTGACGCTGGATTCACCATTGAACCGGTAAAAATTGAATATCCCTATGATACGGAATTCGGCCGGGAAATTACGGTACCCTACTATTTCCAGGAACCCGCAAAGGCTGAACTGAAGCATATTTCCCGTCTCCTAGGGGAGCACATTGACGGAGAAGCAGCGGTACAGGCTCTGAAGCGCATGGGCATCTACAGCATTGTTGATAATGAAGCCGTCTATATCACTGTGCCAGAATATCGGAACGATTTTCTGCATGCAGTGGATATTGTTGAGGATATAATGATCGGCAGGGGGATGGAGAATCATGAACCGATTATGCCGAATACCTTTACCCTCGGCCGGCTGACCCCGGAGGAAGAATTCAGCCGCAAAGTAAAGGACATTATGATCGGCCTGGGCTATCAGGAGATGATGTACAATTATCTCGGTTCAAAAAAGGACTATATCGATAAAATGCGCAGCACCGGTGAGGGAATTGTGCAGATTGCAAATCCTATGAGCGAGAACTATGAATTTGTGCGTAATTCCATCATGCCCGCTCTGCTGGAGTCAGAATCCGTTTCAGGCAATGCAGTCTATCCCCATGAAATTTTTGAGATAGGCAAGGTGGCCTTTCTTGATCCTTCGGAAAACTCCGGCACCGCCACCCGTAACTACCTCGGTTTTATGGCTGCGGACAGTGATATGGGCTTTAATCAGTTGAACAGCCATGTTTCTGCAGTTCTGTTCTATATGCAGCGAGATTATAAGCTTAAAGAATCTGTTGATCCGCGATTTATTCCAGGACGAGCAGCGGAAGTCTTCTGCGATGGAAAAAGAGCGGGGGTATTCGGAGAGATCCATCCTGAGGTTCTGGAGAACTGGGGGATTCAGATGCCCACGGCAATCTGCGAACTGGACTTGGACATTATTATGCAGTGTGATTAAAATTATGCAGTGTGGTCAAAAAGCCTGAAAATGCAGGCAATTCAGCGGCCGGAGAATTTGGACATCGTTTCAATCCGTCCGCTGACCTGCAGCTTTTTATACAGCTTTCTATTATGATTTGCCACAGTACTTGGTGAAATACCCAATTCCGATGCAATGTTCTTATCCGAAGCTCCTTGCATAAGCAGTGAGAGAATATCTAGTTCCCTGTCCGTAAGCTGGTACTGTTTCTTAACAGCAAGTGCATCAAAACCTAGAGCTGCTGTCGTCCTTGCTGTTGTCCTTGTTGTCGTCCTTGTTGTCGTCCTTGTTGTCGTCCTTGTTGTCGTCCTTGTTGTCGTCTGGTCTCCAGTCCCGGCTGCCTTCCCGCTAGCAGGTTCGTATGCTTTACTTTCCCGGCCCGCCTCATCCAGTACTTGATCAATCTTTCTGCGGATATCGGATACTTTTGTACGAGTCACTTTTCTGTCACGGTTCAGTATATTTTCGACACATGCCTGAATTTCTTTAGGTGAAAAGGGCTTTGTAATGTACTGTACAGCACCGTCCTTAAGACTCTTAATCTTTTCTTCAAGAGAATCTCTGGCAGTAAGGAACATAAACGGAGTAAGAGCATCCGGATAAATCCTGCTATATTCATGAAAGAAGGCATGTCCATCCATTTCCGGCATCATCACATCGGAGATGACAAGATCAATATCTGTCTTTTCAAGAATTTTCAAAGCCTCTCTGCCGTTACCAGCTGTCACAATTCTATAATCAGGTTCAAGCGTTGAAGTAATATAACTGCACAAATCCTTATTATCTTCAACAATCAGGAGAACAGGAGCATCTTGAGCTGGAGGGGGATTCGGGGACTTATGTGAATCACTTTGTAACTCAGAAAATTCAGCAGTATACATGCTGATATCTACGCACTCGGGTTTGAGCAGTTCTTCATGGGGCAGCTGCTCTACATGTATCGTTTCCGGCGGGAATATCAGACTGAATCGGCACCCTTCAGTCGAGTTTTTTTCAAGAACTGCATCACCTCCATAACTGAGCATGATTTCCTTTGTCACCGGTAGTCCCAATCCGGTACCGAGGCTTCTCGGTCCCCCATACCGTTTATAGCGCTGAAATATACTATCTTCCTCTTCCTTAGGAACCCCCGGCCCGGTATCAGAAACACTGATGAACAAAGCCTTACCCTGCCATCTGTATGATTTTTCAAGATGCAGAGAAAGGCTGATACTACCCCCTTTCTTACTATATTTTACAGCATTGGAGAGTAAATTCAGTACCGCGGAATCCAAGTCGTCGGGATTAACGGAAAGAACAGCCGGTACAGCATCCTTTTCAACGCTGTACTGCAGTGTGATATTCCGTTGTTGAGCTGCAAATTGAAATTCTTCAACATAGACTTGCAGCTGTTGGCTTACAGAAATGAGATGACTTTTGGCTGCAGCTTCTGTATTGCCTGCACGGAGTAAGGAATTAACCTGCTTTAAAAGTCTCAGTCCATTCCGCTCCACTGCAGCCAAGGTGTTTCTGTTTTTTTCGATGGAATTTCCATAGCGACCCTCTTTCAGCTGCCGCGTCAAGCCAAGCATAACAGTCAAAGGGGTGCGAAGTTCATGGGATATATTCATAAAAAATTCTGTCTTTTTTCGGTCAAGGTCCTGCAGTTGATCCCGTTCTCGTTCCCGCTGCAGGCGTTCAGCATTAATCCTATTGTACCGGTTCCCTAAAGCCAATGAAAGCAGTATAGCCTGCAGAGACAGACCAATCGGCTGATTATACTGCATCATGATTGTCATAAACTGTTCAAAATGCTGCATAAAGGGAAAAATCTGCATTGCGTTCAGGGAGGTCATCACCGCTGGCGGAATAAAAGCAATAAGAATAATCAGGGCCTCTTTATCCATCCAAGCCATGGCGATGATACAGTTTGCAAGAAAGAGAATATTGGTATAAAAAACAAAGAGCTCACGTACAAAATCAATTACCCTGTGCAGTCCCTGAGCTTGGGGCAGCAGGAATTTAAGTAGAAGAAAAACCAGAGTATAGGCGGCTATGATGAGAATTGAGATTTTGTTCCAGAAAGATAGCCGTCTATGGTGTCGGGGTATCTGAAAAAAATCTTCAAAAAAGAGGAGAAAGGTAATAAAAAGGGTATGTGTCAGGATGGTAACACGATTATAGGTCAGTTGGAATAAAAAACGTTCATACGTGGAAAAAGTCTGCAGAATTGAGAGAAGAATCATCATAACAGTAAAATAAAGGAACATCCGTTCTTTTGTAGATATCGCCAGAAAGATGTTATAAAAAAGCAGGCCCAGAAGGACACCAGATGCTAATATACCGATTACAAAAGGTGTGCTCTCTGCGGAGTTATACTTTGATATAATTAGTTCGCTGCTGCTGCATGAAATAAGAAGCAGTAAATGGAGCACAAGCAAAGGACATGCCATGAAAAACTTAGCATACCTGCATGCAGGAAAACGATTATGATGGCGGAACATAAACTTCCCCTCAGCCACGAATACAAAAATTATACAGCAGAAACTATGGGGTGTATATACGCAATAAGAAGATTAATGCCCTGCAGCTAAGCCTATCTGGGGCTTAAGCTTTCTAGGGAATTGAGTTTGCCGAACCCGGTGTTTTATCCATGGGGCCCCTATCTTTGCTTCCGTCAGGGTAACTGCCGTAACTATCTACATGTTCATTCCAGCGGCAGTAGTCGACAATGCTGTCCTTGAATCGCAGGAATACGCTGTCTTTTCTGCCCAAGCCCAAATCATGTGAGCCCTTTTGTGTGTAAATCAGGATAAAGGATCCAGGGCTTACCGTCGCTGACGGCAGCGAAATATCACGTTGCTTATCTATATCTTCAAGAAACCAGGTTCCTTCCTCCATCTTGAGAACACTATCTCCTGAATAATACAATTCAACGTAATCCTCATCCACCGAGCAGATCTCATTAATTGTCAGATTTGCCTCCGGACCTGATGTATAGAGCTTTTCCTTCTTATTCTCTTTGCCCGGCGTACGGATGAGGAGGTGAGAGAAATCCTGCACGTTATCAGGGCTTCGCCCGTAGGAGTTTACATCACTATCCCAGGATACTGAATCAGCCAGCTCCTCGCGGAAGTAAAGATTCACTTCATCGGATGAACCTAGGGAGAATGAAATATCGCATAATGCAGTCCGGGGGATATGCTTGTTATTCAGAACATCCTTGGCATTATCCGGAGAGAATGGACAAATCAGCAGATACCCATTGCCTTCAATTACAGTTCCTTCGGGAATGACAAATGAGCTGTTCCCATCATCATATCCTTTTTTGTCATCATCGAGAAACCAGCCGGAGGAAAAGACAGCTGCTTCGGAAGAGAGATTGAGAAGTTCAATAAAATCGTATTCTCCCTGGGAGGCAGCTTCATTTATTACTATAAATTCCGGTAAAGCTTCCTGAAGCTTCCTATCTTCTGCATGGACGGGAAGCATGATAATCAGCAGCAAGAAAAGCAGTATGATGATCCGCCGCATGATGACCGGCCGTATGATGAACGACCGCATAATGACCGAAATGAAAGGGGTCAGTATATGCTTTCTCATTATTTCTCCTCTTAGGTATTCCCGGATATCTGTATGATACCATACCTGAAAAAGGATAAACAGTTTTCCTGCATGAATTCTTTAGTAATGAATTTCTTAGTAATGAATTCTGTCGTAATGAGTTTTTACATTTTTTATCCTTGAATCTACAATTACTGCGCAGTCTGCACTTACTGTCGAGATCAGTCTTGTGAATTCAGAACTTCAAGAATTTCCTGAGCATGACCATCGGGTTTAACCTGGGGGAATATTTCCAAGATCTTCCCATTTTCATCAATGATGAAGGTAGAGCGCTGAACTCCCATATAGGTTCGGCCGTACATCTTCTTCTCCTTCAGGGCATTATACTGCTGCAGTACCTTCTTTTCCGGGTCAGCTGCCAGGATGAAAGGCAGGCCGTACTTGTTCCTGAAGTTCTCATGAGATTTTTCAGTATCAGGACTGATGCCGATGATGACCGCTCCGGCAGCAATAAAACGGTCGTAAGCATCCCTGAACTGACAGGCTTCGGTGGTACAGCCTGGTGTATTGTCCTTCGGATAAAAGTAGAGAACTATTTTTCGTCCTCTGAACTGAGATAACGATACAGAATGGCCTCTATCGGATATGAGTGAGAAATCCGGAGCCATCGATCCTCGTTCCAACATATGTCCCTCCCTACATCGTTGTAATTTGGTCTTTTGGCTGAGTTAGTTATTTATAATATTGCAAAATGAGTAAAATATGCTACATGAATTTCTGCATATGCGAAACATTTTACAATGTGCAGTAAATATACAGCGAAGTTTACCGGATGTTACGGAAAACTTTCTCCCAGTGCAGATCTTTCTCCGTGTAGCTTGGTTTTTCCTCGTCGGGGTATCCTATAGCTATCATATTGGTGATGCTTCGGTTTTCGGGTATCTGCAGCAGCTCTTTGATGATTTTTTCAGATGGGCTGCCGTCAGCCGCTGAGCGGTTTCTGATGTGTATCCAGCATGCGCCCAAACCGAGGGCTTCCGCCTCCAAAAGGATGTTTGTTGAGACAATAGCGGTGTCCTCTATCCAGATGTCGCTTTTTTCCGGTAATCCGGCTATGACGAATGCCAATGCTGCTTCTGCAAGAAAATCCGCTCCTGTAGGCTTAGCTTCAGACAGCTTTCTGATAAGGTCGGGTTCCGTGACAATGGTGATCTCCCAGGGGCGTAAGTTTCTACCCGATGGAGAATAGAGGGCAGCCTTGGTCAAAGAGGCAATGCAGCGTTCAGGCACTTCCTTTTCAAGATATTTGCGTATGCTTCTTCGGGAAGATAAGAGGTCCAGCACAGTATTCTCCTTTTTGGGTCGTTTTTTCGTATATGGTATATGTATGTCAATCTTGCTGGTACTTGCAGGCAATTACAGGTACTTACAGCTTGCTGATAATTACAGACGCAACAGCCTGCTGTTCTGATGAATTCTGTCGGGATAATTGCAGTTTCCTGCATTTTTTAATCCCCAAAGAGGGAGTTAAAACGTCTCCTCGCCTCTTCCTGTTTTGCCTTCTTTCGTTCCGCTTCACGCTCCCTGCTGTCCTTCCCGCTTCCTCCTGAGGAGGAAGCCAGCCTGAAATAATCACAAAAATTAGCCCGCTCCTTATCCCTGACAGGTTCTGATATGGTCTCTCTGCATTCGTAGTGGGAGCCTGGGCTGTAAAATGCACAGTTCCTGCAGATTTTTACATCTCTTCCGCAGGATGGACAACTTGTGGTGCGGTATACTTCAAATTTTTCGGGGAACTCGCTTCCGCAGAAATAACATACAGCCATGGCCCTATTTTACCGTTAATTTTATTATATTTCAACTGGATTCTTGAACTTAGCATGAGCTTGAAAATGGCAGCAAGGAGCGTGGAATACAATGTACTGTGCCCTTCCTGACCTGCTGCGACAGCTGAATAATAGTTTTCCAAAGCGTAAGCATCAGCATATATCTGTTAAAAGCTCCCTGTATCCGCCTCTACTTGTTTAGAGCTGCAGTTTTTTTCCAAGTTCCACCATTTCCATCTCTCCATAGGTCTCTTTTTGAGCAATGGGAGATTTCCCGTCATTTGTGAACCGCGGAATGATGTGTATGTGCAGATGCGGTACTTCCTGACCGGATGCGGGTTTATTGTTGATGAGGATGTTGTAGCCGTCGATCTTGAGTACCTCAATAAGTTTCTGCACCACCCGTTTGGAGACCTGCATCATGTGGTTCAGGGTTTTATCGGGACAGTCAAGCAGGGTTTCGTACTCATCCCGGGCTATGACTAAAGCGTGCCCTTTGTTTACCGGGGAGATATCGAGAATGACTACACAGACTTCATCCTCGTAGATGTTCACTGAGGGAATTTCCCCTTCGATAATTTTGGAAAAAATGGTTGCCATGGATGCTGCTCCTTTAAAACGTCTTTTTCTTCAGGTCCTGTAAAAAACAGTCAAAAATTCCGTCTAAAAACAGTTAAAAGTCAGTCAGAAAACAGTCAGAAAACAGTCAGAAGGCCAAGTCAATTTCCGCATGATCTGTTGTATGCTGTCTTCTTTATTTGTAGCATAAAGCTTGATGTAAGTCATCCCGTTTTCTGTATCAAGGTGATGGAGAAGACTGTATTTATGGGGATCCTCGCGCTTTGTGTAAGGATTTGCCAAGATCGTGAATATTTGTTATATTTGCATAGGCTATTACAGTTTTTATTCTGGTTTTTGAAGATAAACTCTTATCATACTGCGATTTTACGTGATTTTCTGATTCAGCTTGTCTGTTTCTTTTCTTTTCAGTATCTGTTTGGAGATTTATTAGGAGAATTTGTGAGAATAATAACAGAAATCTTACAAATAACTCATGATAAATTATAAATTAAGGTATTGAAAAAAGTTGGCAACTGTACTAAACTCCGATTCCGATGTGTTTTACTTCCAGCCGGTGAAAAAATAACATTCATCCAGAAATGAACAAAGTCACTGAAAGAAGGGATAACAGCTTAGATTGAGAATGTTTTGTCAGGCATAGCGGAAACGTACAGTTTAGAGATAAAGTGCTGAAAAACACTAATCTGTTTACAGGGAATGTTTACAGGGAATGATGGAAGCTGTACTTACCGAATTCAACAGCCTTTGAGCGGCTCCCTTGATTTCATGATACGAATTATTCTCTATGCATTAAGAACAGAGTATGCATGATTCAGCTGTAAGGGCTTACATTGCATAAGCATGTTGAAATAAGAACACAAGAAAAAATCTTTATATAAGTTGAGAGGAAAAAGATGGCAGATATTACCAAAATGCGGAATATCGGAATTAGTGCACATATCGATTCCGGAAAGACAACTTTGTCGG
>JAIPFU010000058.1 GCA_021736505.1 Spirochaetia bacterium | reverse complement strand
CCGAGAATACCTTCAATCTGGCCAATTTTATGCGGGCTCAGCTCTTTACCTCCCTGGGCGCATTACGGGTGGGAATGGATATTCTTTTTGATGATGAGAAAGTATCCGTTGATGCAATAAATGGTCATGGGGGCTTTTTTAAGACGGCGATTGTGGGCCAGAAGATGATGGCCGCGGCGCTGCACACCCCGATTTCCGTGCTGACAACGGCCGGCGAAGGCGGAGCATGGGGGATTGCTCTTCTTGCATCCTACTTAGTGAACAAGGATGGTGAAAGTCTGGATTCCTTCCTCTCCGAACATGTCTTCGGTTCTGATATTGCAGAGACGGTGGAAGCTTCTGAAAAAGAGATTGCAGGCTTCAATGCCTTTTTTGCCAAATACAAGAAGGGCCTAGCGGTCGAGAAAAAAGCTGCAGAAGTGCTCGATTAACCCTTGTAAGCTACAATACCCGCCGCCATGGGCTTGAAAAAAAATGGCGTAAACTGCCTCGAGGGTGTATACTATGGGATGTTTCCTTTGTGGGATAATCATTTCATGGGGCAGTTCATTGGGCAAGCCATGTGTCTGTCCATGTGTCGGTCCATGTGGCAGTTCATGTGGCAGTTCATGTGACAGTTCATGTGACAGGATCTGCAGGCGGGTAAAACTATGATTCACTTAAGCAAAGAGCAGGAGACGCTTCTTATACCTCTGTACGGAAAGGCGGAAGAGAGCAGAAAAAAATCTTCCCTCTTTACAGATCCCAAGGCAGAGGAAATTGTCAGTACAATAGATTACGATTTCAGTTCCTTGAAAATACCGGCTAAAACTCGCAAGATGATGTGCCTGCGGGCAAAGCTTTTTGATAATGCAGTTTCTGAGCTCTTGAAGAGCTGTGACAGGAGCGTGGTCCTCCATTTGGGCTGCGGCCTTGACAGCAGATATCTTCGTGTTCAGGGTGTAGAGGAAAAAACGGACTGGTACGATGTGGATTTTACAGAAGTTATCGACATCCGCCGTCAATTTTTCCAGGAAACCGAAACCTACCACCTAATTCCCTCTTCTGTAACAGACTCCAGCTGGCTTGAACAAGTCTCTGCCCCAGACTCCGCCGATGGAGGACAGCACCTGGTTATTGCTGAAGGCCTCTTTATGTATCTTACAGAAGACGAAATCAAGTCGCTGCTGGCTGCTATACAGGAGAAAATCGGCCGATATATTCTCATCTTTGACGCATTCAGCGTATTTACCGCTAAACACGCTAAGCATCATCCCTCAATAAAAAAGACTGGAGCCTCCGTGCAGTGGGGAATTGATGACCCTGGACTTCTGGAGCAGTGGGATAGCGCAATACGGTTCAAACGGGAAATTGATTTTACTTCAAACGAGGAGCTTAAGCATTTAACCTCCGGGATAAGATCGGCTTACAGGATTGCCCATCTGTTCCCCTTTGTAAGGAAAGCACAGAGGATCCTTGTATATGAGATCGCGGGTTTTTTACAAAGTTGCTAAAGGCTTAATAAAACAGATGTGGTATGACTTTGTAAATAAATTCAAAAAAAATTCTCTTATAGTAACAGTGAAAACATTTATAAAAAAATGTAGAAAAAACATTTGACAGGCTGGTATACCGGTGGTATGGTGTATGTATATTTAAGAGGAGGAACTATATGAAACGAATTTTGTTAGTGATGTTAGGTATTTTGTTTATTGCTTCATTTGGTCTGGCTGCACAGGGGCAGCAGGGTGAAAAAGCAGATGATGGGGCCCTTAAAATTGGAATATCCATAGGTACATTGAAACAGGAACGATGGCAAAGAGAAATTGAGATGTTCAGAGAAGCTGGAGAAGCAAAAGGTGTTGAAATACTTGTTCAATCTGCTGAAGATGTTGCTTCAAAACAAATTTCACAGTGTGAAAATTTGATTTCTCAGGGCGTTGATGTACTCATTGTACAAGCTCTTGATTCAAATGCGACAGGCGCGATTATTGAACCAGCTCATGAAATGGGTATCCCTGTTATTGCTTATGACCGATTAGTAAGAAATGGCGACCTTGATTATTATGTCACCTTTGATTCTGTTAAAGTTGGTGAGGTTCAGGCAAAGTTTGTTGTAGAAAAAGCACCAACAGGAAATTATATTTGGCTGAAAGGCGGACCTGAAGATTTTAATGCTCATTTAGTTTACCAGGGGCATAAAAATGTACTTCAGCCGTATATAGATAGCGGTGACATAAATATTGTTCTCGAACAGTGGTGTAAAGGGTGGAGCCCGAATGAAGCCTTGAAGCATACTGAAAATGGCCTCACCTTGGCTAATAATGACATTCAGGCTGTTATAGCTTCGAATGATGGTACTGCAGGCGGTGCTATACAGGCTCTTGAGTCACAAGGTCTTGCAGGAAAAGTTCCAATTGCAGGACAGGATGCTGATATTGCAGCTTGTCAGCGAATTGTAGAGGGGCTTCAAACTGGTACCGTTTATAAACCTCTTGCAAAGTTAAATGAAGCAGCTATGAATATTGCGCTTGCTTTGGCAGAGGGGAAAGATCCGTCATCAGCCATGGATTCAAAACTTGGTGTGTGGACAAAATTAGATAATGGGACAAAAGAAGTAGATACATTCTCTGTAGATGTTGTGGCTGTAGATGAAGATAATATTGTAGATGTGCTTATAAAGAGTGGATTTCACAGCTTAGAAGATGTATATAAAAATGTACCGAAAAGTCAGTGGCCGGATGTAGATTAAGACATGAATGGTTAAGCTTTTGCTAATTGGGGAAGGTTTTTCCTTCCCCAATAATAATTCAAATAAAAAATGGTGTAAGCGTATGGAACAGGTGATTTTGGAAATGAGGGACATCACGAAAATTTTTCCTGGAGTAAAAGCACTTGATAAGGTTAGTCTTCAGGTGCATCAAGGGAAAGTTCATGCCGTGTGTGGTGAAAATGGTGCAGGGAAGTCAACGTTAATTAAAGTTTTAAGTGGTGTATATCCTCAAGGGACATATGAGGGGCAAATCTTTATTAACGATGAAGAGTACACCTTTTTAAATACTTCAGAGGCGGAAAAGCAAGGGATAGTATGTATACATCAAGAACTTGAGCTTATTCCTGAATTAAGTGTCGGAGAAAATATTTTTCTAGGAAAATATCCATTAAAGAAGGGAATGATTAACTGGGATGAGATTTTCTTCAATACTCAGGAACTGCTAAAAAAGGTTGGACTTCATAAAAACAAAGACAAAACCGATAGCCGTATAAAACCTAATGAAAAAATCAAAAAACTAGGGATAGGACAGAAACAGTTAGTTGAGATTGCCAAAGCTTTAGCCAGGGATGCAAAGATTCTTATTCTTGATGAACCTACAGCAGCATTAACAGAATCTGAAGTAGATACGTTGTTAGATATTCTTAATGCGCTTCGTGAGCAAGGGATTACATGTATATATATATCACATAAACTTGATGAAGTAATGCGTATAGCAGACAATGTAACAATTTTGCGAGATGGAAAAACTATTGGTTCTGCTGCAATATCAGATATTACAAAAAATGATATTATTCGCATGATGGTTGGTAGAGAGTTGAATAATCTTTTTCCCTATGTTGAACACCAACTGGGGGAAATAGTTCTTGAGGTAAAGAACTTTTCTGTCCAGGATCCAAATATTCCTGGACGTAAGCTTATTGATAACGTTAGTATCAAAGCCCGGAAAGGAGAAATTCTGGGTGTAAGCGGTCTTATGGGGGCAGGGCGTACGGAATTTTTCAGCAGTGTTTTTGGTGCTTTTCCAGCAAAACGAGAAGGTGAAGTATTTATAAACGGGAAAAAGGTCTTCATAAAAGATCCTTCTGATGCTCTTAAGAACGGTCTTGCTCTGGTATCTGAAGATAGAAAACTATATGGCTTAGTGCTTGGAATGGATGTAAAAGAAAATACAACCTTAGCTTCCCTAGAACAAGTTTCAAGGTTTGGTATATTAAATGAAAATTTAGAAATTCATTCTACAAATTTATTGATCAAAAGGTTGAGAACAAAAACAAGCGGGGTGGAGCAAAAGGTAAAAAATCTGAGCGGTGGTAATCAGCAGAAAGTTGTATTGCAGAAAGCCCTTCTTACTAAACCTAAAATTCTTGTTCTTGATGAGCCAACTCGTGGTATTGATGTTGGTGCAAAATTAGAAATCTATAAAATTATGAACCAGTTAGTTGAGGAAGGAGTCGCTATTGTCATGATCTCTTCCGAATTGGAGGAAGTTCTTGGTATGAGTAATAGAATTGTCGTTATGAGTCAAGGGAAGATAACTGCTGAAATGACATCGAAAGAAGCAACGCAAGAAAAAATTATGCATGCTGCCATAGGAGGAAAACAGTGAAAAAACCTAAGTTTGATACCAAAAATATAGATTTAAGAAATTATGTCATGCTCGGAGCACTCTTGTTCATATGGATTATTTTCACAATATTCACAGATGGATATTTCTTAAAGACACGGAACATTTCAAATTTAACTCGTCAGATGGCTATAGTCGGAATACTTGGGATTGGTGCTGTTATAGTTATTATTACAGGAAATATTGATCTTTCTGTAGGATCGGTGATGGGAGCACTGGGAGGCTTGGCTGCTGCTCTTCATATTTGGAATGGAGTTGGACCATATATTACCATTGCCATTGTATTGATTTGCGGCTTTTTCATTGGATTTTATCAGGGCGTGATCATTTCATATCTCAAGGTGCCGGCATTTATTGTTACCCTTGGAGGTTTACTCATTTTTAGGGGAGTTTTACTAGGTATTACAAAAGGAATTTCCATTGCCCCTTTTGATGATGCATACAAGGTTTATGGCCAAGCATATATTCCCCAGACAATTGTATGGATTCTCGCTATTCTTTCATGTCTTCTTCTCATTTTAATAAATATCCGTACGAGAAATTCCCGTCTTAGGTATCATTTTGAAGTTTCTGGATTGGTTAAATTCTTTTTCAAGAACACAATTTCCTGTGTGATAATACTTGGAGTTGCCACTATCCTTAATGATTATCGAGGCCTTCCTTTACCGGTACTTATAATGCTGCTTCTTGTTTTGATATTCACTTTTGTAGCTGAAAAAACTTCTTTTGGACGTAGTATTTATGCTATGGGAGGGAATCGCGAAGCTGCAGAATATTCCGGAATAAAAGTGAGGAGAAATTTAGTCTTTGTGTATGCACTGAATGGTCTTCTTGCAGCTATAGCAGGAATAATATTATCAGCACGATTAAATGCCGGTACTCCTTCTGCAGGAATGAACCTAGAATTGGATGCGATTGCAGCTGCGGTAATTGGTGGTACAAGCATGTCCGGAGGATCCGGGAAGGTCGCTGGAGCAATTCTGGGAGCATTTTTTATGGCTACTATTGATAATGGGATGAGCATGATGAATGTTGATGCCTACTGGCAGTATATCGTAAAAGGTATCATCCTTATTGTAGCTGTCTGGTTTGATGTGTACTCGAATGAGAAAGGTAAATAAAAAGGAGTTGTAACATGACAAAAAAGCTGTCAATCGGCATTGTTGGAACTGGTAAAATTGGAAGGCTCCATTTAGATAGTGTTATAAATCATATTCCAAATGCTGAAGTTATCCATGCAGCAGACCCGTATATGCCAGATGATGTAAAAGAGTGGCTCCAGGAAAGTGGCGCTATACGAATAAGTCTGGATCCAGACGAAGTAATTACTGATGATGCTGTTAAGGCAATTATGATTTGTTCTCCCACTGATACCCATGCAGAACTAATCGTGAAAGCAGCCAAAGCGGGTAAGCATATTTTTTGTGAAAAACCTGTAGATTTTAATTTGCAGAGAATCCTGGAAACAATGAGGGAAGTAAAGAAGGCGGGAGTTAAATTCCAAATTGGTTTTAATCGCCGTTTTGATCACAATTTTAAGAAAATGCATGAGATTGTACAATCAGGAAAGATTGGAGAGCCCCACATCATTAAAATTTCTTCCCGGGACCCAGCGCCGCCGACTATAGAATATGTTCGCTCATCGGGAGGAATTTTCATGGATCAGATGATTCATGACTTTGATATGATTCGATACCTTACCGGTAAAGAAGTGCAATTTGTACATAGCAACGGTAGTGTTTTAGTTGATGAGGCGATAGGGAAAGAGGGTGATGTAGATACTGCTGTGGTTACCCTTGGATTTGAAGGTGGAGCAATTGGCATAATTGATAATTCTCGCCAGGCTGTTTACGGATATGACCAGCGAGCGGAGGTTTTTGGTTCGAAGGGAAGCTGCATGACCGATAATGATACAGCTACAAGAGTTTCATTAATTACGGATGAAGGAGTTTTATCTGATAAACCTCCGTATTTTTTTCTGGAGAGATATTTCTTTGCCTATGTAGAAGAAATGCGGGGATTTGTAGAAGCAGTATTGGAAGATAAAGAAGTTGTTTGTGATGTTATTGATGCTATCTTGCCGGTAGTAATAGCTAAGGCGGCAAAGCAATCTTACGAAACTGAGAAACCGGTTTACTTGGAAGAGATTCTACCGAAAAAAACTATAGCAGAATATCTAAGTTAAGAATTAAGAAGAGATAAATATAAGAGAAATTTTTTTAGCAACAGTGGTATACAACCAGTATCCCACAAAAAAAATAGTTATTTGCTTATAAAACATAAAATTATTTCGTCAGGCGAAGTTGCTTGGTAAAAAAATTAAAATAAATAAATCATGGAGGACATCATGAGTAAATGGACAATACCCCCGAAAGGCGGCCATATGGAACGGCCGACTGAAATCTATTACCAGACGATGAATGGTCATCAAATTGAAAAAAGACTCAAGCAAAGCGATATGCTGATTCTTCCCATAGGAAGTACTGAGAATCATGGAAAGAATGCATGCAGCGGTGAAGACACTTTTCTCGTAACTCGACTTGCAGAGGCAGTTGCACAAAGAACTGGATGTACCGTTGCAGAGCCGATTTGGTATGGATCACATCCATTCCATCATCTTGGCATGCCCGGTACGATAGTTATCCCTGAAGAAGATTTGGCTGCCTATATTCGGGCTGTAGTTGCAGGATTCTGGAATTCCGGATTCCGAAAAATAATACTTCTTAATGGTCATGGACAGGATTATGTCATTCCGCTCGCTATACATCAGTTTGCGAAGAAATATCAGGTACCGGCAATTCTTGTAAATGTAAATTGGTGGTTTGTGATACCGGAATATTTAAAAGACAAAGCCCATGGCGGTATATTTGAAACTCCATTTATCCATGCGGATGAAGTGGAAACATCCTACTCCATGGCGTTGTTTCCAGAGCTGATAGACCAGAAATATGCAGAAAAAACAAAACCGATGTCAATATTCCCGCAAGGACACATTAATAAATCGGGAAGTGTATACAAGGAAGAATCTCCAATTGACTTCTGGTGCCAGGTAGGAGCTTCAGCAATAGAAGTTGTATCTACGCCCGAGGGGGTTGTGGGAGATGCTACCCTTGCGGATCCTGAGAAGGCGAAGCCGGGTGTATATGCAATGCTTGATTATTTGGAAAAATTAATAAACGACATAATGGAGATGTATCCTCCTGGTGAACTTCCTCCTATTGAAACAATGACAATGCGGAATAAAGAGGAGATTGAAGATGTCATCAAAGGTCCGGCAAATGGAGGGAAACATATCTATACATTAGGATATCCCACATAAAAGAAAAGGAAAGAGTATGAAGATAGCGGCAAGCGTAACCCCTAATAAAACCCGATTCGGCCCTCTGCTTTACCCTGGTGAGCTTGAAAGAGGTATACGAGAATTATCCTCTCTTGGATATGATGGTATTGAGCTGAGTTTGAGAACTCCCGAGGATATAGAGAAATCTGTTCTGTTTTCCCTATTAGAACGAAATGGAATGGAATTGATTTCCATAGCAACCGGTCAAAGTTATTTAGAAGATGGTTTAGCGCTTTTCCATGTAGAAGCGGATAAACGTGAGCGCTGTATTTCAAGGATATTCGGATATATAGATCTGCTTGCTGAAACAGGTGGAGGCTCAGTTATCTTGGGAGGGATTAAAGGTTCTCTGAATGCAGAAAACCAGGAAAAGCAGTATGAGCAAGGATGTTCAGCAATGGACACATGCCTGGAGTATGCTTCCAGAAAAGGAGTAATTCTCTTGCTTGAAGCGATTAACCGTTATGAAACCAATATATTTAATACGATTAATGCCTGCAGGGAATTTGTTAAAGAGCGTGATACAGAATATATAAAAATATTACCTGATACCTTTCATATGAATATTGAAGAAGTCTCTATGCTGAAGAGTTTAGATGCTGCCGCAGAAGAAATTGGTGCGATCCATTGTGCTGACAGTAATCGCTTGGCTCCAGGTATGGGCCATACGAATTTTCAGGAGATTCTTAAACATGCAGGCAGGTATCCTGGCATAAAGTACTTGGGAATAGAAGTACTGCCCCTCCCGGACAGTGGGTCATGTGCAAAAACAGCAATAGATACAATAAACGGTATTGTAGAGGAGGCTGAGGAATGAGAGCATTTTATGTAGAGGCAGATTGGGCCCCTAAAGCTGGGTACCAGTTAAGTGAACGTGAAAAACAGACAAAGCGTTCATCACGGGGGAATTCGATCTGGAAAAATATCCGTGGATCAGTAGTGGATCGACCAAAACCAAAGATACAGAGTAAACAGGTGCTATTAAAAGTAGGAGCCGCTGGAATTTGCGGAACAGATGCGCATCTGCTGCAGAAAGATGAAGATGGATATACCAAATATGATGGACATTCAAAATACCCGATCATCACCGGACATGAGTTTTCAGGAGAGGTTGTAGAGCTTGGAAAAGATGTGCAGCGATTAAAGAAAGGTGATTTGGTAGGTGTTGAATCTATGCATTGGTGCGGTGAATGTGATGCCTGCCGGATGGGGATGTTTAATCAGTGTCAGCAGCTGGAGGAACCTGGACTTACGTATGACGGCGGATTTGCAGAGTTTGCTGTGGTACATGAAAAATACTGTTATACATTAAATGATATTGAATCCTATTACGGAGATAAAACAACTGCTCTGGAATTAGGAGCGATGATTGAGCCGGTAGGAGTTGCGTATAATGGATTGTTTGTACGTGGAGGAGGTTTACGGCCAGGAGGTCACGCTGTTGTATTCGGAGCAGGTCCCATTGGTTTGGCTGCTATAGCCCTACTTAAAACGGGTGGAGCAGCTAAACTTATCTGTTTTGAAACAACACAACAGAGACGGGAACTTGCCGCATCTATGGGAGCAGATTATGTCTATGATCCAATCCAATTATCAAAAGACGGAGTAGATGCATCAAAACTCCTGCTTGAGCTAACTGAAGGAAAAGGAATAGCGCTGTTTGCTGAATGTGCAGGGGCGACAAATGCGACATATCCTGTAATGGCGGGAGCCTTAGCTATTGGAGGGAAGACTATTCAAATTGGCCA
>JAIPFU010000057.1 GCA_021736505.1 Spirochaetia bacterium | reverse complement strand
CAGCATACCTGGCGGTCCACATAACCCCGGCAAGACCGCTTACTGTCCCGCTGATGGTGAATATCTTCATCTGAAGCTTTTTTGTATTAATACCGACGAATGCTGCGGCAGTCTTGTTTCCGCCAATGGCGAATACTTCTCTTCCGCTCCTGGTATACGTGCTGAAATAGTAGAGCAGGATGGAGACAAGCACTCCCCACCAAATAAGATTACTCAAACCAAGAAAATTGCCATGGGGGAGATTCATATAGGATTCAGTCATCTCATGGGCTGTTACCCACTGACCTCGGCTGAGAACAAATGTCAATCCTCGATACACACTCATGGTTCCGAGGGTCGTAATTATTGGCGGTATCTTTCCGTATGCCACCAGCATTCCATTTATTGCCCCCATAGCTGCACCTATAGCAACACCCACTGCTAAAACAAGAAAGGCAGGAAGTTCCGGACTGCTCTGATTCAGCAGGGAAGCAGCCATTCCAGAAAACGCAATCATCGATCCTACTGACAAATCAATACCCGCTGAGAGGATAACAAAAAATTGTCCGATGGAGACCATTACCAGTATAGTTGTATCATTTACAATTCTCTGTAAATTCTCCCCAGAAATAAAGCCCGGTGCAAGCATGGTAACAACAAAAAGCAGCAGTGCTATCAGTACAGTTAAACTAGCCTCTCTTTTCTGCTTCAGCAGGACAAGGCCCTGTTTTACGGTATCCATGGTCAGTCTAAGCTTCATGCTGCACCTCCGCAACGTTTTTGGTGAGATGTCCTGTAGCAGCTTTTATCACATTATCTGAATTCGCCTCTTCTCGGCTGAATTCTTCAGTTACTAATCCTTCATGCATAACGATAATCCTATCTGCCATTCCTAATATTTCCGGAAGTTCTGATGAAATAAGGATTACTGCAAGACCTTTTGCAGCCATTTCTGAAATAAAATCATGAACAGCCGCCTTAGTGGCAACATCAATCCCTTTCGTAGGTTCGTCGAGAATGAGAATTCTCGGATTGGCAGCCAGCCATTTAGCCAGAACTACCTTCTGCTGATTACCCCCGGATAGCGTTTCCGCATCCACATGCCATCCGGCAGCCCGTATTTCCATCATTCCGCCGTATTTTTCTGTAATTTCTTTTTCTTTTTTACTGTTTAGTATTCCCAGTTTGGTAATATCATCAATTTGAGGGAGCGTTATATTCTTTGTTATGCTCATTTCAAGAATTACTCCCTGAACCTGACGATCCTCTGGAACTAAAGCTATTCCATGCTTCATCATATCAATTGGATTGCGGACATGAATTTTTTTTCCTTCCAGAAATATACTCCCGGAACTTTTTTTATCAATGCCGAAGATGGTTCGCATGACTTCACTTCGTCCTGCTCCGATCAAGCCGAAAAAGCCGAGGATTTCACCCTCGTGAAGCTGAAAAGAGACATCCTTGAAAACGCCTATTTGCGAAAGGTTTTCAACTGAAAGTACCTCTTTCCCTATCGCTGACTTCCTCTCCGGATACATCTGATCGAGGGTCCTTCCCACCATCATCTTTACAATTTCATCGACGCTGGTATCCTTCACCTTGCCTTCACCAATGTATTGGCCATCTCTGAGGACAGTGAAATAGTCGCATATCTCAAAAATCTCATCAAATTTATGGGATATGAAAATCACTGCCTTCCCGCTATCCTTAAGTTGGCGAACTATTTTATACAAGTCCTGCACTTCCCGCAGTGACAGAGCAGAAGTAGGCTCATCCATGATGACAACTTGCGCATCGAGGGAGAGGGCTTTAGCAATCTCAACCATGTGTCTTTGAGCAACACTGAGATTTTTAATACAGGTACTTGGATCAATGTGCAGTTCCAGGTCTTTGAGAAGTTTTCTAGTCTCCTTGTGCATCTGTTTCCAATTCACCCGTCCAGATTTGGGATGCGTGAGATGGTGCCCCATGAAAATATTTTCCGTCACAGTAAGTTCAGGAAACATGGAAGCTTCCTGATGGATCGCTGCAATTCCAACCTTCTGAGAGTCCAGCGCATTTCTTAAGGATAAGGGTTCACCTTTGTACAAGACTTGTCCTGAACTGGGAAAATAAACACCTGTTAATATTTTCACTAAAGTTGACTTTCCCGCGCCGTTTTCTCCAATAAGGGCATGAACCTCTCCTGTACGAACGGTCATATGGACACTATCTAGTGCTTTAATTCCAGGAAAATACTTACTTAGCTGCTGTACTTCCAAAATGGTTTCTGACAACTCTTTCTCCTTTTTACTGATATACTATAATGGCTTACTGATAAACTATAATGGCTTACATATACGATGACTAAGAACTTTGTTATGAATTTATACTGTATAATTATAGTATTTAATAAAAGCAGGCCTGATACACATATTGCTGCTCATATCAGAACCTGCTTTATGTACTTATTCTGTACATTTCTAATAGCTGGAATCAAGTATGGAACTAAAACATTTCCGCATATTCAGCAATGTTATCAGCATTGAAAACAAAAGGAGTTCCCATAATGGTTACACCTTCTTCACCAATGGTTATTTCTCCCATTCTTCCTGCATCAATAACATCCCCGGGATTTCCTTCAACCTTATCAGTTACTAAAGCTTCCAGAATAAAAGTAGATGTGTATCCGAGATCTACGGGATTCCACAGAGCCATCTGTCCACAAGTGCCGTTTTCTACATACTGTTTCATTTCTGAAGGCAGACCGAGTCCTGTAAGCTCAACTTCACCCTTTTTCCCTTCATCTTCGATAGCCTTAGCTGAAGCCAGGATACCAATGGTTGTGGGAGAAATAATACCAGCAAGATCAGGATATTTCTGCATGAGACCAACTGCCTCGCGATAGCTCTTATCGGAAGCATCATCACCATATACAACATCTACAATTTCCATGTCACTGTATTCTGGTTTCTGTATCTCTTTCTTCATCCAATCAATCCATGCATTCTGGTTAGTAGCCTGAGATGTTGCGGATACGATACCGACTTTCCCTTTGTAGTCAATCATTTCTGCTATCAGTTGAACCTGCTGTTCACCAATGAGCTGTTCATCAGAAGGAGCCAAGTCTACGGTTCTGCCTCCGGGAGATATTCCTGAGTCAAATGAAATAACCTCTATTCCGGCATTCATTGCTTTTTTCGTTACAGGAATCAGTGCATCTCTGTCATTGGCAGAAATTGCAATACCGTCAACTCTCTGGGCAATCAGTGTTTCAATAATCTCAATCTGACCTTCAGCTGTTGATGATGAGGGACCCTGATAAATTGATTCTACATTTCCAAGCTCTTCTGCGGCTTCTTCTCCACCATCTGCAACAGCTTCAAAAAATCCATTACCAAGACTCTTCACCAGCAGTACCAGGCGGAGAGGTTCGTCTTCTTTTGCTGTTTCCTGTTCTCCAGCTGCAAATACCATGCTGGAACCGACCATGGCAACGATTACCATGGCTAAAAGCATCTTCTTTCTCATATACGTTCTCCTTTATTTATTAATACATGTATTGTACAACGGTTTTGGAATCTGGGTGAGTTTCAAAATCTCTGAAAGATGTGTCATTTTCTCCGATTTTCTATGATTTTTTATAATTTTCTCTGATTTCTCATAATTGTCTGATTTTTTGCCAATAAAGCTAGTATCGCGCGTACAGCAAGTATCGGTCTATTCGTTTAGTAGTTTGTGTTCCGATGGTGCATAGCCAAAATATTTTTTAAAGACTTTACTGAAGTGTCGGCTGCTTACATATCCTATTCTGCTTGAGATTTCTTTTATCGTTAAGGATTCATCTTCCAGCAGATCTTTTGCCTTTCTCATTCGTAAGCCAGTGATATATTGGTTGAACGTCACACCCATAGCCTGATTGAACTCAGTGGAAAGATAATTTGGAGTAAGTCCCAGCATATCAGCTACTTGAGCTAATCCGATCTCTTCTGTATACCGTTCTGCAATTATTGCAAGTGCACGATCTACTGCCAGCCTTCGTTTTGTGCTCTTTTTTCCGTATTTACTACGGTTAACTTCCTCATATACCCAGGAAATCCACATGCTTACCGCATTCTCATCATTCCTTTCATTCTCCTCATCTCCCCTAGAAAGATTTCCACCGCTTCTGCTCCAAAAGAATGCTGCTAATTCACTCTTGTGGTAAAGATTTTCAAGCATTTTTTGATGATGATGGAGCCATTGATACGCTTTTACTGGTTCCAGCTCACGATTTTTTATTACTTTCTCCAGCATAAAAAGCGTTTCCAGCTCCTCTGAATACTCTTTTTCCAATTGGTTCAACCGCTCCTCAGAAATTGCTCCACCGATTCCCTCCGCAATTCGCAGAAAAGCTCGTTCAGAAATCAACTTCAGCTTGTCTATCAAAGCGGTCAGGGAAGATACACTTCCGGCACATACAAATCTGGTAAGCAGTGATACACGCGCATACTGAAAAGGCGCCGAATGCTCTAAGACCTCATCCGTCTTCTGCAGTATACTCTCAATACCCCGGAAGATTTCACTCTGTTCATTGGCATAGACAGCACATACTAAATTCCCGTCATCTAAGAGTGTGATACCAGCAATAGAATTCAAGCTTGGAGTTTGATTCATCCATGTGCGCATTAATTCTGCAAAATCCTGTTTTAAACTGTTTTCGTCTTCCAACTGAAGTGAAGTATCCAAAACAAAAACTATACCGGAAAACCATGTGGGCATCTCTTCAGCGTGGCTGATACCGGCATCCTCTGAAAAGGTATCCTGAAGCAGTCCAAACATTCTATGTTCCAGCATAAGCTGTTTCTTGCTCCGCATTTCATACAGACGAGAGACCGCAAGTCTTACTACCCTTTCAACATCTTCCCTTGAAGCTGGTTTCAGGAGAAAATCGAGGGCGGCCAGAGAGACGGCACGTTTCGCATATGCAAAATCAGCATAGCCCGTAAGAATAACCCATTGGGTATCAGGGGATATGTTTCTTCCGATTTTGATGGCATCCAGCCCATTCACTTTGGGCATACGTATATCAACAAAAACAAGGTCAGGTTTCATTTCTGATACTGCCTGGACAAGGTCTTCACCATCGACGGCTTGATATATGATCTCCGTCTGTAGATCAGTTACAGAACTTATCTCTTCCAGCATATCCTTGATACTGAAACGGACAAGATATTCATCATCAGCTATGATACATCTCATAAAAGGTCATCCTCACCTCTGTACCTTTTCCGGGGGAACTTTTTACATTGAAAGCAGCATTCGGAAAAGCATATTTGAACCGTTTTTTAACATTTCCTATACCTATGTGCTCCAATTCCTGCAGGTCATCTAAATCACAGCCGACTCCATTATCGGAAATGGAGATGGTAACCACCATGCGGCTGTCCTCCAGCGTGTTAAAAGCTTCAAGCTGAATATGTCCTTTCTGATTATCCATAGGTTCTATTCCGTGAATTACCGCATTCTCAGCAAGGGGCTGCAGAAGCAGTCTAGGGATTTTGACTTGCTCAAGACCTTCATCTATATGCAGTGAATAGGTAATTCTATCCCCAAACCTCAGTTTCTGCAGTTGAAAATAGTTCTCAACGAAAGAGAATTCTTCTGATATAGTACTTTCTGTCCTTGAATCCTGGGTATAGCGAAGCATATCCTTTAATTCTATGATGGTAGTTTCAAGATCCTGTTTTGCCCCCATACGGTTAAGACCAATAATCCCATTAAGTACATTATAAATGAAGTGGGGCTGCACCTGGGACTGCAGCGCCTGATACTCCGCCTCCCCCTTCTTAATGAGTTCCGCATATTTCAGATGGTTATCCATAATTAAAGAGGCAAACTCAGAAAAGGTTGTTAGTCGGGTTACCCCTAAATCTGTAAAAGGGGGTGCCGGTTTATGAATTCCCACAGTGAGAGTCCCCATAACGCTTTTATCGATAACCAAGGGGAGCAGCATAAGTGTACTGATAAGCGGTAAGGACTCATCCATGTCCTGTTCATCAAGCAGCAGCGGCTTTCCTTCCGAAAGCACTTTCTGGATAAGGGAGTCTAAATTTTTTTCATAGACTCCTACCATATTGCCTTCAGCTATCCGTTTTTTAACCCGAATTGTATCAATGACACTGGGATCTGTACCGAGAAAATGGATCAGGGAAAAATCTGCTCGGGTTTCTACAACTAAGGTAGAAGCTACACTCTTCATAAGATCTTCCATACTGGTATCTTGAGAGATAGAGCGGCCGACAACACGAGTAAGAAGAAGAATGTTTTCCACGTTTTCTTTTAGGTCAATAGACAAGGCATTAAACTGATCCGCCAGTTCGCTGAATTCATCGTGACCGTGAATTTCCATTCCATCGGAAAAATCTCCTTTGGAGACACGTTCAAATGCCTGCTCCACCCTTTTAATCTTTTTAATAATATCCTTGGCAGTGTAAAGGGAGATAAAAATACCCGCCAGGGCGGTAAAAACAGCTACCAAGGTATACATGATATAAGCTCTCCGCTGGAGCTGATCGGCATATGCTCTGAACTCTTTAATAAAATAGTCCATGAAACTTTCAAAACTATCTACAAAATAGTAGCTGGTGTCCCGGAATTCAGCAAAGAAGGGTATATATGCCTCATCACCAAGTATTTCGTGAAATCTATTATCCCCCACTGAACTTACCCGTTCTGAAATCATATTTATGGATTGTTCGAGCTCCTCCAGTCTTTCCATGGCACGATCATGCATGGTGTTGGCTGTTTCATACTGATCTGTCAAATCCTGACTGCGTATACCCAGAAGTGATTCCGATTCCATAAATGCAGTAAAGGCCTCATCGTAATCAAGAACAGCGCTTTTCCACTTCTTCACCGTCACATTTGCTCTTGGAGAATAGGTATAAGATTTCAGCTGTCCGTAAATTTTCGGCACAAACAGGTCAAAAACCATGTCTTTCATAAGGCTGTGCACATCACGTGAACGAACCTGCATCTCAATACCTTTCTGAATTGACTCATTTATGAGGCGAACTCTTTTCCAGGTAGCCATACCCAAACCCGCGAATACTAGAGCACCTATACTGAAAACAACGGCGAGTAAGAATAATTTCGTTCGTATCTTCATTCTCTGATTCTACCATGATTTACTCTATCAGCATATGCAGCTGCAGAGAATTTAAAAAGCCTGCGTAACGCGTGAAAGCGACACACAGGCTGGTCAGGCTGGAATATTCAGCTCTCGTCATGCACCTTGGCACGAAATTTTTCGACCTCCCAGTTCCGGATGAAATCAATCTGATCATCCGTCATAAAGAGGGGGCCCCCAAAGGACTCGCTGTAGACAGCAACCTTGATGGTATCATAGAAAAGTATCAAGGCAGATTCCGCCTGATGCACCGTTTTCCCGGCTCCGAAGGCACCGGTATTCTGAACAAGTACAAGCTTGGGGGGAACCTTCTCTTCTGCAATATAGTCATCTACGGCGGCAGCTATCCGTTCTTCAGCTTTTTTCGCCCCTTCTCTAATAAAATCCTCCGGAATCCAGAGCGGTTTATGTCCGCTATAGACTATATGATCCGGAGTAAATGAGGAGAGAACGGGAGCGGCATGCTCTTTGCTCCGGGCAAAGCTAAGCAGTTCTTTATGGGCACCTCCGACACAGCGATAATCGGACAAATCTGCGGATTTTGCCCGTTTCAGGCCCTGGGATATCTTCTGCTCCCGGTCATTGGGGATTACTTCCGGGGACTGGTCAGGTTCCCGCTGGATACGACTGCTGACGGTATCCATAATATCGGTATAGAGTGAATCTATCTCTTTCGGGGTTTCAGCTCCGACAAAGATTCCGTGGTTCTGCAGAAAAATTATCTGCGGATAGAGATCTGTTCGTTTTTCGTGCTCTTCCAGGGCATCCTTGACTGTTTTCGCCAGGATGTATCCCGGATTCACTAGGGGAATCCATAGGGCGCGGCTGCCGAACATATCATGTACAGCCTCCTCGCCATTTTTACCGCAGGTTACGCCGTTGATCATAGCCGGATGGAGGTGGACCACAAAAGAGGAACGTATAAGGCTATGCAGCAGGGCTTCCACACTCGGGCGAGCAGTTTCTCCTTCCGCCCGAGCTTCCATCATTTCCTGAAGCACCTGCTCTTCACGCTTTTCCTTATCCTCGGAATGAGGAGTGGTCCAGACTGCATGAAGGGCGGATAAGCGCATTTTTACAAATCCCTCAGGCCCGATGGTCCCCAGTGCATGCCCGGAGGCCTTTACGTACAGATGCTCATCATTCTTCCAGGATGTATTGCCTCCGCCAAGCAGGACATACTCCGGATCATTGCCATATTTCCGAGAGAGATCCTGAAGCTGCTGAAAATACTGTTTTATCTCTTCTGTGTTCATGCTCTTTCTCCTAAAATCTCTTTCTCATAACTCATAATCTCCGAGATGAGAGCTTCCTCGGGGATTACGTTGTTTTTCAGACAGTAATAATCCCATACCGCACCGGCGGGCATAGTCTTCAGCTGTTCCATCAGCGCCAGCCGACCGAAATAGTTCTGTTCTTCTTCATAGCGAACCAAAGTTTCCTGCGGTTCCAGCAGAGCCAGCAGCAGTCCCTTCAGGGCAGCCCTGGCGCCAATAACCCAGGCGCCTATTCTGTTAAGGGTTGCATCAAAAAAGTCGAGGCCGATATGGATATCATTGATTCTTCCAGAGCGGATTATTTCCTGCGTCAGCTGTCGGATATCGTCATTCAGGACGACTATATGATCACTGTCCCAGCGCATGGGGCGACTGACATGGAGCAGCAGTTCATCCTGAAACAGGAGGGTCGATGAGATTTTATCCGCTATGAGTTCCGTGGGGTGGAAATGGCCCATATCCAGACAGACAAGCTTATTACGCGATGCCGCATAATTCATATAAAACTCATGAGATCCCACAACAAAGGCTTCACTGCCGATTCCAAAAAGTTTCGTCTCCACTGCATCCTTCATATATTCAGGATCAATATCCCGTGAAAAAGCCGTATCCAGAGATTCCATAAGGATTTTCCGGTACCCCATTCTGTCGGCGGGATAATCCTTTAAGCCGTCGGGTACCCAGACATTATGTATAGCAGGAGAATTCATCTCCTTTCCAAGGTATTCACTGATGTCCCGACAGCGTTCTGCATGGCGTATCCAGAAATTCCTAATATCCGGATCCTTGCTTGCCAGGGTGAATCCATCCTCTGCTTTAGGGTGTGAGAAGAAGGTCCCGTTAAAATCGAGACCCCGGGTATGCTCCTTGGCCCAGTCAGCCCAGCCGGTAAAATGCTCCGGGAGCACTTCGTCTCGATCCACTTTTTTTCCGCCGAATTCCCCATATACAGCATGCAGGTTGAGCCGGTGAGTTGAGGGAAGCAGACTGAATACCTTTTCCAGGTCCTTCTGCAGTTCCCCTACGGATCGTGCTTTCCCTGGGTGATTCCCCGTTACCTGAATGCCTCCTCCGGATAATTCTGCATCGGGGGTCTCGAAACCGCCCACATCATCCCCCTGCCAGCAGTGCAGAGAGATCGGAATATCCG
>JAIPFU010000056.1 GCA_021736505.1 Spirochaetia bacterium | reverse complement strand
AACAGTCATTGTAGTAGTCGTAAAGACGGTCTGAACAGTTCAGCTTCCGGAAAATATCAGGTTTTGACAACTCTGCATAACCCTCAGGAAAGGGCTGATGATAAAAATGTTTGTCATCATACCAGCAGCCAATTCTCGGTTGCCAAATAATTTTACTGCTCTTCGGATCAAACAGAACCTCCCTGTGCAGTTGTTCCCAGCTTGTCATATGTATTTTTCTCCTTCTGCATGTATTACGGCATGTTTGGGTTATACACTAGCTATTAATCAAAATAACTTATGGTGAATCCGCAAATTGTTTTCTGCTAATTCTAATTTATAATGTAAAATCTATGTACTGTTACCCTTTTACGGCACCTGCAATGTTGTCTATAAAGTATTTCTGAAAAAACAGAAAAATTATTATCGCCGGCATGCCAACAATCACAGATGTGGCCATCAAACCACCCCAGTCAGTATTATATTGACCCACATAACTTGTCAGACCAACAGGCAGTGTAAACTGCTTAGATTCAGAAATAAAAGATATTGCCACAAGAAACTCCTGCCAAATATTGATAAAAATGTAGATACTTGTCGCCGCAAGACCAGGAAGGGTTAGGGGCAGCGTAATTCTGGAAAAAATAAGGAACGAATTACAGCCTTCAACAAGAGCAGCCTCACCAAGTGACTTGGGTATTGTATTAAAATAGTTTGAAGAAAGGATAATACCCACAGGTACATTGAACGAGAGATAGGTAAGAATCAACGCCCATGGAGTATTTAGCAGTCCCAAACGTCGCGATAGGGTAAACAAAGGAATAATAATCACAATAATCGGCAGGAACTGGGTTATCAGCATCGCACTGCTGAACCTTCTAGTTCCCGGAAGCTTCAAATAACCTATAGCATAACCTGCTGGTGTAATGATCAGCAAAGTAAGCAGAACTGTACAGCTGCTGATAAAAAGGCTATTGAAAGTATATCGTATAAGGCTGTTATTGGTTATTGCCTTCTGGTAGTTTACAAGAGTAGCATTATTCATGAATAGGGATGGAGGAGACGTAAGTATATCGGAAGGGCCCTTTAATGAGGAAACTATTATCCAATAGAAGGGGAAAAAACACATTATAACAATAATAATTGTTATTATCCAGGAAAGTACAACTGTTGGTGTATTCTTAGTTCTCATCGAAATCCCCCTTGCTTTTTACGAACGTACTTGCCAAGTTCATAAGCATCACAACAATTGCCAAAATGGTAAACATGAGCATGGAGAATGTAGCAGCATCAGAAAATTTAAAATAACGAAACGCTGTTTTCTGCACAAGATAAGATATGGTTTCTGTCTGTCCAGCAGGCCCCCCACCGGTTAGAGAATAAATAATGCCGAAGGCATTGAAAGTCCAAACAAAAACAAGCATTGCACAGTTGAGAATTTGTGCACTTATAAACGGCAGAGTAATATGAAAGAATATCTGATAATGATCAGCTCCATCTACCGTTGCGGCTTCAATACTTGCCGCTGGAATGACTTTGAGTTTGGCATAAATCATGATAGTAACAAAAGGAACACCTCTCCAAATATTAACAAAAATCGCTACAGTAAGGGCAAGCGCTGGGTCAGTAAACCAGCTGAAATCAACGGGAATAATACCAAGTGCACTCAAGCCATGATTTATAATTCCGTAGGTAGATGATAACATCCATTTCCAAGTATATCCGGAAACTAGTTCCGGCAGAATCCATGGGATAAGAATAAATGCCTTTATTAGCTTAGATGACAAGCCTTTTCTGTTCATAAGAAGTGCTGTAATAACCCCGAATATTGCAGTGAAGATAACAACACTAATGGTCCATACCATGGTCCTGCCAAGAGTTGTATAGAATTCAGGATTTCCTAAAGCATTGATATAATTATCAAATCCTACAAAAGCCCTCGAAGGATCAGTCAGATGGTATTTGATAAAGCTGTATTTTAAATTTGCCAGCAGCGGATACAGCAACATGATAATTATGACAGCTACAGCTGGCAGCAGATAAAGGTAATCAATTTTATCGCAGGATTTTAATGTTTTTTTTCTCATCATGACACCAGATGCTGCAGGATAGGGATATCCTGCAGCTGTTTAATTGATTTATAGAGTCTTATTGTATTCTTGGAGTACAACGTTCATATCTTTTTCAGCACCTTCAAGACATTCAGTTACAGAAATCTGTCCTAAGATTGCTTTTTGCCAGTACTTATTCCATATATCAATACATTCATTCATTGGTGGAATGGTAGCAACAGGAAGGGCTGCAAGGTCATTTTGCTGTTTCCAAAAATCCCATTCACCTGAGTTAAACGGAGGATAGTTGAATGCTTCTGCCATAGGAGGTAGCATAGATGAGCTTTTTGCCATGTTCTCAGGACGTGAAAGCCATTCCAGCACTTTCCAAACCTCATCTTTGTATTCACTATCTGCTCCCATACCCAAGTGCCATCCACCGCCTACAGTACCTTCCTGAACATCAGGGGGATTGTCGATCAAGTCAAAAGTATTACTAACTTCTTGGAGTCTAGGTTCATTTTCATGCCATACCCCATAATCAAACATGGCAAATTTCCCTTCTGCAAAAGCAGAAATGATCATCTGTCCAGTCCACGAAGGCATATCTTTTGGGAGATAATTCATCATCTCTTTTGACCATTCTATAAATTTACGGCTCCCATCGCTGTTAATTGTTGCTACCCATTTTCCATTTTCATCCTGATCATACAGCTTTCCCCCTGCTGCCATAAGCCACTGGCCAATTTCATATACGGGGTAGTACATATTGGCAAAATCTATTGCAAGACCGCCATATTGATCGATAACTCCGTCACCGTCTAAATCTTTAGTTAGTTGCTTCGCTACAGTAAGCATCTCATCCATGGTTTCTGGATAATCTAAGCCTTCTTCCTGAAACATAGCCTTATTGAGTGCTAAAGATCTTGCTCCTTCAGCAAAGGGTATAGTATACATATTTCCCTTGTAGTTACTAACCACAGATACAACGGATTCATTGAATAGATCCATATCTATAGTTGAATTCGCAGCATAACTATCCAGTGGTTCAAGAACGCCCGCATCAACATAAATACCTACTGCAGGGTGATTAACCAGAATAAGGTCATACCCGGCTCCACCGATATGCGCAGTCATAGTTTTTTGTTCAAGATCAGCAAAAGGCACAGCAACTGCTTCAATTTTGATGTTAGGGTACTCTTCATAAAAACCTTGTTCAAAACCTTCCATAAGCTTCCAGTTTTCACCAGCATCATTGGGCAGTGTAATGTACTTCAAGGTAACAACGCCGTCGTCTTCACCTTGTCCTCCTCCAAAAACTACAACAGCAACAACTAGAAAAACAAAAATCAGCATAGCTTTTTTCATTTCAACTCTTCCTCCTATTAATTTTTGTATAATAATATTACCATATTATATAATATTATTATAATTAAAAATAAATAAATAATAAATCATTATTATATATATGTTTATGGTATTAACATAATATTATATTGTTTGCTTGATTATTTATTAAGGATGTTTTATGATCTTTATGAGATGCCGTAAAATTAGACTCCGATATAGAATGAGGACATACTATGAAAGAGAAAAAAAAGCCAAAATATCAAATAATCTATGAAGATCTAATTAAAGATATCCAAGAACAGCGTTACAAGGTTGGAGACAAGATTCCGACAGAAAAAGAATTGGCCAATCTGTATCATGTTAGTATAATTACTTCAAAGAAAGCCTTAGATATCGCTTCAGCAGAAGGATTTATACAAAAAAAAGCCGGGAAAGGATCATTTGTCAGAACAGATGTACCCAAAATTAGGCAGAATCCAAGAAAAAAGGTGATTGCACTTATATTACCGGATATTGCACACTTCCATTTCTTTGGCCTAGAAATGGCAAGCAGAATATTCAAACTCTCAAGAAATGAAGATTATACACTTATTACTTGTCTTTCAGAAAATAACAGGGAAAATGAAAAAGAAATTCTCATAAAACTTGAAGAAGATGATGTAGACGGGTATATTATTCTGCCTGTGCACAATGAGAATTTTAACAATGAGATATTCAAGATTGTTATGAGCGGAAAGCCAATTATCCTCATCGACAGGTACCTCCATGATATGTCATGCCCGAATGTCGTTACGGACAACACCGAAGCAGCCTATAAGGGAACCAGCTATCTTTTTAAACTCGGTCATAAGAATATTGGCATCCTGACAAGATCAATTGACAATACATCAACCATACGTGATAGAAAAGAAGGAGTTTACAAGGCCTTTGCAGAAAAACAATGGACGGTTAGTGAGGATATGTGGCTTACAGATCTAGATGCAAACTTTATGCTTACAGGATTAACAAATCCAAACAGTAAAACTCAAGATTTTAAGCTTAAGAATTTAGGTACTGAGGGAAAAAAGGTAGAACGGACCATACAGGTTATAAAAACTTTTATTGAAAGACATCCTGAGATTACTGCTTATTTTGCATTTGAATACTTATTCTATTTGCTCTTTGCAGCTGCTGCAGAAGAATTGGGAAAAAGAATTCCAGAAGACCTTTCAATAATATGTTTCGATTCATCCTCAGTATTTGAAAGAATACTTATCCCAGTTACCTGCTTGAAACAAAATGAGACTTTGATTGCTGAGACAGCATTCAATCTGCTTAAAGATCGCCTAAACGGAATGGAAGTCACAAATAACCATAAAATACCAGCAACACTAATTCCTGGAGAAACCACGGCACCCCTAAAACCCTCTCCCTGATAAAGTAACTTTTTTTCAATAGTACAATTACTAAGGGTATTTCATGCTAAGGTCTAAGCAATTCAGCTTGCATGTAAAACAAAAAGGGACACCATCGATCCACAATCTTCATCAGCTTTGTCCCTCTAATTAAAAGTCATCCTAGACAACTGACAGTTTTCCCCCTATGCTGATTGGATGAGCACAAAAAACAGCACAGCACAACAGCGGGCGCGTAAGCATCAGCAGAAAATTGACGGCGGACTGGAAGCAAAACTGCCGAAACTGCCATACTTCAAACTCTTCATGGCACCGGTGATCTGGGGTGGCGCCTTGGTGGCAGGCCGGGTCATTTCGGCGGAGCTTCCGTCATTCACCACCACCTGCATTCGTTTTTTCATAGCGAGTCTTTTCATGGTTCCAGCCCTCTATCTCAAAGAAAAGCGCTTTCCGAGGCCTACCAAGCAGGATGCCGGCTGGATTCTTCTGCTCAGTCTTACGGGCATGGTCTTTTTTAACTATTTTCTCTTTTCCGGACTCCGGACAGTTACCGCAGTGCGAAGTTCCGTTATGATCGCCTTTACGCCATCCGTGGTGGCTGTTCTCTCGTACCTGCTCTTCCGCGAAAAGATACACAAAACAGCTGGATTCGGCATCATTCTGGCGTTTATCGGCGCCATCCTGACTATTACCAACGGAGACATCGCAGCGGTGATAGAAGCTGGTTTTGCCCAGGGTGATCTCTTTCTCATCGGCTGTGTGATCATGTGGGCGCTCTACTCAATTATCGCTAAGTTCGCCATGAAGAACCTCTCTCCCCTGTCGGTACTAACCTACGGTTCGGTTCTGGGAGTACTTCTTCTCATCCCCTTTACGTTTCTGGAAGATGGCTGGGCACGGCTTCCTAATCTGTCCCCGGCTGCATACTGGAGTCTGCTTTATGTCAGCATCGGGGCAGCGGGCATTGCGTATTTGTGGTATTACGAAGGAATTAAGGCGGTGGGAAGTTCGCGGGCGTCTGTCTTCCTGAATATGGAGCCCGTGGCGGCGATTTTTCTCGGAATACTGCTGCTTGGAGAGGAGATGAGCGGGATTATCGCTGCAGGTGCCCTGCTGGTTCTTACAGGGCTCTTTTTGACCAATCGCCGGAAGTCGGAGGCAGCAAAGAGCAGCTGAACATCTTTTTATTGGGTAACCGGGGTGGCATAAAACTTTGTGATGCCTGCTTTTTCAGCATGAAATCTATATGAAATCTATATGAAATCTATATGAAATCTATATGAAATCTATATGAAATCTATCATTTCAGCACAAAAGTCAGGATGGCGAAATCATCAGGATCATCCGTCCGGGCAACAAATTCTCCGTCATGGGTGATCACGGAACTTCTCCCCTCCCAGAAGAGGTCGAGGAAATCACCGGTCAAATACAAGGTCATGCCGTAACGCCCCGTCCCCCCGTCAATTCTCTCCGGCACCGCACGATGGAAGCGTTCCTGTTCAATCCGGTCGTATTCCGCCCCGTTGGCCTTCAGATCAATCCATAAATCGACCCCGCCGAAGACGCCTTCCCAATCATCAAAAAATGTATCCCGACAGATAGTCACGGCAATCCGCTTCCCGGCAATGGAAAAAACATCCGCATCATGGACCGATGCACCGTCCAAAGAGATGTAATTATTCTCAAAATCGGTGGTAAAGACCTTATCCTGCTGATACATCGGCTTTCCGGAAGGATCAATAAGCATCAGCCGATTCCTCAGCTCACCTTCCTCGCTGTCATAGGCAAAATACGTGCCTGGAATCAAGTAAATCTGGTACTTTTTTGCCAGCTCCTTCCACCGCTCCATATCTGATTTTGTCTCTTCAGACTCCGCTGTAAATAGATCCTCAATAGTTCTGTAACCGAAACTCTCCTGAACCCGTTTCCACGATGCGAGAAAGTCACCATTAAAATCGATGAACGAGTGGTACCGGTCCAAGGAAAGGAAGACACTGGTATATTCCGGGAAAATAACTAATGGTCTTGATACTTCCGTGGAGCTCTTCCCATCTTCAGAAAAACTTGTCACTGCAGTATCCTGAAGCTGAATTCCATTATCCCTTTCCAGCCTCTCCAAGCCCTGCTGAATTGCCCGTTCCGCATCCTGCCAGAACAGCCCCTGATCCTGGACATACTTCTCCTTCATCTCCCACTGAATCCCCACCACCGGCAGTTCCGGCCTGGCAGCTCCGAAAAGCTCCCCGGAGAATAGACTAAAGAGCATAAGAAACCCACAAACCGTATACAGTCTTCTCTTTTTAGAATAATTCAAGCTATCCATCATATCCCCAAACTCGTACTTTCAGCATATTTGCCCGCAGAAGCCCGTACATACACTGCAGGGAGAAACATCCGCAGACTTACTCAGGAATTATACACTAATTTTTCTGAAATGTGTATTTGTAAAAGCAGATGATATACGGTATCCTATGAAGAGTTGCAGAGGAGAGAACAATGAAAAGAAGAAAAACAGCATCAATACACAGTTCAGAACCGGTCAGGGAAGGAGCGGGAGTTCACCTGCATCGAGCCTTCGGCTTCGGAAAAACAAGCTCCTTTGATCCATTTCTCCTGTTTGACGATTTCCGTGGTGATACTCCTGATCAGTTCAAAGCCGGATTCCCTTGGCATCCCCATCGCGGAATCGAGACGGTTACCTATATGCTGGCGGGAACTGTTGAGCACGGCGACAGTATCGGCAATTCCGGGACCCTTGGCCCTGGTGACATTCAGTGGATGACCGCAGGCAGCGGTATCATTCATCAAGAGATGCCGCATGAAGATAAGGATGGGAAAATGTACGGATTCCAGCTGTGGGTAAACCTTCCTGCAAAACTGAAAATGGCAGCACCCCGGTATCAGGATGTCCCTGCTTCGAAGGTTCCTGAAGTGAACTTGAATACATTGAATGGACAAGAGGAACTAGCAGGCGGCTATGCAAGGGTCCTGTGCGGCTCATTTTCAGGCGTTACCGGTCCAGTAGAAGGCATAGCTGCAGAACCGCGGTATCTCGATATTGTTCTTCCGCCCAATACTACCGCTGATATTCCGATGGATGACGGTTACACTGCTTTTGCCTATGTGTATGGAGGCACAGGCTCATTTACGCCGGAAGGATCAGATACGGTGAAGAACAGAAACCTGGCACGCTTCCATACTGAGGGTGATACACTTTACGTCAGCTCCGGGGAGACAGGAATCAAGTTTCTCCTGATTTCTGGAAAACCCTTGAAAGAACCGGTCGCCTGGCGCGGACCTATCGTCATGAATACTGATGAGGAACTTCGGACGGCCTTTCATGAGTACCATAACGGAACATTTTTAAAGCACCAACATCCGGATTTCTCTCACTAAGGCTGAAAGGGAAGGTAAAGCTTTTATGAAACTGCAGGGGCGCGTTGTCTGGATAACAGGGGCATCTTCCGGTATTTCAGTGACCATGCTCGTCCTCGGAGGCATCAGAACAAACATATCCGTCAATGCACTCCATGGAGATGGCACCCCCCATGGCAGCATGGACAGCATTCAAACTGCGGGGATAGATGCTGATACCTGTGCCGAACGTATTATCAAGGTATACTTTAAAAAAATGTAACTTTTGTGATGTACTCGATAGCCCAAAGAGGAAGATTTACAAGCCAGTCATCCTGTTTAAAGCTAATTAAGGCTGTTCTCACAGAAACCGCAGGATTATACGTATCTTTAAAAAACCTTAAACTTTTAGATCTGAGATTCTGTGAGGCTTTGACTTCCAGAGGAACTATCCTGGTGCCGGCATCAAGGATAAAATCAACTTCTGCACGGCCGTTCGGGTTTGTCCAATAATAGGTATCCAGAGTATTAATCGTTTTCAACTGCTGCAATACAAACTGTTCGGTCAATGCACCCTTAAACTCTTCAAACACTTTATTTCCTTCTAATATGACCGTCTTGTGAAGACCTGCCATGCAGGACAAGAGACCGACATCAACAATAAACAGCTTAAATGCTTTCAAATCCTCATAGGCTTTCAGTGGTAATTTTGGAATTGTAATTCTTGGAATTTTATACATGAGGCCGCAATCGATGAGCCACAGCATTGCCATCTCATATTCTCTAGCCCGTACGCCTTCTTTTATCAGTCCATACAAAAACTTTTTGTTTTCTCTTGCCAGCTGCGAGGGAATACTGTTCCACAGCATCCTCAGTTTAGGAACAATAGCAGCTGGTGCATGTTTTGAGAAATCATATTCATATGCTTGAAGTATTGCATCCTGGATATCTCTAACTTGTGAAAAATCCTTATTCTCTGCAAAATTCTTCACAACCTCAGGCATGCCCCCGACATAATAGTAGTACTTAAGAAATTCCGTGTAATCATTTTTAAACGTGGAAGCCATAGTAAAATCACCTTTGCGAACCACCTCCACATACTGTTCTTTCCCCAAGGCCAGCAGAAACTCACTGAATGAAAGGGGGTACAAATCCATAAAGTCTACTTTACCTACAGGAAAAGAACTTTCACCATGCAGAGTTACACCCAGCAATGAACCTGCACACATAATTTGATATTGGGGAGCTTGTTCATAAAAGTATTTCAAGGAAGCCAATGCTTTTGGGACTTCCTGTCCCAAATTCCCGAGCTTTTATAACTAGGTTCGGGTAGGGTCCGTAGCGAGTGGATCTGAATCGCCTTCATTGATCAGTTTGCCCTTCCATGAATACTCAATCCCGAACAGGTCAAAAATAAGTCGTTGAGCTTTGGTGG
>JAIPFU010000055.1 GCA_021736505.1 Spirochaetia bacterium | reverse complement strand
TCATGACCGTAGAGTTCCACGATCCTGAACCCGGGAGGAACATTCAATCTGAATATTTCCGGGATTTCCTTAGTATGTAATTCCATCAGGTCCTCCGCCGTTTTACATCAACTTACATAATGATAAACCTGATAAAATCCCCTGTCAATTTTTAGTTAACTAAATAACACTAAGTCACAGCGAGTTCTGCATTTTTTCCTTTTCCTGCCGGTTTCGCTGTTTGTTCTTCTCCTTCCTTCTATTTTAGCGATCTACTTTTTTTATCTCCCTACTAACCATAAATCCTTTGTTCAGTTCCCTCTTTTATAAATCCATGGATAAGAGTGATGTTTATTTATAACATATTTAGAAAATTTGTCAATATTAACAGATTGGTGGATTTTGTTCATAAAATATTGGTTGGGTAGTTGGTTGGTTGGGTAGTTGGTTGGTTGGTTGGTTGGTTGGTTGGTTGGTTGGTTGGTTGGGTTGTTGGTTTGTTGGGTGTGGATTTGGTCTCGGAGAAAAAATCCACATCGATTGCAAATCGTCTCGGAGAAAGAATCCACATCAGCTAAAAATGATTTGCAAATCGTCTCGGAGAAAAAATCCACAAGTTGGGTGGGCTTTATTCTTCCGAATGCTTCAATTCTTCTGCAGTGACGGCGGGACCGCTGGTACCAAGTATTTTGATGAGTTCGTCCCGAAGAGCTTCCGGGTCATGGATCAGCCGCTTCAGCTGGGCTGGTTTGAATGTTTCCAGCCGTATCTGCTTTCGGCGCTCCTCAACTGCCGATCTCAAATCCTCAGGAAGCTGCTCCCTGCCGGCAACGGTTTTGATTCCCCTCAGTGTTCCGAGCACCTGTACTGCGTTTTGATGACGAATATGATGCTCCAAAGAGGCGATGATATCGATAATGTCTTCACGTTCCTGGGGATCGTAAGCATCAGCAAGATCATAGCTTTCCATCTTTTTAAACACTGCCAATAGGGGTTCAAAAGCTTCCAGCGGTATAATATATACGGAAAAACCATCTTCATAATACGAGTACCGCTCCAGTAATGCTTCGGCTGGGGAGGGAATGACAAAAAAGAGACTCTTATAGATAAAATCGGTGTAGGAGCTCTCCTTAATTTTCCGGACGGTCTGTTTTACCTGGCTGGTCAGGTAGGAATCCAGCTTCTGACTTCTGCTTGTTTTGGCATCAAAAATAATGTACTGCCCCAGAAAGCGGATCATGAAGTCAGGTTTCAGACTATCATCAAAATCATCCGGAAGGCGGGTATTGTCGAAAGACGGAAAGAGCGTCTGGGGTCTGCTGCTCACTTCATGCATATAGGATACAGCTCGCTGCTCATGCATTGCCCAGAGTCGATCTCGATTCTGTTTCTCTTCTTCCCGTTTTCGTTCTTCCTCTTCTATTATTTTCTTGCGTTCATCCTCAAGATGTTTCCGGGCAGTTTCCAGCTGTCCTATCTGTTTTTCATTTTCCTGTATACGAGCCTGCTCTTTTCCTTGGAGTTCAGCGATCTGCCGCGACTTTTCCTGCACCAAGGCTAACTGCTGGTCGTACCGATACTGGAGTTTTTCCAGCTGCAGCTCCAGCTGCTTAATCTGCACAGTCTGATCTCGATTTTCCTCTTTTATTGACTGAGCTTTTTGCCTGTAAGCCTCTTCCGTCCTTTCCAGCTCCTGCTGAAACTCATGTTTCAGGGATTCTTGTTCGGCAGTGGAGTTTTTTTGTTTCTTCAGATAGAGGACAAGCAAGCTTATCGTCAGTCCGACAGCTGCGGCAAGGGACGCTGAGAGAATTACGACTGCCAGCTCCATGGATATCCTCCCCATTTTGTGTTTTGAGCCTCGTTCAAATTAAAAAAACCCTGCTTGTACTCCGCATACACGCTGAAGGCACTCCACAAGGCCCCCAGAACCCTTCTAGCACCCATCAAGTTACTTCAAGCACCATTAAGCACCCTCCAGCACCCATCAAGTTACTTAAAGCACCTCCCCAAGAAAGAAAGCCGCCAATTAAGCCTGCAGGGGGAGGCGGATACTGAATCTTGCTCCACCGTAAACCAGCGAATCTTCAGCCTGGATCTCACCACCATGGAGGTTCACAATCCCGCTGCAGATGGCAAGTCCAAGGCCAGTGCCGCCGCCGTCATTTCGGCCGCGATGTTTTTCTATCCTGTAAAAGCGGTCAAAAATTTTCTTTCGCTCTTCTGTCGGGATACCGCTGCCGGAATCCTCAATGGAAATCATAAAGTACTGGGATTTCCCGGAAATCTGCGACTCCCCGGAACACACCATCAGACTTATATCAATAAACCCCTTGGCGGGTACATACCTAAATGCATTTACAAGGATATTATTCAGTACCTGACGCATTTTTTTTCTGTCTACTTCGGCCCAGAGCGTATCTGCTTTATCAACAGATCGACAACCCTTGGGGACAGCCTGGTTCCGCTGAAGCTGAATTCCGAGGCGCTGGGCCTCACCTGCAAACTCATGGATCGTCTCTTCCACAAGCTCATGCATATCTTCACGACTTCTGTTTATAATCACCGTACCAGCTTCGGCAGAGGAAAGCTCCTGCATTTCCTGAATCAGCTGCGACAGCATTCCTACTTCATCCTGCATATGCACAATTTGTTCAGTATTGAGAGGATAAATTCCCTCCTTCATCATCTCAAGTTCACCTAGAAGCAGAGAGACTGGGGTGCGGAGTTCATGGGCAAGATCTGAAATGATCTGCCGCTTCCACTGCTCTGATGCCTGCAGCGACCTGGACATATCATTAAATGAGGAAGACAGCTCGCCTAATTCGTCCTGACGTGATACGGAAACTTCCACGCCGTATTTACCGCGACTGATCTTTTCTGATGCTCGTTTCAGTGAGCTTACTGGCGCGATGATATGGCTGAACAGAGCGATACTTACGCCCATGGCTAAGAGGAATGCCACTAGCGCGCCTATCAGTACTGTCCGGTTGATCGACTTCAGAAACGTCTGAGCCATGGTGTTCAAGTCCTGGTCAATCATAGATCCAGCAAAAACATATCCCACGGGATACTCTCCATAGAAAATGGGAGCTCCCTTATCTGTGTCAAAGGGACTCGAATCCAGAATATCTCGGTATCCGGGGGTATTTTTTGAAAGAAGGAGCACCTCACCCTCGTCATCAGTTATCAGCAGCTGAGATGTATCGGAGCTGTGCATAAAGTTGCGCATGGGGAGAATAAAACTGTTCTGGTCGGCTGGGACTCCTTCAGAACCTTCCCTTAGCTCTGGAGACCGCATCATATTCATACCCATGTTTCCCATGCTGCCCATAGTTCCCATGCGGGGTCCCCCCCGACTGACTACGCCGGCATTGCTTTCAGCTTTTCCGTTACCTGTTTCGTAATACTCGTAATAGTCCAGAACATCCTGCTGCTGCTGAATAACCTGATAAATGGCCGTCAGTTCTTCCTGTGAAGGCGGGCCTGTATCGTCCTCCGCTTCAGCATCAGCCCCAAAAGATCTCATGGATTCGAGCTCCTGGGTCAGGGAATAGGCAATATTGTTGGACAGCTGAATATCACTCTCCTTGGTGAACTGTTCAAACTGGGACTCCGTCACCAGGCGGCTGGTCCCGATGACAATCCCGCCGAAAAGGATAATAACTGCAGTGAAGGCAAGGATAAATTTACTCAGCAGTCGCAATCGCAGCCGTAAACCCAGTCGCGAACGCAGAGACAGAATGTTTTTCGGCAGTCTCATTCAAGCTCCTCTTTTGCAGCAAACCGGTACCCGACGCCCCATACAGTCTTCACATAGGTCGGTTTTGCCGGATTCGGCTCAATAGCCTTTCTCAAATTCTTGATATGGACATCAATGGTCCGCTCCAAATTCTCAAAACCCTCTTCAAAAGAGTTTTCCAGTAGATGCTCCCGGGTGAACACAGTGCCCGGGTTTTCAAGAAAGGTCCTCAGAACAGAAAACTGAATAGGCGTTAGCTTAATCGTTTGGCCCCCTTTCTTAAGTATATGCTGTTCGGCATCCATTTCAAATCCAGCATATTTAATCTGATGCCTCCGCCCTGCGTTTCCTCTGTCTGCATTTGCTTCAGGGTCAAAGCGGCGGAACACAGCCTTCATCCGTGCCTCCAGCTCCTTGAGGCTGAAGGGTTTTGTTATGTAATCATCCGCCCCGTTCTCCAGTCCTCGGAGGGTATCCTCCTCCTCTGATTTAGCGGTCAACATGATGATGGGGACAGGTGTTTTCTCTCGAAGCCGTTCGGCAACTGTAAATCCGTCAATCCCCGGCAGCATGATATCCAGAATCACCATGTCGGGAACGGCGGCTTCGAATTTCTTAATTGCAGAAATTCCGTCACCAGCTTCAAGAGTCTCATAGCCCTGAGCTGTCAGATAGTCCTTGACGATTCTCCTCATGCGTGGTTCGTCTTCAACAAGAAGAATTTTTTTTCCCATACCAGTAGTCTCCCTTATCTCTGTTCCTACTATATCATGCTTTCTCATACACGTAAGCCCGGGAAACCCGGGCTTTTAACGTATCTCACTTTCTGTATTCAGGAATCGCAATGCAATACATAGTAGTGCAATCCCAAAAAACTAGTACTTAGAGAAGAAAATTCATTATTTACTTCCGCCCATTCCGACGTGCTCCAGAGTCGTCAAAGTCATCATTGTACTGGCGACCGTATGCTGAATCATCATCAAATCTGCGACCGTAATTTTCATAGTCGTCACCATCATCGTCAAATCGACGGCCGTAGGCTGAATCATCGTCAAACCGGGGATTATCCTGAAAATACGGACAATCCTCAATGTAGGGCCGTTCATCTGAACCCCAAGCGCCTGCTGCACTTCTGCTGCCCGCTGCACCTCGGCTGCCCGCTGCACCCCAAGCACCTTGATTCATAGCTGGATTCATACCTGGATTCATATTTCTACCGGGCTGAGCATATCCGTAAGCCCCTTTTTCTGACTGCGGAGCGGCTTGATAATTCCTGCTCGGATACTGATTTTGGGTTCCCTTGGGTGCATACATACCTCTTCCGGTATTCCCATACATCCCAGAGCGGCCATAGGCAGAAGCCGCAGCTTCATCATTCCATCTATTCATTCCACCAGTCATTCCCATGGCGGGAGCCCATGTACCATCAGCCATGCCGAACTTTCCTGATCTGCCGGCCATTCCTGCCATTCCCGGCATGCCTGCATAATTTTCAGGAACCATCAATTTCCCGTTTTCAATATTCATACCAAGATAATAGGTTTCATCACCTATAACTGCTTTTGATACCCGCAGGACGACTTCATCTTCATCTGCATCATCCCAGCGAAAGGCTTCAGGGAGTTCAAACCCCTCTACTTCTACGGTTTCGCCATCTGCAATATCCAAATCAAGGCTCAGTAGATACGGATAGTTTGCATGCAGCCGATACGTAACGCCGTTATCAACTATCTTCGGCAGCTCATTCTCTTCCAGTACCAGTTCACCGGAAACAGAAATTTCCTCGACCACTCTGTAAGCCGCTGTACTTTCGGCTTCCACCGCAGCATCTGAACTGACATCTTCATCAGAAGAAAGCTGCTGAGCATCATTCGTGCCTTCCATGGGTACTATACCCTGCTGTCCCTGTCCGAAAACCATACCGGGCACCAAAAGCAGTGCCAGTAAGCTGATTACCAAAATACGTGTTTTTTTTGTTTGTCTCATGATATCCTCCTTGGATTCATTTGTTTTTGTTTGATGTATACAAACTATAGGACAAGTATGAAGAAATTATGAAGAAGCTGATTTTTTTCTTAAACACGTATCTTTATATGTAAAACGCCGGTATTCTGTGTTATAGTTTTTGGGAATATGACGAATACCAATGAAAAACAAGCCAAACAACCTTCTTATTCTGCTGCATCTCCGCGAAACAATGAAATACAAGAACTTCGTATCGGAAAACGTGCTCTCATTTTTGCAGCTTCGGTCCTGCTTTTGCTTATTCTCATGACAGGCCTGCTCACACGGTTTATTCCATCAGGTTCATATGAACGCATTATCGTCGACGGCAGAAGCCAGGTAGTCCCAGGTTCTTATCATCAAAGCCCGTCACCTGAAATCCCAGCATGGAGATGGTTCACGGCTAGTATTGAAGTTCTTTGGGGCCCGGACAGCATCATGATTATAAGTATTATTCTCTTCATGTGTCTCATCGCCGGCGCTATCAGCATTATGTCTTCAGGGGGACTTCTCTCCTATCTGATTGACTCAATCGTCTATCGCTTCAGAAACAGCCGCTACACCATGGAGGCAGTAATCATTCTCATATTCATGCTCTTCGGAAGCCTGCTCGGAAGCATGGAAGAAGTTGTTGTTCTTGTTCCCCTTATGACCGCCCTGGCAGTTACCATGGGCTGGGATGTACTGACTGGCCTGGGACTTAGTCTGGGCGCAATTGCCTTCGGCTTTGCAGCAGCTCTCACAAACCCATTCACCATCGGCGTAGCCCAGAGACTTGCTGATATTCCCGTCTTTTCCGGTCTTCCCTATCGGCTTTTCATCTTTATAACCATTTATAGTGTATACACACTTTACATAATAACTTCCTCAAAAAAACGGGAAGATCCTCAGGCGGTACAGATAGTATCTGAGATGTCTACTCATACTGTTTCGGCAGCAGCCGCCGCTGATAATGGCCTTCAGTACGACAAGCATCAGATACGAGAAAATGAGAAACGGAAAAAACGAGGATTGTTCTGGTTTGCTGCCTGGCTCGGGATTATGCTTGTCCTCATTCTCTCATCATCCTTCTTTCCTGTAATCAGCCAGTATGTTCTGCCTATCGTAGTTCTCTGTTTTCTTTTCGGCGGTATAGGAGCAGGTTTTTTATCTGGAATGTCCGGAAAATGGCTGGGAAAATCCTTTGTAAAAGGTATTCTGGGCGTTGCTCCTGGAATTATTCTGGTCCTGATGGCTTCTAGTATTACCCATATTCTCCGCACGGCAGAAATTTTAGACAGCATTCTCTTCCTCGCTTCCCGCAGCATCACCAATATGGGACCAATTGGTGCCGGTATTTCCGTATTTCTGCTTGTAATGATGCTGAATTTTTTCATCAGCTCAGGATCCGCCAAGGCCTTCCTCATCATACCCATTATTGCACCGCTGGCCGATTTAACGGGCTTATCACGTCAGACAGCTGTCCTGGCCTATGTATTCGGTGACGGTTTTTCAAATGTACTGTATCCCAGCAATGCTTTACTCCTTATCTGTCTGGCTATTACAGGTATCGGTTTCGGTAAGTGGTTCATGTGGATATGGAAAATTGAAGCCCTAGTATTTCTGCTCTGTATTCTTTTTATCATTTTGGCTGTAATTATCGCTTACTGATTACAGATGTACCGGATATTAAGCTGATTAAGCTAATTGAGCTAATTGAGCTAATTACGAGCTGATCAGCTTATTTACAACTCTTTTTTTCCATGTATACTGGATAGAGAAACTATTTTTCTATGAGCAAACCTGCTGAGGTATATGATATATGTGGATTCTTCCTACTGCTGGATTATTCCTGCTGATTTTTGTCATTATCGTTCTCCGAGCCCTTCTCATCCGTCCTGATAAACAGGTTTACAAGGAAGCTCAAGTGGAGACACCTGATATGGACAGGGTAACTGCGCACCTGTCAGAGGCTGTGAAATTCCCTACGATATCCCGCAGTAAAATGGATGAAACCGACTGGAAAGCCTTCAGAAGTTTTCAGCAGTGGATATTCAAGACTTACCCGCTGATAGCGGAACAACTTGAAAGGAACATCATACATGAATACACCATTATTCTCAAATGGGAAGGTACGGACCGATCCCTGAAACCGGCCCTATTTACAGCCCATCAGGATGTCGTTCCGCCGGGGGATGAATCATCCTGGCATTTTCCCCCATTCAGCGGTACAGTAAAGGAGGGCTACCTCTGGGGCAGAGGCTCCCTGGACATAAAAGTACAGCTCATCCAGATCCTTGAATCAGTGGAACATCTTCTCTCAAAAAAGTACAAGCCTAGAAGGACTATCTATCTAGCATTCGGTCATGACGAGGAGGTGAACGGGAATAGAGGTGCTGCTGCGGCGGCGGCCTATTTCAAATCCCAGGGGATTCGTTTCTCCTTTCTGATAGATGAAGGGGGCTGTGTGACAGAAGGTATGCTGGAGGGAATGCACACACCAGCAGCTACGGTGGGTGTGGTGGAAAAGGGCTATCTTGACATCGAAATGACCGCCCAGAGAAGCGGAGGGCACTCTTCCATGCCTCCGAAGCATACCAGTATCGGAACCCTATCTCAAGCAATTATGCGATTGGAACAAAAACAAATGCCCCTCAGAATGACTCCATCCATGTATCATATGCTGAAATCCGTTTCTCCGTACATGTCCTTTAGATACAGACTCATCACTGCCAATTTATGGCTTTTCAGATCGCTTCTTATGCATATGCTTGCCAAGTCTTCCACAGGTAATGCCCTCCTTCGCAGCACCATAACTCCGACCATGGCGAAGGGAAGCAGCGCTCCGAATGTTCTCTCCCAGAAAGCTTCGACCATCATTAATTGCCGGATACTGCCCGGAGACACAACAGATATGATTTTGAAATTTATTAAAAAACGGACAAAAAGCAAATATATTCATCTTGACGTCATAGGCGGGGAAAATCCTTCCAAACTGTCAAATATATCCTCCCGGGAATTTGCCATGCTCCAGGAAACGATCCGCCAGATATTTCCTAAAGCAGTTACAGCTCCTTTCATCATGGTGGGAGGAACTGATGCGAGAAAGTATGAAGAGGTCTGCGACAAAATTTTCCGTTTTTCTCCCTACTGCATCGATAAAAATGAGTTATCCAGAATGCACGCCTACAATGAACGTATTTCACTGAAGAACATAGAAAAAGGAACACAGTTCTTTAACCAGCTCATCAAGAATTTACAAGAGGATTTTCTACTTTTATAAAGAGTTTTCTCTAGAGTAATTCTTCAAAAAACCCCAGCTTCCCTGCAGTTTTTTTTAAAGATTCCCAATGGAAGCTGTCATCACCGCTTTGATAGTGTGCAATCTGTTTTCCGCTTCATCAAAGACGATAGAATGGGGGCTTCTGAAGACTTCATCGGTAACTTCCATCTCCTCCAGACCGAAGCGTTCATGAACTTCTCTGGCAACTGAGGTCTCAAGGTCATGAAATGCCGGAAGACAGTGCATAAACTTTACCTGATCATTTCCCGTGAGCTTCAGCATCTCCATGGTTACCTGATAAGGCTGTAAAAGAGCAATCCGTTCAGCAAACTTAGCTTCCTCGCCCATGGAAACCCAAACATCGGTATACACAATATCTGCGCCCTTTACAGCTTTTTCAATATCATCAGAAACCTCAATAGATGAGCCCTGCTCGCTCCCCAGCTTGCGCAGCTCCTCAAGCCTTTTCATGCCAGGCTGCAGTTCTCGGGGTGCCAGGGAAGTAAAATCCATCCCCACTTTTGCGGCTCCAAGCATGAGAGAATTGCCCATATTGTTACGAGCATCACCGACAAAGACCATTTTCATCTTATTCAAGGGCTTATCAATATGTTCCATGGCTGTCATGAGATCCGCCAGCACCTGGGTGGGGTGATAGG
>JAIPFU010000054.1 GCA_021736505.1 Spirochaetia bacterium | reverse complement strand
CATTAAGCTGCACAGTGACAAATATTTCAAAAGGGAAATCCCATATCCCTTTATGTTTCAGATCTTCGATGATTTCCACAAGCTTGGGAGACTGGTGTTCATTCTGATAGGCTAAGAGCGCTTCACGATCCACTTGATCCACATGAAATTCAAGAGATGCAGGTGTCATCAGACCATCCTCTTCTCTTCCCTTCTGATAGGAACATCCCGCCATGGCAGCAATATCAGCATCCCCAGTTGCATCGATAATGACATCCCCGCGTAATGAAAACAGACCGCTTTTATTATGCGCTGTGAGAGAAACAACTCTTTTTTCATACCGCTGGAGGCTGATAATCCTTGTCTCAAGATACGGCTGTATCCCTTCCTCAAGGCATATAGTATCTAGAAACTGCTTCATTCTATTTCCATCAAAGGGAATACCTGCCGCCATGCGTGGATACCAGCCATGCGGGTTATTTTGTATATCTATAGTATCTGGTTCTATTGCTCCACCGATAGAGATAAGGCGATCTGTTAATTCATCGAATATTCCACCGATTTTCCGTTCAATCCGCCCTGTCTTTTTGTTGTAGTATCTGCCGCCGAGAAGATGATTTATGCCGCTGTTCACGGCTACCCCTCCCAAGGCTCCTGCTTGTTCTACCAGGGCGGTTTTTAAACCGTTTCGTGCTGATGTCACAGCAGCCGCAATACCGCTCATTCCTCCCCCGCAGACAATACAGTCAAAAACAGTTTCTCCTTTTACTGCGATGGTCGTCTCCATAAACCTTCTCCTATTTTAAATCCATCATGATATTTTTTCTGATGCTTCAGCATATGCTTCAAACAGCTTACGCGCTTCTCTTAGTGATTCAGCATGATAGAGAAGCGAAACTCCAGTGGGATACTTTTCCATAATTCTCCCTGACAGCAGATCCTCTTTCTTTGGCTGTATTCTAAGCAGGGGGACCTTCTTCGCTTCTGCCTTCTTGTATATCGCATCTATATCGTTCATATACGGCTGTCCGAAATCCAGACTCTGCAGATTTTCACTATCCAGCATGGCTTCAGCAGTATGATCAAATTTTCCGCAGGAGTGGATGCCCCCGCCATTAACCTCCTGGAGGACATAATCATCCGCGGGTTTTACAAGCTCTCTATATATCTCCGATGAGATCATGACTACTGAGTCATTCCGGATAAGAATATTTCCCTTGAGCAATACTCCATGCTGATGCGAAAAACCTTCCATTCCTTCAGTAACATAGGGCTGAAAACGTTTCATACACTTCAGCTGCAGTTCGGCAGTCTTCATAAGCGCTTCCTGTACCAATTCAGGTCTAGTCAACATATCAATAAATAGCTCCTGCCCCATAACCTGTTCAAGTGAATCCAAGGGTCCTTGCAGATCCGGTAAGGTAATCGTCAAAAGTTCAGCTAGTTCAGGATAGCGACGCAATTGTTCATGATAGAATTCATAACTTTCAATAACCTTATTTACCCAGACATTATTTTCTATGTCTGCAGCAGTATTCAAGGCATCTTCCAAGGAAAACTGTTCATCCGTCCGCTTTATCCAAGGAGTCTGCTCATCTCTCTGCTCGGGAGGGAAGCCAAAAAGGGATGCCACGGTAACCGTCCCCCAATTGGGGCGAATGGTCAACGGAAGATCATCTGCAAGCCTGTCACGGCAAACAATACTCTGCCCCCAGGCACTCACAAGCTCATTGTGCATCATAGCAGCATGACTGCTGTATATTGAACTATTGGGAAAGGGCTGAAACACATCCTCTCCTTCCAAAGGGTAGGAGAAAATGATGGGAAGTCGATCTACTGACTCATATTGCAGAGCAGCTCTGTGACGCTCCTCAGTAATTCGCTGCCGCTCTCCTAAATCCAAATTCAGTATATATTGGATCACCTCTTCCAGGTGTTTTTCAGCATCCGCATACATATCTGCTCTCCCTATTCCTGCAATCTCTGTTCGAATACTTCATCCACCAAACGCTTATCATCCTCCGTCAGGGGAAGAAAGGGTCGCCGACACATACCACTTTGAATATGCTGTTTCTCCAGTACATACTTCTGCGCATTCAGCAATTTGCCAGTTTTAAGCAATACGCGAATCACTTCATTGGCATCTGTCTGCAGTTCAGCTGCTTTCCTCATGTCTCCCTGTTTATAAGCTTTTTGTATATTGATATATTTTTCGGGCATGAAATTAAATGTGCTCCCTATAGCTCCATCGGCTCCCATGGATAGGCCTGCAAGGAATATTTCATCAAGTCCATTATATACCAACAGATCGGGGTCATCGTTTTTCATACCCTCAAGCTGATACAGATCATTGGATGTAAATTTAACTCCGATAATATTCTTGTGCTCCCTGAGCCGACTCATCATTTCGCTGGTCAAGGAGACACCGGAAAGGCCTGGAAAATTATACGGGATAAGAGGAAGCTGTATGCTGTCAGCAATATCAGTATAATATCCTATAAGTTCATCCACAGAGAATTTATAATAAAAAGGGGGGATTGATGAAACTGCATCGGCACCAGCTTCCTGAGCATGAAGGCCAAGTTTGATGGAAAACTCTGTTGAAATTGCACCAATATGGCATATAACTTTCACTTTCCCGGCTGTTTCATCCAGGACAGTTTCTAAAATGCGCTTTCGTTCTTCAAAACTGAGAAGAAAAGCCTCTGCGGTACTTCCACAGACATAAAATCCGTTGATACCTTTTTCAATATTCTTTGCCGTAAGCTGGCGCAGGGCCTGCTCATTAATCTTCCCCTCTTCGTCGAAGGGTGTAAGTAAGGCGGTAAATAATCCTGCTAGTGGTTTCACGAAGCCCCCTTTATCAATATATCTTATGATATATCAAAAAATGTATAAATTTTTTTCACCCGCATAGACACTATCTCATTCACTATGCTGCACTATTTTTCATAACATCTCTTTGTTTAATTATCCACAAAGAGGTGATGCTTACCGCTTCGCAGATGCTGCCGTATAATATATTCCGCTTCATCGGCATTTTCTGTTGTCAGCTGCTCCACAAGTTCAATATGACTTTTCCTCTCCTGCTTATCCACAGGAAGCAGAATTCTATTCATATTATAGAAGATTCCCAACTTGGTTATCCGTACAAATTCCCGTACAAGGGCACTGCAGGAGGATAATTCAACCAAGTTCTTATGGAACTCAATTTCCTGCTCCCAGTGTTCCGGGCTGTCAGCTTCAGTCTCTTCAACTTTTTTTGCCAGTTCAATTAAGCGTTCTTTATGTTCAACTATAGGTTTCCCATGATAGTGACGGGCAGCCTGACATTCGATTGCCTCTCTGAGAATGAGCTGATTAAAGACATCCTCTTTTCTGATCGGTTTTACGATAGTCCCTTTTCTTGGTATGCTTTCGACAAAGCCCTCAATTTCCAACTGCAGAATCGCTTCGAGTACAGGCGCAACACTTACTCCGAGCTCATCGGCCAGCTTTCTTCTGTTCAACACATTTCCAGGGACCAGTTCATTCTGCATAAAGCGATCCAGCAGCTTTTCATACACTTCCTTGGAGAGCGAACTTTTCTGCTTAGGAACATTATCTTTCAAGTCTGCATTCATGTAAGTTTCTTTATCCATACTAGTAATAATAAATCATTTCTCCTGATATATCAAGTGATTTTTCAGACACGATTTTTCTGTCCCCATTGTTTTTCTCTGCAATATATTGTCCTTAACTTTACTGGAAACTTCTTAATACAAAAAGAGCTCCCTTACTGTGTTCCTTACTGTGTACCTTACTGTGTAGAAGTATCCAGGCTTTTATCCGCCGCTATACTTTTTAAGCTCTTCAGATCCTGCTTTATTTTTTCTTGTACTGCAATGATATCTGCTTCATGCAGGACAAGGTTCATGCCTTGTTTTATAAGCTCTTTCTCAAATGCTATCCCCTCTCCCCCGTAACCTTTATGGTATCCCGCACCTTTTCCAAATTCTCGAGCAGTTCTAATAATGTGAATAACCATCTCTTTAAAAATCGGATTGTCGTATTGCTCAGGTATTCCCATGCTACAGGATAGGTCATGGGGACCAATGAGTACGGCATCAACTTCCGGGTACCTGAGAATTTCGTGCAAGTTATCTACCGCCGTTCTGCTCTCAATATTCAGAATAAGCGCATTATGTTGATTCTGTACGGTTACATAGGATTCCAACTCCTGAGAAGCATACTCTGAAGACTGGAGAATTCTTTGCAGACTTTCTCCCTGGATAGGTCTTTTTTTAACGGAACCGATTAATCCTTCAACTTGTTCCTTATTTTCGATATAGGGAGCAATGATACCAGCAGCACCGCCGTCTAGAGCCATTCTTGCTTTTACTGGATCGGGAGAAGGAATTCTTAGCAAAGGAGGCAGACCCATTGCTGCATACATCCTGCACATGAGAGCAGTCTGCTCGCGGCTTAAGGGGATGTGCTCGGTATCAATAAAGACAAAATCAACACCGCTGGCTGCAATAACTTCAGGCCATAACGGGGAACTTGATACGACCAAAGTACCATACATCATAATTCCATTCCGTAATTTTTCTGGAATAGTAAAATTATTCATGGGAGGTGCCTCCTTGAAGGTATAATATATTATTTCTTGTGATATATCAAGTGCTATTTTATATTTTTTTTATAGAGATGATCACCTTGAGTAAATTCTCTTTTCTTGAACTCCATCACTTGAACTCCATCAACGGGCAGAATAGTTAGTAATGACCTAGCTACATAATAAATAACATTAAGATCACCTAGTATGTACTATCTTTATTATTTATCATCTGAGTTCCCTGCAAAGTAAATTGACAGAGCAGCATTATTGATGTAGTATTTGATATATCATCAGATATTTTTTCATTTGCAAGTACTGAATACGGCTCTGTATTCTGAATTTTACTCAATTCATTTGCAAGAAATACAAGATGTGAAAAATTCAGAAATGAAACGAAGAAGCCTAAGAAGCCGAAAAACTAAAAAATTTACGGGGGAATACATGACCATAGATACATTGCTGAAACTGCAGCGCTGGAACACACCGGCAGTCTATAACGGGTGGGAAGCAGTAACTGATCATCCGAGGACAAGCTGCTTCAACCTTGACCCAGTTAGCCAGTTCACCCCTGAACAGGGCATCATGACAGGAAGAGCTGTTACCGTTGTTATTGAACCGGGAAATCCGGATCATCCAAAACAAAACATTAATGCCTGGAATGAATATAGAGCTTATATTGCATCAATTGAGGGACCCAAAATAGTTGTTGTTCAGGATCTCGACAGCCCGAAGGCATTGGGCGCCTTTTGGGGAGAAGTAAATACCAACATTCACTTGGCTTTAGGCTGTGTCGGAACCATTACAGACGGAGCAGTACGGGACATTGATGAGATTCGGGAAACGGGGTTCAATGTACTGGCACGACGACTGTGCGTCGGGCACGCATGGAGTTACCCCGTTCGCTGGAATTGTTCAGTTTCTGCCTTCGGCTGTCCAATAGAACCCGGTCAATTACTACACGCTGACCAGCACGGCTTTCTTGCAATCCCGAAGGAGGATGAAGAGGCGCTGCTCCATGCTGCAGAATTTCTCGACAGCTTAGAAAATGAAACAGTTATTGCCGCAGCTAAACAAGGCCGGGGAAAAAGTATGGAAGCTATTCTCGCCTCAATAGCTCGAGCAGACAATGAGTTCGGTAAATTCTATAAACAGAAATTTGGTACAGATTCAGCAAATGTAAAGTGACCAAACAGTCATTTTATAAAAAACCCCAGTACCTTAAACTCACAGAGAATTATGCAGGGATAAGACTCATCACTAAACCGATGGCTCCGCCGAAAACCCCGCCCCAGACTACCAGCCAGCCGAGATGCTTAGCAATCATCTCTTTTACAATCTGTTTTACCATCTGCGGAGTCAGTTCATCCAAGCGTGATTCAACAATCAGTTCCACTTTGCTCTTAACCGCATTAACCATGGTATCGATTCCCTCTTCATTTTTTCCACTTCCTGAACCAAGTAAAGCTTGTCGAAACTCTTCCCTTTCAGCCTGTTCCCGAATAAAAGCCTTAATATTCTCTTCAAATGGTTCACGGAATCCTTCCAAAGCGCCTTGTCCACCGAACATGCCGAGCATTCCGCCGAATGAAGACTGCATAATCATACTTACTAAATTTTGAAACGCTTTATCATATTCAATAGCATCCAAAGCCGGTTCAATATCAAACTCATCCGCACTTTGTTCCAGCGTATCCGCAAGAAACTTATGCATGTTCGCTTTTGTAAAAAACTGGTCCATGATCAGCTGTCGAATACCACGTTTAAAATCTTCGAAATGGTTAGGAACCACCCCTGAACCATACAGTCCCCGGACCTTCTCAAAAAGCATATGTATGGCAAGCCAGTTAGTAATAGCTCCTGAAAGAGCAAAAAATCCGACCGACCGTATATGGGCACCGAACCAGGGAGAAAGGTAGCCTAGAAGAATAACGATCAGAGCGATAAGATTTGTAACAGCGCTTTTATTCAGAGCGCTGGCAGTGTTTTTTTGAACAGAAGTCATTTGTACATCCATGCAGAGTTTCCTATGTTTTTTATCAGTGTTTTTTGTTTCCCTCATATATGTATACTGAAACTTTTTGTGATAGACAAGTATTCTGTGAAGAACTTTTTATCCCTGAAGTAATTGTTGGCATAATATCTATACCCAAATTGAATAAAATCGTATACAATGAAATACAGGGAAAAAATTCATCAGAGGTTAGCATTCATGAAAATACGTCCGCTGTCAGTTGAAGCCGAAATCCCCATCCGCGCTTACGATATTGATGCCATGGGGTATGTCAGTAATATTGTCTACATACGATGGTTCGAAGATCTCAGACACGTATTCCTGGATAAACATTATCCTTTTGAACAGATGATATCCGACGGAAAATCACCGGTACTTATGCATACGGAAATTGACTATCGCCGACCATTGACCATACAGAATAAACCCGCCGGAACCTGCTGGATGGAAAAAGTTGGAAGGACAAAATGGGAAATGCATTTTGAGATACTGCAGGATTCGGATATCTACTGCACCGGTATACAAATAGGCTATTTTATGGATCTAAAGCGGCAGCGACCGACAAAACTGCCCGACTCAATGATTAATGCCTACAAAAAGGAACATCCGGCACAATCATAGCAGCAGAGGTGCTGCATCAGAATTTCACTGAAAACGCTAAAGGCTTGAGGAGGCTGAAATGTCTACTCCAATGATTACCACAGCAGAGTATGATGAGGAAGTAAAGCAATTTCTTGATTCCATTGAGAATGAGAAGAAACGGGGGGACTGCTATGCTCTGCTCGATCTCATGACCGCTGTAACCGGAGAAACCGGCAGAATGCAGCATGGTACTGCCGTCGGTTTCGGCCTCAGCAAGCTTCCTGAAACATCTGGAGACCAGGAGCAGCATTCTCTTATAGGTTTCTCCCCCAAAGAAGACCATATTGCCATTCATCTCTTTTCAGACTTCTCCCTGTTTACTCCCCTTCTTGAAAAACTCGGCACAAACAGCATAAAGAGTTCCACTATCCGCATCAAAACCCTTGATGAAATCGATATTGCGGTACTTCGGGAACTTATCAGCGAATCCGTCACATACCTTCTTCAGAAAAACGCAAACTTCGAGTGACTCACTTCACAAACTGTTTTTTCAGCTCCCTGTTCACTCTACGACGCTCATAGGGAATAATTTGACTGCTCTTTCCCTCAACAAAATCTAAAGCAGTCTGCATTCCTCCAACCTTGATGCTTGCAGCCTTGGAAACTGCACCCTTGGGAACTCCCGCTCTCCCCTTTATGCACCTTGGATAATTAAAGCGGTGCTGCCTGCAAGGCCAATACCACCGACTGCCGATGATCTCTATCTTCACTCCGTTATTCATTACTCGTTTATTCATCACTTCATAGAAGCAGTTTTTCTCATATTCTCCTTCTTGCCCAAAACAAATCTGCAGAACGCGATTGAGCTCATTTAAAAATAAACACTCTGGAATGGTTACGATCCTCCAAGGCACCGGCGTCACATCAAGAAGGGTAATACGGAGGGTATAATTCAAGCGCATCATACAAGATTCGACTGCACTAGAACTTCTCAGACGCCCCCTTGATCCATCTTCTTCAACATCATCTTCTTCAACATCATCTCCTCCAAAATCATCTCCTCCAAAATCATCTCCCCCAAAATCATCTCCTCCAGCTTTATCACCACATGACTCATCGACCACCTCAAGCCCTGTTTTCGCATATGACCGACCATTCACTATTAAATTCTGCAGTAGTTTGCGTATAGATATAAATTTTTTTCTAACGGACTCAATCCGCTCATCCATCATCATCAGCGAATCAATATCATTGGATTCACTACTATTGCAGAAATCGAGAGCAGTCATAAGCATGGAGCAATTTTGCTGTATTTTTTTGATGAGTGACCGGTCAGTCTTAAGAATGTCCCCTTTCTCAGAAAAAGCGCTCTTCAGCTGCATTTCAGCAGAATCCCAAAGGTTCAAAGCTTTACGACGAATCGCTGCTTTTCTGAAATCATCAGAGCGATTGTATGAAGTTTCTATGTTTTCAGCCATTTCAGTGGCTGATCTCTCCAATTCGACAGCCCTCAATACATCATGATTTTGTTCAATTTTTTGCTGATGCCTTCGTTCCCGAATTCCGCCGCCTGCTCCACGATTTCCTTCTCTGCAGCAAATTTTCATAAGGACACCCGGACAGCTTCTTCTAACAGCGGATTCCCAATTCCTATTCTGCTGGTACAGTTCGTCTCTTACTGATGCCTCCATAAGGATAGTGACAAGCTTTTTTTCTACTGATTCACCATTTCCCAGGATCTCCTTCATCAGTTTCATTTCTATTCCCAAAACTTTCCTTCTCCTGTGAAAAAAGGTTCTGCAGGAATTGATTAATCACTTCAGCGGTTTTATCCGGGCACTCTTCCTGCGGCACATGACCGCATTCATTAAAAACTTCCAAGCTTGCTCCGGGAATTTCTGCAAACAAACGTTCGCTTAATTTTAACGGAACAACAGTATCTTCAGCTCCATGAATGATCAAGACCGGTATTTCCAGACTCCCCAGACGATCTGTGATTCCCGGATCTCTATTGGCTTTTGTGTACTCAAAGAGGGCAATGTCCCAGTTTTCCGCCTGCAGCGGCTTTTTATAATGCTCTGCTAACTCACTAGGAACCTTCTCTGGGTCATACCATGCTTCACTGAAAAGTTCATCACTCCTTTCTGCCAGCCTCCGCGTTGTTCGAATGCCTGTTCCCCGAAAAAAGGGTAGCTGCAGAAGCCAGCGAACAAGTGATGGAGGACCATTCCGGTATATCGCCGGATCAATCAGGATAAGAGCAGCCGCCTTCTCGGGATAATCCAGAGCCAGTTGAACGGCTAAGTTTCCTCCCGCAGAATTTCCAACGAGAACAAAGGATTCTCCTTTCAACTTATCCATCAGTTCAACCGTCCGCTCTTTTACAGCTTCTCCGGTATAGGGATTGCTGCCTGCTGCGAACTCTCCTGTATCTTCATCCGGAATGGGACGTTCAGAAAGCCCAAAAGCCAATCTGTCATATGCAATAACAGGATACGACGAATCTAATGCCGGGTACACCGCATCCCAGGTATGAAAGTTTGATA
>JAIPFU010000053.1 GCA_021736505.1 Spirochaetia bacterium | reverse complement strand
ATACCTTTCTGCAGCCTTCTTTGTTCTGCATTAATTGCATCCTGCCCGGCAATGCTGTATTTCTTCGGCCGGATCCAGTACCCGGGAAAGGTTTTCAGTTCCTTTTTATCTCCAACAATTTTTCGCTGTGCTTCCTGTTTCCAGTTCATTTATTCCCCCTTAGTATGCGGCCTCATCATCTGTTACCAGATACATTGATATCATGTCGTCATAACTGTTTTTGTCTAATGCGTCGAATGATAAAGACTGTTCTATTGATACGCCGCCCTCCGACTTGCTTTCATCTGTATAACAGATATTTGGCAGATCAATAAAAGCAATCTCCTTCGTCCCACCTTCAAAGAACAGCTGCAATGATCCTTCATTGTTTGATTCTACCTTTGCGCGTTCTGTTTCGGTTATTGCTGTGGCTCGTAATGAAACTGACCCATTCGCGGAAAACATCCCCCGGGCATGATTCTGCTTGTACAAGCTGCCCTGGCCAAAACCTTCATCACCATCAACATTGTTTGCAATCTCAACACTTACACTTTTTGTATAGGTATGTTCGGTCCCGGAAACAATTGTTTTTCCGTTTGAAAATTTCATCGCAGAAACAGCCGGCAGCTGTACGGTTGATTTTTCCTGTCCCCCGTCTTTTTCTGTATGGATCAAAGAAAATGTTATGTTTGCGCGGCCTTTCAGATCCGCCGATATAGATAGACTGTCAAACACTCCACCTTTCCCTAGTTCATTCGCTCCGGACCCATCATATTGCACTGAATATGTCGGCAATTCTGTGTTATCCAATACAGAAACAAACTTATGCAGATACTTACCGCTGCCTGTCTCGCCAAAAAAGATTACTGCATATCTGCCTTTTGCCTGTGTTGCCGTTATAGCAATCGGACTGGTAACATCCAGATCATCCGCGCCAAACAATTTTTCTGCTGCATAATCTGTATAGTCTTCAATTGTTGACAGTAAATCTGCAATGGTCCCTGTAGGTGCTAATGTACCGCTGGTCCCAAAATTTTCATCCGCAGATTCATCCCCCAGGTCTCCAACTTCTGATTGAATATCGGATCCGCTTACAGAAATTTTTGCTGACTGCTCGGATCCTACATATTTTACAAGTAAAGCGCCCCCAACTTCCTGCGGGCTGCCAACTTCGCCGCCTAACGTACCAGCAATTCCCATACCTACGGCGCCGCATGCCTCAAAATAGCATGGGATCTCAGCATTCAGATCCACTGAATCAACATACATGCCGCGCTTCGCGTTCCGTCCTGTAATTACCTCATCATCGGATTTATTCGGCGCTGTCTGCAGCACTGATAAACCTGTTATCGGGAAACGTTTTGTCCTTGCCGCCTCTTCTCCTACATTATTTTCCGGTCCGCCTATTGTTACGCCGGTAAATTGTCGTTTATACATGTTTTATTACCCCCTGTTCATTTCTTGCATTACTGATATAGATATCAATACATACTTTTCGGTCCCGGTCCCCCCGGGAAAATATTCAATATTATTTATTCTCGCGTGATATACTTGCCCATCCAGTGAATCATAATCAAATATGCAATCTGCCAGGGCATCAGCATAACGCATGGCCCGTCTGCTCGTTATCTCGTCCGTATACCCATCAACTGCAATTAATAGATCTATGTTATAGGATCCGCCTATGACTCCCTGTGCCTCATCATCCGGCGTTAATAACATAGGATCTATCAAAACAAACGGTTTCATACGTCCGCGCTTTGTGTAATCTTGACCGATTGAAATAGATGTCAATGCCGGTAGTTCTTCCCCGGTCTCGTCTCTGATCTGCTGCAAATACGGATCAATATGCTGCTGTATAAATGTTTTTACTGTATCAAGTGTTTTTTCGGTCCATCTCATATTTTCAGCCCCTGTTCTTCAATTCCTTCATCAATCCTTTTTCTCAGATTGTCGTTAAACTTCCCGGAATTGATAAACTTTCTAATCCCAGGATAAAAGAACGGTCTCGGCTCAATCCTGGCGTAGCTTGCAAATACTTCCCGTCCATCATGTGTAACAAAATGCAGCGCTTTCGCGTTTTCCGGTTCGATTTCAGCCCCGTTGTATTCATATACAGACGCCAGATTCGGCGCTTTCAGTTTAAAATATGGCCTGTTGCCGCGCTGTTTATACTTGATGCTCTTTTCAAATCCCCCTGTACGTCTCCGGAATTTGGACCGAAAACCACTTTGTACTTCCAGTTTTGCACCATATGCTGTGCTTTCCAGGGCTTTGTTCAGCAGCTGCGGGCTCTTCTCGCTTAACTGCAGCAGCTTATGACTAACATCATCATCAAATCTTATTCTGATTCCCTCGCCTCGCATATTTGTTTTAGCCATATCACACCATCACATTTCTGTAACTCTCAAAGACCCGCTGTACAGATAGCGGCATTACTAATTCATAACCAACATTTACCCCGTCCGGTGTTGTTTGTGATTTAATCCCCATTGCATTATCATTCAATCGACTCAGGTTCCAGCTTACCGCCTCAATTGCGGCAAATTTAATATCAGCTGGTAATGTGCTTTCGGTCCAGCCGCCTATATAGGTGATCTCGATATTGCGATTACCAACAGGAAATTTACTTCCATCTATCCTTTGCAGAACCCCTGTATCAGTCTCAGTATAATACAATTCTGGATCCAACACCTCACCATCTACAGTCACAGAAGAGACAGAAGAAACTGGCCAGCAGAGCAGCAATATGGTATCCCTACCATTTCCGGAGTATTTTTCCGTCCTCTCAGACTCCATTATTTCGCGATGCATGATAGACTCACCCCGTTTTGTTATCCAACCGTTAAGCAGCTCAGTCTTCTCTCGTAAATCATCAGGGAGATTTAAGAATCTTTGTATAAATGACCAACTCAAAATGTTCATCTAGATTCCTTATCCTTCTTATTTATCGCTTTTCGCTTCTTCGATTCTGTTCGTGAGATTGTAACGTAGCCTATTCTCTCCAGTTGTCTTGCTGTTGATTCACTCATCACAGCCTTGTCACCCTGAATATAGGATCCGCCCGGTCCTGCATGAGAAACCTTTACCTCAACCTGTACCTGTTTCATTCATTCAACCCTCGTTCAAAAACTCTATACAGGGGCAACAACCCCCGTATAGACCTACTCTATTATTCTACGCCTATTATGACGCAGCCATTGTTAATTTTTGGATAGCCTCTGAAAGCATTACAGCAGCATCCAGCCGCTCATACACGCGAAACCCAACCTGGCCATTAGCTGCATAAAGCTCATTCAACCGCTGAATTGACCGTCTGCCACGTTCTGCTATGGTGTAATAACTCAGATCACCAATGATCATCGGCGAAGCTGATGCCTCCATGTCCGGCATGCCCTCTGATTCGCTGTACTTATGGCCAGCTAAGCTGTCCGGTTGTCCAGCCTGCAGACTCGGCTGCCAGATGTACCTATTATTGCTGTCTTTCAGCTTCCTTATGGCCTTGGTCGTGCTGCTGTTAGCCAGGATCACGGCGCGCTTTCTGTACTGCTTCTTAAGTGAATAGACAAGATCAAGGATCTCATCTGATGTTATAGCGGCAGTAGCGGCTGCAGTTTTACCAGCTGTCGCCCCGGTTATCAATCCACCGATCTGGCTGGATCCAGTACCCTGACAGAACTTGTCCTCCATTGCTGCCCCAGCGAGATCTGCATAATTACGAGCTAATTCAGAGAATAGATCAAAACCACTGTCGGCAAGGAGCTCCTCAGACAATTTGACAAGATAGGTAAGTTTGTACGCTGACAGCGTCTTCTTGGTGTGCGTCGGGGTGGCTTCCGTATAAGAACCCGCTTCATCGGTCCAGTATACTGTGCCCCGGCTGTTCTGAATGGGAATATCCCGATCGTTATTCAGCCGAATAACATTCGCAAAACTACGAACAGCAGAAACTTCGGGAAGTTTGTGGACAATCATATTTGCGAGATCCGTCGGTACCAGGTATCCGCCATTTGCAGATGTCCCAATAGACATAGCACGCGCTTCCTTCTCTTCTAGTGAATCAATACCTGACCGGATAAACCGCTCATACGCTGCGCGATACTCCGCAGAGTCCAGTGTCTCCCCGGATTCCCTCTGTTCTCCACCCGGATTAACGTCTGGTTTGATCCCGGACCCGTCGCGTCTTTCCATTTCGCTTTCAGTAGCTTCCAGGCCTCGCAGCCGCTCAATGTCGCCGTTCAGACTGTCAACATCAGCCATGATATTATCATATTTGGACCGTTCCTCTGCTGTAAGACTTCTTTTTTCGTTGTCTGCAGCATCCAAAACCTCGCGCGCCTGCTTTACCAGCTTAGCCCTTTTATCAAGCATTTCCTGTAAATTCATTTATTACTTACCTCTCTTATTTTCAATTTTTCGCGTAGTACCGAAATAGGTGTCTGTGCGGAATCTCCCGACGGAGTGCCTTTATCCGACGCTTCGGACTCTGGCTTATTCCTGCAAATTACCTCTTTCGATCTCGCGTAAACCTCTGTTGTTTCATATGCCGGTTCTGTAACCGGTGAAAAATCATACAAATTTTTGATCTTCTTAATGGTCCGAATATCTGTTACGGATCCGTCCTCTCCTTCTTCTGTCACCCAGGTTTCGCCGTCCTGCTCAACAGAAAAAGCAAATGACATTTGATCAACCAGCTCACTTTTGATTGCCTCATAACCTTCACGGCCCCATACTGACCCTTGCACTTCCGCACGCATGAAAACACCTTTTTCGTCCTCACTTGCTTCTAGCGTTTCATTTTTAAAGCTGGCCATCGGTTTTGCTGTATCATGGTTCCAATATACGTTCGTATTTTTCTTTTCCAGTGCATCTGCAGCAGCCCCCGGCTCGATTACCTCAACCAACCCCGGGAATAGTACCGTTCTCTGACCGTATACAATTGGATATCCCTCAATAATCATCTTGTCTTCGTCTTGTTTTTCCCGGATCTCGATATTGTCCAGATCAACAAACCGCCTCTCAACTGTATTTTTACCCATTATTTTTATTCCCCCCTTTTAACTATCCGAAACAATGTCACAATCGCAGCCCTCGTGATACGGGGGATGCGAACGGTCCGACGTCGGCCGCAGCGGATACTCCGCGCCGTCCGGCTGAAACTCTTCACCTTTTCTCAAGAAACTTTCCTCTACTCCAATTACAGCGCCGTCTAGTTCATTGCAGAATGGGCAACTTCTCCCATGCGCAACGGACCGGATCTTTGATACTCCAAAACTGATATATGCGGCCTTTGCAAAATAGCTTCGCATTCTTGGCGTTTCCATCTGATCAACACGCTGCGGGTTTTTGTCCTGCCATGTTTCTGTTGTCTGCTGCAGCTGCTCTTTGTAATCTGTATCTGCTTCAATTGCAGCATCAATTGTTTTAATCAACTTTCTTTGATCATCCAGCATATATCTACGTGCAAATAATCCTATATATTGATCAACTGCTCTCTTGTACTCTTCTGAAACTGTAGAATCCTTTCCTAGCTCTACAGCATAAACGGGATACAGTTCAGCACTGGCCTTTTTAAATATCTGTTCAAACTCTTCTTTGGCAAATTCTTCTATGGATCCATATTTTTTTATAATATGATGTTTGGCTCCTTCGGCGTCCTTCTCTTCAAGCTCTTCTTTCAGCCAATCAATTTCACGTTTGACCACTCTTTTTGCAGCACTTCTCAATTCACCTCGGTATTTATCCGCGATATATCGCCGGTCCGAAACTGACCTAAATTCCTTAACGGACCTGTTCTCTTTTTCTATATATGCGACATTTTTATTGTTCTGCTCGCTCTCAGTTTTCGCCGGAATATTTGCATCCAGATAAATTTTCTTGTTTGCCATATTCAACGGCGCTAAGAAAATCTGGCCCATTCCATCAGGCTGCGGATTCATATCCTCAAGCGATCGAATCTCGTCCGCATTCATCCAACCGTTTGCAGAAGCAATCTTATACGCTTCAAACCTGCTTTTTGTATCTCCGCGCAGCAGCCCTTCCAGAGAAAATTTTACATACTCACCAGGTTTAAGCAGCTTCATGTTTATTTCTTGTTCCCAGCGGACCACGCGCGGCCGCCAGGTATAAATAACCGCTTCAATTGACTGCTGCTCTATATTGGAAAATGTCGCCCGTTCCAGATCTCCTACCATATGCGCCGGTAAACCAAACCAACGCGCAATCTCTGAAACCTGGAATTTACGTGTTTCCAGGAATTGCGCATCATCATTTGTTACCCCAACCTTTTGGTATTCCATCCCCTCTTCAAGCATGATTAATTTATGGGCTTTCCGCAGCCCCTTGTAATTATCATTTAATTCCTGCCGTAATCGCCGGTATGCTTCCTCGCTTAAATTCTTGGGATGTTTTATAAATCCGCCGGTGTTCGTACCCTGCCCAAAAAAGCGGGACCCATACTCTTGTGCGGCTAGCCCCAGCCCAACGCTTTCTCTAGCTAACGAAATAACGGAATATGAATTTATTCCATTGCTGCCGAAACCGCGGATATGCAGTACTCTCCGCTTCTGGAACACATAATCTGTTGGCAAATATCGATATATTAATTCCCCTGTGCTGAGTCGTTCTGGGATAATTTTATCGGGATGAATCGGCCATAACTCAACTACTCGACCCCGTCCATCCCGGACAATCTCAGCATATGCGGATCCTCGTAATTCCAAATGCCCCTGCATTACCTCCTTGAATACGTTAGCCGGCATCTCCGGATTAGGGTAAGTACTCAATAATCTGGACACCGGGTGTTGTACCTCTTCTCTTCCACTTTCGGTTTTTCTGTACACATGTACCGGCAATGTGGATAATGTTTCTGTGGTGCGTCGTACGCAGGAAAAAACTGTTGATAAATTCAGCGCTGTTTCTGGCGTAACGTTCGCTCCTGAGTTGGTCCTGGACTGTAAAAGAGCCCCCCAGCCATCAGAATCTTTTAGCGTAAGCTCGCCATTTGTAACACTTCTATATGCTTTTATTAGGTTCCCAAAAAATCCCATCTATACTATTCCCCTTTTATAGAGACAATACGCCGCGTTTTTCATATATAGAACCAGCAAAACCGGCTTGACTTGCTCGGTCCTGTGCCATAATTGAGGCAACAACACCATCAATCCGTTTTCCTGTCGCCTTTCTATCTGGTTTAACCGGTTTTATATTTCCTGCCGGATCCGTCTTTACCTCAGTGCAGCTGATCATCCATTTCATGACGGGATTCCCGCCGTTGTTTATTTCCTGCGATAGTATTTTTTTTTCAAAATCTTTTGACGATCCAGATAATGAGGCAAAACCCTGCCTAAACGGGATCCCTCCTAGCCCTTCATCAATCAAATGGTTTGTAATTTCCGTTGCATTCCATGGATCATATGCAAATTCCTGCAGCCGATATGTTTCCGCGTCCTGTTTTATTTGCTGCTCGATAAAATCGTAATCAATGACATTCCCGGGCGTCGTCGTGATAAATCCTTGATCTCTCCATAATGTATATGGGACCTTATCGCGCCGCTCCCGGTCCAGCAAATTTTCTTCCGGGATGAAAAACCGATATAAATAATGGTATTGCGTTTCCATATCCTGTGGCGGGAAACATAGAACCCATGCTGTAATGTCAATGTTAGTTGATAGGTCTAGTGCGCCGTAACACGGCCGGCCGGATAGATCCGGGATAGTGCCGCTGCACTTTTCCCAGGCTTCCGCGCCGATCCAACGGCTTACTGCCTGTGTCCACGTATTAAAGTTTTTAGTTAATACGCTGTTTTGTTTCTGCGGTGTACTTAATGCCTTTGTAACCTGGCTTTGTAAATAATCTCTTGATATAGAAATACCTAGATTTGGATTAGCTTTCCCCCAGACATTCTCATCCGTCCAATCGTCACCTTCATCTAGTGTGTAAACAATACCAAATACATCCTCCGGCCTCGGGTCCATCGTACCCTCTAGGATACCGATTATTAATGAACGCTCTTCCTGGAAACATGGTAGATTTTTATCGTACCCGGCTGTTGTAATGATATACATTAATGGCTGCGCGCGGGATCCCATCCCATCTTCCATAACATTTACTAATTCCGCTGTTTTGTGTGCGTGGTATTCATCAACTAACGCAAAATGGGGGTTCTGGCCGTCCTCTGTATCTGAATCCTTACCCAATGGCCTCATAATTGTTTGTGTGCCAGGTATGGTTATGGTGCTATTCTGTTTGTACGTCTTGCAGCGTTTTCTCAGGACCGGGTGTTTTTGTATTTGCATGTCCGCTTCTTTCCATGCAATTTTCGCCTGGTCTTTTTTCGTTGCAAGACAATATATTTCCGCCCCCTCTTCATGGTCCGCAAGTAGCATATAATTCGCTGTAGCTGCGGCCATCGTCGTTTTTCCGTTTTTACGGGCAACCTCAATATAGGCTTTTGTAAATCTCCTAGTGCGGCTGCCAACTCGTTTCCAGCCAAACAAACACCAGTCTATAAATTGCTGCCAGGGTTCCAACCGGATTTTTTTCTTTTCTTTGGCCCATATCCCTTTAGTGTGCTGCAGCTGTTCAGTAAATTCTATCTTTCGAATAGCAGCCTCTCTATCAAAATAGTAGGGGAATTCTTCTGTATTCTGTCGCTGTAAATCATCAGCGTGACGCTCAACCGCTTTACGCACATATACACAAACAGTAACCTTGTTATTGAGAACATCATCTATGTACCGCTCAGCGGCAAAATTCAACTGTCACCCTCCGCTAATAATTTTTCCATCGGGTCTACTTCTTTTCCTTTCTCTATACCCTGTAAATCGATTTTGTTTCTTGATGATGGAGTCATACCCAATTGCATACTCAGTTTATAAAACTGTTCCCATGCCTCGCGTCTTTCGAGCATCTCCGGCATAGATTTACGCTGATATCCACGACCCTTTCTATATTCAGCAGTACTGCGCTTCTTCTTATCCGGTCCGTGATGTATATCGTAATCAGCTTCCTGATAGTCCCCCCAGCTTTTACATAGCTGATAAAATATAGGCATGTCCGCAACAGTCAGCACCCCTGAATCGATGAGCTCATTAATATGCTCACGCCAGAATTTCTTACCCCACCTATTTAATCCTGTTGGTGGTCGTATATCCTGATCCGGTTTATCAAACGTCGGCTCCTTCTCAGGATTACGATCCTTTCGAAAGGTCCCTTGGATGAGTTTCTGTCCTTTTGGTTTCCTCGGTCTGCCAGCCATTTAAGAACCTCTCATTTTGACATCACTTATAAAAACCTCAGGCCGCGGTTAGTCCTCGTAAAATACCAGGGATTTGACTACCCCCTCCCCCTGGTAAACCTTCCTTTTTCATCGCGCTTTGTATCCTGCTTTGCTGTCTTCCTGTTATGTTCTATGATCAATCTTGGTATTAATGTATATTTTGTATGGTCCGGCTCAACTTCTTTATTGTATGGCGGGTTATGGTCCACCGCGTATAAATGCCATTGATCCTTCGGGATCCCAAATTCACGCAGCACTTGTTTTCTGATCTTCCGCCATACTGCATCATATCCCCGCTTATGTGCCGGTTCCCTGGTATCCTCATGAGTTCTACAAGAACTGCATATACCTCCCTCCCCAACAAATGTTTTTCTGCATCGTTTACATATACTGTACTTAGTACGTCTAGGCATAATCGTAGTATATCAGCGAGGGTATTAGGATCCAGGGTTTGTCACTACATATGCAATTAACCTAGAAATTATTATCTACATCTGCAATCTCGGCCTTAACAGCCTGTAATAAATCATCCTGTGTGCAGGCTTTCTGTCGCAGTGACTGCATCACGCGCTCATCCATAGTCCCCTTAGCAATCAGGTGATGAATGATCACAGTGTGCTGCTGACC